>JAGSHB010000296.1 GCA_023954815.1 Myxococcales bacterium | reverse complement strand
CAGCGCGTTGCGGCGCGGCTTCCTCGCGGTCCATCAGGCGCGCTACGGCTTCACGCTCCCGGGACCGCTGGAGTGGGTCGCGCTACGGGCAGAGCTCCGCGGGCCACAGCGATCGGGCCGTGCCGAGGACGACGTCGCAGCGCCGCAGATGCCGGGCGACGGCGACGACGGCGACGCTGTTCAGACCGGACCTGTGGCCATCTCGACTTGGTCGGCGACCCTGTGGCTACCCGCCGGCTGGCGAGCCGAGGAGCTGCCCACCGGCGACTGGCTTTGCACGGCTCGACACGGCCTGCACCAGACCGGCCCTGGCCCGGGCCAGAGCGGGCTCGACGGGGCGGTGGACGACAAGTCAACAATGGCCCTGGACCGCGAAAATTCAGGTCATCAGCGCGCCACCAGCTTGAATCTTGAGGTCCATCGTCAACGGCTCGCGGCCATCGCAGAACAGATGGGCGTGGCGCTGAAGAGCGCGGCCCTGTCGGCCAACATCAAGGAGCGACGGGACTACTCCTGTGCGATTTTCGACGGTGCTGGGCAGATGCTGGTCCACGCGGCCCACATTCCGGTTCACCTGGGTTCGACGCCGGCCAGTGTCGCCGCTGCCATCGCCGCCGGTCCGATGCAGCGCGGCGATGATTGGATGCTCAACGACCCTTTTATGGGCGGCACACACCTGCCGGACGTGACGGTGGTGTCGCCCGTCTTTGTGGGCAATGAGCTCGAGCCCCGCTGGTATGTCGCCAATCGCGCCCATCACGCGGACGTGGGCGGGATCACGCCTGGCTCCATGCCGGCGCCCATCGACGCTGATGGTCGTCCTCGCCCCCTGACCATCGATGACGAGGGCTTCCGGGTCGGGCCAACGCGGATCACGCCAGCCCTGCGCGAAGCCTTCGCCAACGCATCGCGCATGCCGGTTGAGCGCTTGGGGGATCTGCGGGCCCAGGAGGCCGCCAATCATGTGGGCGCACGGCTGCTCCTAGATTTGGCGGGCGGGGCGGCCGATGCGAGCGCCCGAGTAACTGACAGCGACGCGACTGACCTGTCGACCGGACAGCTGGAGGCAAGTCTCCTGGACTACGCCGAACGCCGTATGCGCGCAGTGCTCCGCTCCCTCCCAGACGGGTCGTGGCGATTTGTTGACGCACTCGACGACGACGGGCTCACGAACGCATCCGTGCCCATCCCGGTGAGTGTGTCGATCAGTGGCGACAGCGCCGTCGTCGACCTGCGGGAAGCGCCAGACGCGTCGCCAGGGCCGCTCAACGCGGTCCGCGCCATCGCCGTATCCGCTGTATTTTATGTCTTTCGTGCGCTGGCCGGCGGCATGCAACCCGCGGATGACCACGCGACGAACCTGCCCGCCAACGCGGGGCTCATGCGCCCGATTACAGTGCTCACCCGACCGGGTTCAATCGTGGACGCGCAGGCGCCGAGTGCGGTCTCGTCGGGCAATGTGGAGACGTCGCAGCGCCTCGTAGATGCGCTCATGGGGGCGCTCGCTCCGGCGGCCCCAGAGGTTATCCCGGCGGCATCTTGCGGTTCGATGAGCAACCTGCTGTTCGGTGGTCAACTGCCCGACGGCGACGCTTTTGTGCACTACGAAACCCTAGCTGGCGGTGCGGGTGGCGGCCCGATGGGCCCGGGCGCGGACGGCGTGCAATGCCACATGACCAATACGCGCAACACCCCGGTCGAGGCGCTGGAGCACAACTTTCCGGTGCGAGTCGCGCGCTACGCCCTGCGGCAAACCGACCAACGCGCGCAACACCGCGGCGGCGAGGGTATCGTTCGGGCCATTCGCTTCCTCTCTCCGGTACAGGTCACGGTGGTGAGCGAGCGGCGACGGCTCGCGCCTTGGGGACTTTCGGGCGGACAATCCGGCGCAAAAGGCGAAAACTGGCTGGTGCGCGCCGATGGCAGCCGCGTGCGGGTGGGCGGCAAAGTCAGGCTGCACCTGCACGCCGGTGACACCATCGAAGTGCACACCCCCGGCGGCGGCGGCTGGGGCACGTAGGGACCGACTCCGGCGCGGATTCAGCGGTTGTATGCAAGACCGATGTTCCTGGGATGGCTACGCCTCAATCGCACAGCGAGCGCTCGATGCAGCGCAGCAGGAAGGAGTATTTACATGAGCCAGCGATTCAACTGACTTGCAACGATGCTAGTCGCGTTCACCCTCGTCTTCGGAGCTGCCGCGACGGCGAGCGCTTCCAACATCCGCCAAAGCGGCAAGTTTGGCGTCGGCGTCGGCAGCGGCACGACAACCAACGGCTTGTCTGGCAAATATTTTCTCGGGACCTCCACGGCGCTGCAGGTGACTGTGGGCGGCAACGGCTTTGACTTCGGCGGGCTCCATGTAGGTGCGGACTACTTGTTTGAGATGCCACCCTTGGCCACGGGGAGCGTTCTCGACGTCGCTTGGAACGCTGGCATCGGCGCCGGCGCCGTCATTGGAGATCCGCTCATCCTCGCCGTGTCGGGCGTCATCGGCCTGGAGCTCCTGTTCAAGCCAGTTCCGATCGACCTCGTCTTCGAGTACCGGCCCAGCGTCCTGCTCATCCCGAAGGTTGGCTTCGGCTTCGGCGGCTTCACCGGCCACCTGCGCTGGTACTTCTAGCAGCGTGCTGCGTAATTAAAATTACTATCGCAGCACGCTGCTAGTTTTCTTTTTTATGGGGGGGCTAAGAGCGCCCCCAGTCGCGGCGAGCCGCGACTTCCCCATCCCTGACAGCGTGCGGCGCAATTAAAATTTCTGCCCGTGCACGCTGCTAGTTTTCTTTTCTATGGGGGGGGGCTAGCAACGCCCCGGAGCCCATCGCGCAGCCTTGATGACCTGGGGGTTCGGGCGGACTCTTTGAGATCGTTCATTGTCGGTTGACCGCGGCAACGGTACCCTCCGCGCGCCAAACGGGAGTCCACATGATCATCCGGCCACGCCATCGCTTCCCAGCAGCCCGCTTGTGGCTCGCCGCCCTGGCGCTGAGCCTGACGGCCTGCACCGCCAACGGCGTCGGAAGCCTTGAAGTGACAGGCCTACCGTCGGACGCGGTCGCGGGAACGACGCTGGACCTGTCCGTGGTGCTCAAGGGCGCCGTCGAAGGCACGCTCATCAAACTCAATGTGCCGGCCGGCGGGGGCAGCATCGAGCCAGCGGAGCTCAAGCTCAACGACAGCGGCACGGTGCCTGTGAAGTGGACCCTCGGCCCGGCGCCCGTCTCGCAGCAGCTGCGTGTCTTGGTAGAAGCAACCGATGGCACGGCAGAGGCAGAGCGTGTGTTCACCCTGGACACCCAGGTCACGTCGCCGCTCGGCGCCGAGGCGTTCGGTGATGTGGACAGTGTGCTGACCAGCCAAAAAGTGGTCGGTAGCACTGAAGATCTAGCGTTTTCGCCCAGCGGCGACGTGCTGATTGTCGGGATTCCCGGTGGCCTCGCCAAGGTGGGCGCTGCGGGCAAGACCACCGTCCTGCCGACCACGGGGGACGCGATTGTACAACCGCTGGGCGTGGCCTACGACGACGCTGGCCGGCTGTGGATTTGCGACTCACAGGGCAAGGCCCTGCGCCGGATGGCCAAGGACGGCAAGGTCTCGACAATCGTCGACAAGGATGAGGGCGCTGAACTGGGGGCGCCGAATCACCTGGCGGTCTTGCCCAACGGCGACGTCATCTTCAGCGACCCCTGCCTCGGCAAGTTGATGTGGGTCGATGGCAAGACGGGCACCGTGAAGGCACGCCACACCTTCGACCTAGCCACGGAAGGCGGGCCCAATGGGGTCGCGCTGGCACCCGACGGGGAGACGCTCTATGTGACCACCGAAAACACCGCGCTGCTGTGCAACCACGCTGCAAAGTTGGCCGTGGACAAACCGGTTGCGGGCCTGTTCAAATTGCCGCTGACAGGCGGTGAGTTTGGCAAGCGCACCACCGTCGCGGCCGGTATTGGCCTGTTCGGTGATGGCCTCGCGTTCGATGTGGAAGGCAACCTGTACGTCTGCCTAGACCGGGTGAAGGACTTCAAGCTGCAAGAGAGCGCGATTGAGGTGTTGCCCAAGGGCGGGGACAAGCTGCGGCCCTTCCTCCGCGCCACCGACCACATCTATGCCAACGTGCTCTTCGGTAGCGGTACATTCGGCGCCACCAAACTGTACATCGCCCTGCTGTCGGTGCCGCCTTTTACCGAGGCCAATCAGCGCGGGTTGATGCGCGTGGACGTTGGAATCGCTGGCCAATCACTCGGCCACGTCGCCAAGTCCGGAGACTGACGCCGATCATCCGCGCCCTACCCCACTGTCGTTT
>JAGSHB010000225.1 GCA_023954815.1 Myxococcales bacterium | reverse complement strand
TGGCTCGGTTTGAGCTCGTCGGTATTCCGCCCGCACTGCGCGGTGTTCCGAAGATCGAGGTGACGTTCAGCATCGACGCCAACGGCATCTTGTCTGTGCAGGCCAAAGATCTGGGTACCGGTCGTGAGCACGTGGTTCGCGTTCGTGCGACAAGCGGGCTCAGCGAAGCGGCCATCGAGCGCATTCTGACCGACGCAGAGCAATACGAAGAGGCCGATCGCGAAGCGATGGAGCGGGCCGAGCTGGTCAAGCGTCTCAGCGGCTTGATCTACACGACCGAGCGCTCGCTCAACGAGCTTTCCCACTACCTCACCGAAGCCGAGTTGGTCCAGATCCGTGACGATCTCGATCTGGCCCGTCGCACCACCGACGCGGGCGATATCGAGACCCTGCGTGAGGCGCTGAAGCAGCTTGAGCGTTCCTCCTTCCGCATCACAGAAGTGATGTACAAGGACTTTGGCTAGGCATCGAACGCGCTCTCGCGCTCGCTCCGCCGGCTCAGCATGGCCCAATACCAACCCGACCATTACCGCGTGCTCGGCGTCCCCGTGGATGCCGAACCCAAGCGTCTCAAAGAGGCGTATCACCGGCTATCGCGCGTCTATCATCCCGACCTGCGGGGTGGTTCACGCGCGGCGACGGAACGGTTTCAGCTCATTGCGGCCGCCTACGGGGAGCTCAGCGACGCAGCCCAACGGGAACAATACGACCGTAAACTCGTGCTCATGGACCCATTGCGGCTGGTCGACGATCCGCGTGCAGAGCGCGCTTTGGACAGAATCGACGGGCTAGTTGGCAGGCTGCGCCGCCGCCCGAAGGCCTTGCCTTTGCAAAAGCGTGGGCGTGATCTGCGCGTGAAGGCTGAGGTGCCACTACATGTGGCTGCTCTGGGTGGTATCTGGCCGGTCGCGGTGGATTACGAGACGACTTGCGGCGGTTGTGCGGGTATCGGGACCACGGAACCGGAGCTGAACCCCGGCTGTCACGTGTGTGATGGCGCAGGCAAAGTGAAGGTGGGGCTGCGCCGACAGCTGCAGACCTGCAACTTCTGTCATGGCCGCGGTGAAGTGCTGCTTGCTCCTTGTGCGGACTGCAGTGGTTCCGGTCGTTTGCAGGACAGGCGTGACATCAAGGTCAAGATTCCCCGGCGCATGCGCGATGGGGCGACACTGCGTGTGCGGGGCGCTGGTGAGCGCCCGATTGGCGGCGGACCACCGGGCGACGTCATCGTCACCGCAAAAATCGCCAGCCATCCCCTACTCGAAGTCCGAGGCGATGACTTGATCTGCCAATTGCCGCTCACGTGGACAGAGGCGATCGGCGGGTGCACGAGACAAGTCCCGACCCTCTCTGGGCCACAACGCCTTCGTATTCCTCCGGGGAGTTGGAGCGGCCGGGAGCTTCGCATCGGCGGCCAAGGGATGCCGCGCCAACGGACCGGGCGCGGTGATCTGCGGTACATTCTGCTGCTCGACAGCCCAGCAGATCTGAGCGCGGACGAACTCAGCCAAGTCGCCCAGTTGGAGTCTCGCCTGGGCTCCGAACGCTTCGCCCGTCGCGTGCGATTTGTGCGTGCATTGGACGAACTCGATCCACCATCCGAATGAGCTGGAGTCATCGATGACCACCGTCAGTGAGTTGGGCGAACGTGCCCTGCTCGAAGCGCTATTGGACTTGTGGCGCCCGGACCTCGACGAGGAAGTCGTCCTCGGGCCGGGTGATGATGCGGCCGTAGTCGATCTGCCAGGGCGCGCCGTCATGACAGTGGACAGCATCGTCGCTGGGCAAGACTGGTTGGTCGATCAAACACCACCGCAAGCGATTGGGCATCGGGCCGCCGCCGTAAATCTGTCCGATCTAGCGGCGATGGGGGCGTCACCACGTCACCTCTTGGTTGCCCTCGATCTCAATTCCAACGACGACGCCGACGACTTGCTTGAGGCGGCCTTGGGCCTAGCGCAGACGTGTCGCCAATTCGGCGCGCGGGTCATCGGCGGAGACATCGGTATTGGAAGTGGACCGCAGAGGTGGACCGTGACAGCGGTCGGCGTACAGACCGATGAGCTCCTCACTCGTAGCGCTGCGCAACCCGGTCACCGGATTTGGCTTGTCGGTGAGGTGGGCCAGGCCGCCCTGGGGTTGCATGCCTTACTCCATGGTCGCGAGGACCCCCTGCTTCAGCCCTGTATCAAGGCACACCTGTGGCCGACTCCTCAAGTTGCCGCCGGCCAGCTTTTGGCCCAGCTTTCCGGCCCAATCGCGGCCATGGATGTTTCCGATGGGCTGTGGCTCGACGCCGCACGAATGGCGGAGGCCAGTGGTTGCGCGCTGCGGATCCAGCTGCCGAGACCGAACTGGATGAGCCCGGACCGCGAGGCCCTATGCACAGAGCTCGGCTGGAACTGGCGGGACGGCTGCGCAGCGGGTGGCGACGACTATGCCCTTTTGATCACCGCGCCGTGGGACGTCGATGTCACAGCCACGCTGGGCGGCATTGCACCGGCTACGCCAATCGGCATTGTGGAGGTTGGACAAGGGGTGCAGATGGACGTCGATAGCCATCGCTTGGCCGGTCAGCCGCAAGGCTATCTACACGGCAACTGAGCAGACAGCTCGGCGGCGGCTACCAGCCAGATCATCTGGTCGGCGCTGGCCGAACACTCTGTCTTACACCGCCGATATTACCGCTCGCCTCAGCTGTGCGGCCCCGTGGCTGAACCCCGCACCATCATTCGACGGTCCGGGTTGACCACTTCTCCTAACCGCCTTGTCGATTCGCATGCTGAACGCTAGCCTCAGACCATGAAGATGGAGCGACGCACATTCCTTCAATTGGTGACCGGCGGAGCTGTAGCTGCTGGTCTTGGAGGTCTCTCGCACCAACGCGAATTAATCACCTGGGACCCGACCGCTCCACTGTTTCCTGGCCTCCCCTTGCTCGTCGGTCTGCGGGAGGACGCGGGCGGCCCTTGTCACGTCACCGTTGTCACGACTCACCACGACAAGCGTCACGTCGCGGAGGTGTGCACACTGTCTCCCGGTGAGGAGCGCCACATCGAGCAGCCCTTCCCCTATGAGACGCTCGTCCCCGGTCAATACAAGATGAGACTGATCGCCATGCGTGTCGACGGCTCCTCATCCGATCGCCAAAACCTCGGTGAAGTCGCTGTCTCTGCACTTCGGTTTGGTGCATGACGTCGCGCCACCACCTTCTCAGTTGCCTCGGCAGTTTGCGACTCCCGGCTTCGTCGCCACTGCGGCTGTCAGTGTTGGGGTTGTTGGTGCTGGGGCTGGCCGTGGTGCTCCCCGAGGGTAGCTATGCCTCAAAGGGACCGGCTCGGGTGCGCTTGCCCCAAGTGCGCATCAATCAGATCGACGCCAGTGCATGGCCCAAAGTTCGGGTACTTGCGACAATTATCGGTCGTGGCACGCGCCCCATCAAACTCGATGCCATCCGTAAGCTTGAGATTCGCAGCGGTACCAGCACGGCGGGCCCGCCACTCGTTGTGTTTAAGGAAGGTAAGCTCCTCAAAAACAAAGATCCTGAGGCGCCCCAGGCGAAGGAAGGCAAGCTCTGGGTATCGAGCAAGGCCGGTGTGGCGACGTCAGCGGTCATCGTTGTCGCCGGTCATGAGCACCCCGCGCTCAAACGCGGCAGTTTGGGCCCGCAGCTGCGCGAAGCGGTCGGCCTGCTCCTCAAACAGTTTGGCAAAAACGATCGGGTCAATGTCCTCTGGTACAGCGACCGCATTCGGGGCGCTGTGGGGCTGCGCTCCTACACCGGAGAGCTGCAGGATCTAGAGAGCCCGACCATCGCGACGAAGTGTGCGCAAGCTCGCGCGGCTGCCCTGAGTGGCGAAGACATCACCCTCGGTCCGAAGGGGAAGGACATCGCCGCCGGTACAGATCTCTGCGGCCTCCAGGGTGACGCCGGCGCCCTGGCCAAGATCGTCAGCGACCGGGCCATGACGAGCTTTCGCGGCAAGTTTCCGCGCCTGTTCAACCTCGGAAAATCGTTCTACGACCCAACGCGCTACTGCGATATCCCGACGGACCGGCTGGAGGGATTTGGTGACGGCTCGCTGATGCCGAAGAATCTCAAGCGCACGCTGCAGGACCGAGAAGACCGCGCAGACAACGGCGAAAAGCTCGATTTCCGCACCTCTGCGATGGACGAAGCGTTGCGCATTTTGCTGCGCGAAGGCCGACCCGGCGAGCAGAAGGCGCTGATTCTGATTTCTGACGGCCACGACGGCTATCTCGACGATATCGAGCTGTGCAAGCGCCGGCCGCCGCGCCGTTGTCGGCAGGTCAAGGGCAAGAAGCGGCGCAAGTGCGTGAAAAAAGCGCTGGACCGGCGGATTACTGTAGAGCAGTCGATGTTCCGGGCGAAGGCGACGAAGTGGCTGGGTCTGGCTCGGTCGGCGGAGATCAAGATCTTCTCCCTCGGCATCGGCAGCTTGGCGCGGCGCGACGAGTTGCAGCGCCTGCGCTTACTCGCGGAGCGGACCGGCGGCACCTACCGCAGCGCCCGCAGTGAAGCGCTTTTAGCCCAGAAGATCGGCGATTTGGGCAACGAACTACTCGGTCAGGTGGTCATTGACTTTACCCACCCAGTGCCAGACGAGGTCGAGGAGTCCTTGGCGCTCCGGATCAAGGTTCGCGGCGCCACAGAAAAGGGCAAGAAGATCAGAGAGTCTTCCAAGGTCATGAAGGTGCCTGTCACCGAGGCCAAGACCATCAAGCAGACCGTCATCGATGGGGTGACGGACATCCTGGTCTCTGCGCAGGAGGCTTTGGGCTATCAGGTCTACGTCTACGTCGGTATCGCAGTGCTTGTGATCGTGGGCCTCATCACGCTGCTCCTGTTGTTTTTCATCACCCGATTTTTCTTCCGGCTTCTGGGCCGACTCTTCGGTCGTGGAGGTGACGAATGAGCGCCACCAGCAGTCATCAAGGTAAGGGCGGCAACATCATCGTCTCCGGCGAGCGGGTGTTCATCCCGGACGTCAAGATCGTCAACTACAAGGACGGCGGCAAAGGGTTCGAGAATAAGTTCAACGAGGAAAACGGCCGCGAGCTGACCCGTCCCCGCAAGATCAAGACCGACAAAGGCATCGTCCGCACCCGCGACGCTGGCCCCGTGCGCGAGCGCGTCGACATGGTCATCATCCACGCCGATATCACCCCGGATTCGGCGGTGTGCTACCGCGTGCTGCTCAATCGCGGACTGTCGTCACACTTTGGCATCGACTGGGACGGCACCATCTACCAGTGGGCCGACACCGCCAGCCTGACCATGCACGCGGGCGCCTGGAACAATCGCTCCATCGGCGTCGACATGAACTGCATGTTGTTCAACCACCTCAAGAGCTCAACCCCGCCCAAGGGCAAGGGTGAACGCCCCGTCGAGCAGATGGAGATTCAGGGCCACCCCTGGATGAGCTACGGCTACACAGACGAGCAATACGAGGCGCTCATCGCCCTTGTCGCGACACTGAAAGAGCAGTACCCGAAGATCGATCTGTCGGTGCCGGTGACATCGGACGGCGAGGTGGTGCCACACTTTATCCCAGAGGTGGATGGCGGTGGGCGGGCTGAAAAGGTCGGCATCTACGGTCACTGGCACGTCAATCCGGAGAAGGCAGATCCCGGTCCTGCCTTCGATTGGCGACGTCTTGTCAGCGGACTGACCGGTCGGAGCAACGCTTTCCCGGTCGCCTGGACCCGCAAGCAGAGTCGCGCCAATTGGCGAAACAAGCGCGAGATTCGAAAATTGGCGGCGCAGTACTACAAGCGCAATGAGATCGGTAACGAGTCGGGCGGCTACTTTCCGGTCGGTCTCAACGGCACCTGGCACGGCGGTATCCACATCCCGATCCGCGTCGGCTCAGAAGTGCGGGCGATGCTCGACGGCACCGTGGTCGCGGCGCGTAACGGTCCGGTGCCACTCGGTGGTTCCAATAACTTCGTCTTGCTACGTCATGAGATCGACTTCGATCCCCGTGAGGACAAGGAGCGTAAATTCGTCTTCTATTCGCTGTACATGCACATGCAGCGCTTCGCCATGGACCCGGAGAGCGTCAAGAAGAAGAAGCTCCCAGACGGTATCGGCCAGATGCCCGAGTGGTTCGCGACGTTGACCAAGGTCGACAAGGGTGAAGAGGAGATTCCGGAAGAGGACGAAGAAGACGAGGAAGAAGAAGGCGGTAGCCGCAAGAAAAAGCGGCGCCGCAAAAAGAAGAAGAAAAAGAAGAAGAAGAAGAAGAAAGATCCACGTGATGACGACGATGATGATCGCGATGACGAGGACGACGAAGACGACGAGGATGATGAAGACAGCGAGATCGACGGCCCGGTGACGGATGAAGACACCGTCGGCTGTGCTGACGCGGATGTGTCTCGCGTGACCAACTCCGTCGGCGAAGGCGCAACCGCGCTGAGAGCTGGCAATGTCGGGCTCCTGTCGACCGAGGGCGGAGAGGCCATCTTGGTCAAGGCTGGCAAGGTTCTCGGTCGCGCGGGCCCCTTGCTCGGCATGGGCGGAGAGTCCTGCGAGGGCACGGTACACATCGAGATCTTCGCGGACGGCCGCTGGCGAGATGCCGTCGACTTGGTCGGCCAACATGGCGCCCACTGGCTCGAATACGACGCTGACCCAAACCCGACGCTGCAGATCGACACGGACGATGTCTGGGCGGTTGTCCTCCAAGACGGCGACGAACGCGCCAAGGTCATGCGCGGGGACTTCCTGAGCGAAGATCGCCGGGTGGAGGCAGAGTCCATCAAGGAGTTCTACGAAGACAGCGGTCCCGAAGCCGATCGACTCAAACGCCGGCTGCACAAGGGCATCACCCGGCACGTCAGCGAGTGGAGCGATCAGGTCGACTGGTTCAAAGCCCTCGCCGCAGCCCAAGAGGGTAAGGATGTCGGCAAAGCCATTGAGCGCGCGCTGCTCAAAGACGACCAAGGCCGGCTGCTCAAGACGCTATTTGCCAAAGAAGTGCAACGCTTCACGCCCTTTATCTGGCTGACCGAAGACGTGGCGAAACATATCGATCTGCAGTATGGCGATACGTGGGATGGCGTCCTGTACCACTTCCATCCGATCCACTTCTTGCAATGGATCACTTTTGAGACAACCCGCACGCAGGGCAAAGTGTTCACGAAGAT
The DNA here is from genome assembly GCA_023954815.1 of Myxococcales bacterium. Taxonomy (GTDB): domain Bacteria; phylum Myxococcota_A; class UBA9042; order UBA9042; family UBA9042; genus UBA9042. The sequence goes on along the minus strand of JAGSHB010000225.1, from coordinate 1,579 downwards.
GAACAAGTCCGACATCCGCAAAGAGCGGCGAAAATACCGTAAGGAGCAGGACCGGATCCGAAAGGAAGCCCGCGGCAAGATCGACCCAGACCTGCTTGAAGACGACCACGGTGACGTCTTTGTCGTGGACGAGATCGACGACCTAGCCAATCCGAGCAGTGTACTTGAGGAACTGTGGGAGGCCGGAGACTTCGCCGACGAGTGGGAGCGCCGCGACTAGGATTTTGCGGCGCGGGCTTCATACCCGCTGGTGTACATGGCCTATTTCGTTCTTTGGGGAGGCTGGAAGCATCCCTAACCGAGGCAATCCACAACCCCATCCTTCGATGAAGACGAGAAAATGCGCAGTCTCTTTGACCGCGGAGGACCCAAACCATGACGAGCAACCCGCGTGTGGCCTTTTATCCGGGCTCGTTCGATCCAATCACGAACGGTCATGTCGACATCATCAATCGTGGCCTCAAGATCTTCGATCGGGTCATCGTTGCACTCGCCCAGAACGTCTCAAAGACCGCCCTGTTTTCCTTGGAGGAACGCAAGGAGATGATCGAGCGGGTCTTCACCGGCGAGCGCAATGTCGACGTCGTTCTCTTCGAAGGCCTGATGGTCAACGCAGCGAAAGCTGCTGGCGCGCCGGTCGTTTTACGTGGGCTGCGGGGCATCACGGACTTTGAGTACGAATTTCAGCTCGCTACGATGAACAAGCGACTGCTACCGGAGCTCGAGACCGTGTTCCTGATGACCGAGCGGGACAACTTTCACGTGTCGTCGAAATTGGTTCGCGAAGTCGCAAGTCTTGGCGGCGACGTGAGCGGTCTCGTGCCGGCGCTGGTCGAAGAGGCACTGAACGTCAAATTCTAGGATCCTGCCCACATGGCTGGTCGACCGCAACGGGCGACGAGCGCCAAAGTGTAGCTCCAGCCACAGTTTGCGTGTCCGAACAACAAACCTTCCCCAGCTCGGACCACGCGCAAGCATCGGAGCAATAGCGGGAGGCTAGAGACGACCGTTAGAATGGACGGCGAAGAGCGCCCTTGACGATACGATCGACAAAAGACTGCTTGAACTTGATCGCCTTGTACTGAAAGTCAGACCGCGCCAACACAAAAAAGACAGCGGGCTTGAAAATACGCCCTTCAATCTCAGCAACGCCGAGATCGACCGAGCTCCCCGATGAAGAGAAGTCATCGACCTTGATGCGATTTTGACCGCGTGCACTCGGCTTCTTGGCCTCAGCTGTGCTCACTCCAACGCTGAGGACGAGCGTTAGGGCAATCACCATGGATAGAACTGTAGCTACCGGACGTCTCATGTTCATGTCGGTCTCCGATTCCTAGCCCATTCCTGGTGGGGGTGGGGGCGGCGGCTCTTCGTCACCTGGCGCCGGGGGCGGCGGCGCAGCATCTCCTGCAGGCGGCGGCGGCGGGGCCGTATCGTCCGGCTTCTTCTCGTCGTTCTTGTTTCCACCAGGCCGCGGTGGCGCTGTATCGCCTGATGGCGGTGCAGGCGCAGCGTCAGGGGCCGGAGGCGCAGGCGCAGCGTCTGGAGCCGGAGGTGCAGGCGCAGCGTCAGGGGCCGG
>JAGSHB010000215.1 GCA_023954815.1 Myxococcales bacterium | reverse complement strand
GTCATCCATCAGCCTCTGCAGCATGTCTATCGATGGCGACAGCGGACTCAGTGGGCAGTGAGCGCCGCCGGGACAGGGCGACAGTTCAGCATGGACAAGAACGCCTCCATCGACCGCTCGCCTCGCACGTTCACACCACGCAGCAGCGGGTCGAGTTGGCCCACGGCAGATGGCTGGGGGCGCAGCCTGTCGTAGTGATTGAGGAAGTCACGCAAGGTCCTGTGGTCGCCTCGATGTCCAAACGACCGACGCTGGGCCACGCCACGCAGCGATGGGGTCCGGAACGCGCCCAGGGTGCCTTGCTCAGCAGCGGCCGCCTTGAGTCTGGCGGCGCCCCAGTTGCGATCATCTGAGTACACTCCTGCAGCATTGAACGGGCTCAGAGCGAGCGCGATGGCCCCCGTCTGGCGCCCGTAGTCGGGGGCTGGTCCGTTGGAGCCGATGCCGATGTTGTGGAATTCGCTATCCGAGAAGTTGGCGCCCGAGTGGCAGTCCACACACCCCTCGCGAATGAAGTTTGCGGCGCCCTCGGACTCTTGGCGCGTCATGGTCACTGCGCCTTTGGCCCATTGGTCAAATCGTGTGTCGCTGCAATCGAGCTTGCGTTCGTATGCCTCCAGCGCTTTGCCGATGTTGGTGAAAACCCGTTCGACGCGTGTGCGCTGCGTCGGCGACAACTGTTCCCAACCGCCCAGCCCGGGTTTCGCTCGCGCTGGCACGCCGCTCAGGTTTGGCACGGACCCAAATACCTGGGCGTACGCTTTGCCGTAGCGCTTGAGGACATAGTGGGCTGCCTCGGCGCGGCTAAAATCCATCTCGTCTTCGCTTTCCATGGCGGCGATGGCTTGCGACCACATGGAGTCCGCGCGTCCGTCCCAAAACCACCAACGTTGGTCAGCGGCCGTGAGCACTGGCATCGAGTGGCGCCCGCCTTTACGCATCTGCACCCCGACAGAGACGGCGCGGTCGTCGCTCCATCCTTGGTCGGCCACGTGGCAAGATGCGCAGGCCACTGATCCGTCATGACTGAAGCCTTTGTCGAAGAAGATCTTCTGCCCCAACGCGGCGGCAGCGGGATCGTCGGCGACGGCATTACTGGGCGAAGCCATGCGCGACATCCCTTCCGCCGGTACGGCCATGGCGATGAGGGTTTCCGTCTCTTGTTGGGACAGGTCGCGGCCGCATCCGAGCGTCAAGCAGATGACGGTGAGGAGGAGTTGAGGTCGGATAGTCGTGGTCATGGGGGCCTCTCGAAGCGCACAAGGCGTTGTCACTGTGTTGCGCGGCAGGGCAGGGAAGATCATCTGGCTGGAGCGTGAGGGGAGCGCGATAGTGGGGATGCTCAACGAGGGTGGGATGTCGCTGCGTACGCGCGAAGTGGTCGCCGAGCGCTAGATCACTGAAATCATCGCCGGTGTCCGTCGATGCCTTAGCGCGGCGCGGAGAGCGAACGGTCTCCATCGACGTCGGCTGCAGTGCGAGGTGTCTCGAAACAGCGACCTGCGTTCCGTCGTGGGGGGTGCCTTGATCTATTGAGAGCGCAGCGAGAGGCTAGCGGCGCCGTGGAGCAAGTTTTGAAAGCCCAATCTCCGACAAGAGCCCCTATCGAAACTCGGTTCTCAGCCCTGAGTACGGCCTGTGTTGGCTCGCGTTCCCCATCTACCTATGCGTTCTGATTCCAGCACCATGTCGCGCTTTGTTCGCCTCGCAGCGTTGGCGGCGTTGTTTCTGCTCTCAGGGGCGGCGGCGCTGGGCTATCAGCTTGTTTGGCTGCGCTGGTTCGGGCTGCTGCTCGGCAACACCACGCAGGCCGCAGCCACGGTCCTGGCCGTGTTCTTTGGAGGCTTGGGCCTGGGCTACGCGCTGCTCGGCCGGGTCGCCGACCGTACGCCGCGGCCGCTGGCGTGGTATGCCGCGCTTGAGGCTGCTGCTGCGCTGTTCGCGCTGGCGGTTCGCCCACTACTGACGGCGCTTGAGTCCGTCTATCCTACGCTGGCGACCCTAACGTCGGGCCACGCGGTCGCCACGACGCTATCCCGCGTTGGTCTCGCGGCCGTCGCGTTGTTGCCCTGCGCGATCGCTTTGGGTGGCACGTTGCCGGTTCTCGGTCGGACAGGGGTGCTGCTGGATCGACCCGGTGAGCGATTTCTGCGGCCAGCGGCGCTGCTATACGGAGCCAATACCCTTGGCGCGGTCGCTGGCACGTGGCTGGCCGGCATTTGGTTGCCGCCCCTCATCGGTGTCCAAGGGACGATGTACGCAGCGGTCGCCGTGGGTTTGGGCGTGGCGTTGTTGGCATGGGGGTTGTCGACGCAGCTGTCCGTAGCGGCAAGATCCGATTCGACCGCGTCCTCGTCGCCTGATGACAGGGGGGCGGACAGCCTCGATGGAGCGGCCGAAAGTGGCGCGGCTGCAGTCGACACCACGTGGTATCCGCTCATAGCTGTTGTGGTCGCCTCGGGATTTTGCACGCTGGCCGCGGAGGTCGCATTCACCCGCATCTTCGCGCTGACCTTTCACAACTCGGTCTACACCTACAGCTTGGTCGCGGGCGTCTGCATCTTCGCGCTGGCGTTCGGCAGCTTCGCCGTTGCGGGCCTGGATCGCTTCGTATCGCGTCGACCGCGCGCGCTGCTGTGGACCGCGGTTCTGGCTGGGGCTGCTGTGGTCGCCGCTGGCTGGTTGTTTGCATGGCGGACGGGCTTCGACGCGTGGGCCATCAAGGCGGGTTGGCCGGGGTACATGTGGGCGTGCTTGGGCCTCGTCGCATCCATCTTGTTGCTGCCCTTTGTGATCGCTGGTGGGGTCTTGCCGCTGTCGTGGAAGCTGCTCGAACGCCAACGCCCTGGCCGCGCAGGTGCAGTCATCGGGACACTGACCGCCTGGAACACTCTGGGCGCGATCACTGGGTCGCTGTTCGCGGGCTTCGTCGCCGTACCCTGGCTGGGACTATTCGGGACCCTGGCACTGATCGCGTGCGTGTATGCCGCGGTCGTCTTCGGCGTCGCCGGATCACGTCTGTTCGGAGCGCACCGCCGTCCATGGCCGCTCCGCGTGGCTGCCTTGGTCGTCGCGACCGCCGCTGTGGCTGTAGCGGCGACCACGCCGCCGCCGCAATATGTCGGCAAGCAGGAGCGACTGATTGCGTTGCACGAGGGGGCCTCGGGTACCGTGGCGGTGGTCAAGACACGCCTCGGTGACTTAGCGCTTAAGATCGACAACTTCTACAACCTCGGCCAAAGCTCGCACGCGATCCTCGAACGCCGCTTGGGCCACCTACCGCTGCTGATGCATCCCAACCCCACATCGGTCGCGGTGATCGGCCTCGCCACGGGCATCACCGCGAGCGCGACGTTGGCTCACACGTCGGTCAAACGAGTCACTGTCGCCGAACTAGTGCCCGAGGTCGTGGCGGCGGAGGCGCACTTCCAACCCTACAACGGTAAGGTGCTCGATGACCCTCGAGTTGACCTCGTCGTCGGTGATGGCCGCAACCACATCGCGTACGGCGGTGGGCGCTACGACGTCGTCATCGGCGACCTCTTTGTGCCCTGGCAGGCCGGCGCGGCGGCGCTCTACAGCGTCGACCACTTCCGCAACGTACGTCGCACGCTCGGCGATGAGGGCCTGTTCTGCCAATGGCTGCCCATCTATCAACTAGCCAGCGAGGACCTCGACGCCATTGCCGCCTCGTTCTTTGAAGTGTTCCCCGACGGCGAGGTCTGGCAGCTGGGGCTGGGTTTCATGATGCACCGCCCGGTCATTGGGCTGGTCGGCCGGGCAGGGGGCAAGCGGGCGTCGCTACGTTCGATGGCTCGCCGCATCGCCACGCTGAAAAGTGGCGCACCGGCGGTAGATCCTTACCTCGACCACGTCGCTACCATGCTGCTGCTATTCGCCGGTCGGCCGCGCGCGGGGGCGTTTGACGACGTGGCGCTCAACACCGACGACCGCCCAATCCTCGAGTACTCGTCACCGATTGCGCAGGCGGAGCGGCGGGCCGCCGTGCTCGACAAACTCGTCGCCTGGATGGACAAGCGATTGCAGCCGTGGGCCACCGACGCGGAGCGCTACGAGCAGAAGATCCGCACCGGCCTGCTCGACATCACCCTGTCGGCGGCGCGCGGCGACCGATCCGGTGCCGTGCGCATGCTTCAGCTGGTTCACGGCCACCGCACGCATCCCTTCATTCAAGCAATCAACGCCGCCGCGCAGCGCGGGGAGGGCGCCGACGGCAAGCGCGCGTTCTTCACCGACCTGCAGTATTTCGCCGGCCTCGTTCCCGTCGTTCCAGGCAGTCCTGTCGAGCGTGCACCCACCCGACCTTCCGCAGGTTCCGCAGGCAAATTGCAGCCGGCGCCGAAGTCCGCAATGCCCTGATGATGGTATCGCGGTAAGCAGGTCGTGGCTCCGGCGCTCGCAGATGAGGTCGCGGGCTGGCTGAATCAACCCAGCAAAACCGCCAGATTGGCGTCGACCTCAGCCACCATCTTGTCGGCTGTATGTTGCCGTAAGCCAAGCTTGGTCCGCGCGTAGGGGAGGGTTCCGAGCTGAGCGAGCTGCTCCGCCTCGGCTTGCACAGCGGCCACGAGCTGATCTGGCGCGACACAGCGGTCCAAAAAGCCAGCGGACGCGGCCGAAGCTGGGTCAAACGTGTGCGCGCACATGGTGGCCCGGGTCACCATGCGTGGGTCGAGTCGGTCCGTGACCAAGTCGATGCCGAACTGCGGCAGTGGCATGCCAATCTGGACCTCGTTCAGGCCGATTTTGAACGGCCCCTCCACGCCGATGCGGACGTCGCCGCAGAGCAGCAGAAGTGCGCCGCCCGCCATGGCGTGCCCTGTGCAGGCCACCACGACGGGTGCCGGAAACGTATACAGCTGCGCCATGACGCGACAGCCGGCCGCTGTGAGCGCTGACGCAGCATCTTTGCCCGCCATCATGACCTTCAGGTCGTAGCCCGCACAAAATCGCCCGGGCCGCCCAGCGATGACGAGCGCTTTCGTCTTGCCAGCGAGCTCGGTCAAGGCGCCGCCGAGGTCAGCAACGAGTTGCGTGGATAGGGCGTTTGCCTTGCCGTCGTCGATGGTCAGCCAGGTGACGTCGCCGCGGGTCTCGATCTGTATGCTCATGTGTCCCTCCAGTGCTCTCACGACCGATGCGGCCAGAAGCGCGCTGCACGATGCCGGGGCGCGTGCCGGTCTGCAATGGCGGCGGAGCGCCAGTCGCAAGCAAATGCCCTCAGGACGGCCGATGTCGCCGGGGTCCACCTCTTATGCCTGCCGCGACCCAGATCGCCCCCAAACGGGCTTCCAAGGCCATTTCCGGGCATTTGGGGTATCAAAAAGAGCTCACAAGCCGCTAGATCCAGCGCCCCACCACTGCGCGCCGGGCACCGGTTTGGACTGACCGCCTATCTTTGCTGTCTTCGGGTCGACTGCGTACACATCGCCCGATGAGCCAAACGCCCATAGCGCTTCACCGCCCCAGGCGAGGCCCCACAGTTGCTTGGCGCCAAGCTGCCCGATTATCTTGATGACCTTGCCGGTTTTCGGGTTGACCGACGCGAGCATGTCATTGGAACCCACGAAGCCCCCAGTCACCGTGGCAAACGTGCCCATCCCCGGCACCGAGACTGCATCACCGCTCGACTTGTACGGCGACCCGTAGCTCCCGACCTTCACCACTGACGGCAAGAGATCATCCCAAGCAATGCGATACCAGCCGCCGTCCGGAGAGACGCCGATGAGCGTCTCGTTCTGCGGGTGAAACATGCCAGCAGGCACAAAGGTCAAGCCGTTGAGGAAGGTCGGCATCTTGAGTCGCCACACGCACTTGGCGTTGGATGCATCGCAGAGAAACAAGTGGGCATCGGTCACCGCGAGCAGCTGCCCTTTGCCGTTGAGCGCGACGTCCCCAACGTTGCCAGCAAACTTGTCGAACGTGAATTTGCCGATGGGTTTGATCTGCAGCTTGGCCACATCGAGGTGAAACAGTTGTGTCGCCGTATGGCTGTACATGACACTGCTGGTGCCGACACCGCCGCACTTCCCTGCTTTGCACTCACCGTCGCCACATTTCGTTCCATCTAGCGCAGCCTTATGTTGGCAACCTGCCTTGGGGTCGCAGGTGTCGACTGTGCAGGCGTTTTTATCGTTGCAGACCGTGGGCATGCCTGCCTTGCAGAGCTTCAGCTGGCATGTATCGCCCGTCGTACACAAGTTGCCGTCCTCGCATTTGGCCCCGCTGGGCATCTGCACGTTCTTGCACCCGGCGAGCTGATCACAGGAGTCGGCCGTACAGGCGTTGCCATCGGAGCACTTCTTCTGAACACCCAGGCACTTACCGTCGCTGCATGCGTCATCGGTCGTGCAGGTGCTGCCATCATCACACGACTTGAACGACAGCTTCTGGGTCGAGCACTTCTTGGTGAAAGTACAGAACTCGTTGGTACAGGGGTTGCTGTCCTGCTTGCAGTCTTTGTCGCTGTTGCAGCCGGTGGCCTTGATCGTCAAGTCGTCGATAAACGGCCCCTGTCCGGTGGTGCTGTAGCAACTCGAGACAGTAAAGTTGAATCGAATCTGGATGAACTTCCCAGACCACGCGGTTAGGTTACGTGAGATCAGCTGCCATGACGTGCCAGAGTGATTGTACGTACCAGCCGTTTGCCACGAGACTTGACCGTACTCTTTGACCTGCAGTTGCAGTGTTTCCGCGCTGGACGAACGCCACGTACCGCTCAGGTAGAACTGGATCTGTGGCTTGACGGCGCCAGCCAAGTTGATGACCGGGCTCTTGGCCGTACCGTGGGAAGACTTGGTTCCATTGCACTTGAAGTCGCTGCCATCATTGAAGTTGAGCGTGCACGACGGCGAACGCGGCTTCGGCTGGGACGGCGTTCCGTCGATTCCCCACCACCCAGGCGATCCCAGGGACTGACTTGGCGTGAGTACCCAAGCCTTGGAACCCGCCGACCCACACTGAAAGTCCGCGCTGTAGGGCAGTGACTGCGGTGCGCCACAGCCCTTGATGACGGTGTAGGTGCAGCCCTTGAGCTTGTCGCAGGAGTCGGCGGTGCACTTGTCGTTGTCGTCGCAGTTCTTCAGTGGCCCCGTCTGGCATTTTCCTGCCTTGCACGTTTGGTCGACTGTGCACTTGTTTCCGTCGTCACAGGTGGTGCCCGCGGGCTGTGGAACGTGGTTGCAGCCCGTGTTGTTGTCGCATTTATCATACGTGCAGCCGTCGCTGTCGTTGCAGTTGATCGTCGGACCGTTGCAGGAACCATAGGGGTTGCAGAACGTTTTGGGCTTGCATGCGTTGCCGTCATCGCACGGCGTGCCACCCTTGACGTTGACGTGCTCACACTCGCCGCTCTTGGGGTTACAGGAGTCCGTCGTGCAGGGCTTGTTGTCGTCGCAGTCTTTCGCCAACGCCTTGCACACACCGGCCTTGCACAAGCCGCCTTCTGTGCACGCCTTGTACGCTGGATTGCATGCCGCACCGTCGCCGCCCGGATTCTGCAGGCACTTGCCGCTCTTGGGGTCACAACTGCCGACGGTGCACGGGCTGCCATCGTTGCAGTGCGCGTCGATCTTGCAGACGGTCGGCAAGGTCTTTAGGCCGATAAGCAAGTCGTCGATGAACCAACCGGTCGTGCCGTTGCTGATGTTGTCCACGCTATCGAAGACAAAGCGGATCTTGATGTTCTTGCCAGCGAAGGCGTCCAGCTTGACGGTGTTCTTCGTCCACACCTTCTTGCCGACACTATTGGACAGCTGGGTGCTGACCTTCGTCTTGAAGTTGTCGACCGAAATCTCCACATACCGCTTGTCGTACGACGACGAAGACTCCACCCCATGATACGAGTTGAAGGTCAGCGTCGGAGATCCACTCGGCACCTTGATCAGGCCGCTCGTCGCCGTGCCTTTGGTCTTGCCGGGATACGATTTGCCATCGTTGTAGTTGAGCGAGCAGCCCTTCGACGCGTACCCGGGCGGGTTCGGCGTGCCGTCGATGTGCCACCCAGTCTGATTTGCCGGGACGACCGGATCCATAACGAAAGCGGTCGGCTTGCCGCAATCAAAGGGCTCGTCAAGCGCCACTCCGGCGCCCGAACAGTGATCCTTGCCCGGTTTGCAGGCGCCCTTGTCACACGCGTCTTGGCCAGTGCAGAGGTTGCCGTCGTCGCACGCTGCGCCGTCTTTGAGCGGCTTGTGGGTGCAACCGCCGGGGCCAGCTTTGTCATCGTGCGGTGCGCACACGTCGATGGTGCAGGGATTTTCGTCATCGCACAGTGGCGCATTGGGCTGCCCGGTGCATTTTCCGCTCTTGCAAGCGTCGCCGATTGTGCAGGTGCTGCCATCGCTGCACACAGACCCATCCTTCAGCGCGCCCCCAGCGGCGCACTTGCCGTCAACGCAGCTCTCGGCGGCGGTGCAGGTGTTCCCATCGGTGCAGTAGCTCCCATTTGTGCGCGGCTTGCCCTGACACTTTCCGCCAATGCAACGGTCCGTCGTGGTGCACGTCTGGCCGTCGTTGCAGAAGGCATTGTCAGACTTCTTCGCAAAGACGCATTTTCCGAGTTGGCAGCTGTCGTTGGTGCAGCTCTCCTTGTCGTCGCACTTCGTGGCCTTGCCGATACACTTGCCAGCGACCTCGCCGACGCACTTGTCGCTGAGCGTGCACAGATTGCCGTCATCGCACGGCACTCCGTCGCCGCTGTCGGTGTGGGTGCACTTCGCTGTCTTGGCGTCGCAGCCGTCGAGCGTGCATGAATTGTCGTCGCTGCAATTCTTGCCGAGACCCACGCACGCGCCCTTAGGGTCACATTTGTCGCCGGTGGTGCACTTGCTGCCGTCGTCACACGGCCCGGGTTTGACCGTTTTGGGCTTGCACCCGGTCTTGCTGTCGCAGGCGTCCGTCGTACAGACATTGCCGTCATTGCACGCACCTTTCTGGCCAGCGCACTTGCCCGCACTGCACGTGTCCTTGTGGGTGCACGCGTCGCCGTCACTGCACTTGCCTGCGACGTTTTTGTACTGACACCCCTTGCTCTTGTCGCAGCTATCGGAGGTGCAGGGGTTGTTGTCGT
>JAGSHB010000180.1 GCA_023954815.1 Myxococcales bacterium | reverse complement strand
GACGCCCGGAATCATGTGCCAGATGCGATCGGGGCGCCCCACGTCGACACCGACAAATCCGATGCACACCACGATCGCCGCGATCGCCAAGATCTCGCCGAAAATCACCACGTCGGCCATGGCGCGATCGCCGTACAGGTAGGCCGGGATCACCATCATCACACCGCCAGCTGCGAGGCCGACGCCGAAGGTGAAGTTGGCGATGTACAGCCCCCACGAGACGTGGTCGGTCATGTGGGTCAGCGCCATGCCCTCAGCGACCTGGTGGGCCCAGGCGTTGGCGCCGACAAGCGCGACGGCCGTGAGGAAGGTCATCCAGGCGTAAAACGGCAGCCCACCATCTGTCGCCACGCTCAACAAGCGGACAAGAAAGCGCGGATAGCTGACTGCGTGACTGGTTTCGGCGGTTGAACTCATTTCGCCTCCTACGCCCATCGTCGGGCGGTGGCTTGCGACGGGCGCGTCTTATTCGTCGAAGAAGTAGAAGAAGGAGGGCTTGGTGCCGAGCTCTTCTTTCAGGACAAATACGCGCTTATTCTTGAGCACCCAGCGGATCTCGGAGTCGGGATCGAGCAGGTTGCCGAACACGCGGGCACCGGTCGGGCAGGCTTCGAGGCAGGCCGGCAGCTTGCCCTTACGCGTGCGATGCAAACAGAAGTGGCACTTCTCCATGACCCCCTGCGGGCGCAGGCGATTGGATAGGTAGCCCTGGTCCGGATTGATGTCTTGCGCAGCTACGTGCGGCGCGTGCCAATTGAAACGGCGCGCGTGGTAGGGGCAGGCCGCTTCACAGTAACGACAACCGATGCACCAGTCGTAATCGACCACGACGATGCCGTCTTTTTCCTTCCACGTCGCTTCCACTGGGCACACGCTGACGCAGGGCGCGTTGTCGGACTGCTGACACTGCACCGGCATGTAGAACTTGTCTTCCTGCGGGACCGGATGCACGTAGTCGACGGACCCCTTTGCGAAGTCGATCGAGCCCTTATCCATCTCAAATACGCGGATATAGCTGTTGTTCGTCCGCGCATCGTGGTTGTTTTCTTCGTGGCACGCTTCCGCGCACTTCCGACAACCAATGCAGATGCTGAGGTTCAGCGCGTAGCCGAACTTCACCCCTTCCATCGGGGCGTCCGCGGTCACTTTGACGTCGACACCGGTCTTTTTCTTGGTGTCGTCCTCAATCCGCTTGAGCGTGGCCGTGAGCTCAGTCGGGGTGAGCTCCTTGTAGTGCTTGGCCAAGAACTCTTCGGTGGAGATGCCATCCGCCCAGCTCGCAAGTGGCGCGAGGGCTTGGGCAAAGGCAGCAGCACCGAGGGTCGCGCCGGCGGCTTTGAGTAGGGTGCGCCGTGAGACGCCGTCAGCAGATTCGCTCATCAGAGGTCCTCCTAAGGATGCGCCGCTGCACCAGACGGTGCGACGGGCTGCTTAAGGAATCGATCGCGGGGCCCGGGGGCCGGCACCACACCAACATAGGCAGGTGCGTGAGGGTCGTGGCAGTGAACACACTGATTGCGGGTACGTGGGCCCTTTGTCAGGTCCCAGTAGCCGCTCATGCCACCGTGGCTGCCATTGTCGTAGTCCCGCTTTTGCGGTCCATGGCATTGCCCACACAGGTCCATCAACTTGTCGAACTTCACAGGTGTGTCGTCGGCCAACCGCAATGTGTCGTAGTCATCGCCGTTGTGGCAGGTCAGGCAGGTCAAGTTGCCGTGTTTCAGGGTCAAGCCGTTATGAAACTTCTTGAGCGAGTTTCCGTCCTTCCGGCGACGAGATTCGGCCTTGGTCGCGTGGCAGCTTCCGCACGGCGCCTTGATAGGCTTGCCCTGGAAATCGGTCAGCTGCGTTTGGATACCGCTGCCGGGTCCCGCCGTACGCGGCCGTAGTTTAACGGGAAATTTCTTCTTCGCAGCCTGAGCTTTGGCGTTGAAGGGAGTCGGTGACGCCCCGTCCTGATGACCCTGGCAGGCGACGAGGCCCAGGCTCAGAACGATTGTGGCGGCGACTGTGACGATTCGCTGTCCCACGTGGGCCTCCTCACACGCTCCGCAGGATGTGGCGGCAGGGAGCGGTGCTGCGCAAGCTAGTTGCCGACCGCCGCCTTACAAGGCCAAAGCGATTTCGGTTCACGGGATCCATGATCTTGATCAAGCCGACCTTGAAACGTCGCCTGAGAGGCCTAGCCATGGCTGCGCGGACGGTAGCCACCGTCTCGGGAGACAATCATGGCCATCAGCGGGTTAGTGCTCACGCTCAGTAACGACGACACGGACCGGGCCGCAGCGCTCGCCGTGCTTTCGAATATGACCTGTCTAGAGCTGGGTGAGCGCGCCGGAAATCGACTGCCGGTTGTCGCTGATACCCCGGATAGACGGGCAGATCGGGACCTTTTTGAACGCCTCGGCCGCATCACGGGCGTCACCTTCGCAGAGGTGGCCTACGTATGGTTCGACACAGACGCCGGCGCCGCCGCCGCTTGAGTGATAGGGAGTCAATCATGACGGATTTCAGCCGTAGATCTTTCATCAAGGCGACCGCGATGGCTGCAGCCACTGCCGCTGCCGCCACGCATCTTTCCGAGTCGGAGGCCGTCGCCGCACCCGCGACGAGGCCAGCGCCTGCCGGTGGGGATGGCGGGGTCGCATGGAATAAAGCGCCTTGCCGCTTTTGCGGAACCGGATGCCACGTTGATGTCGCCGTTAAAGGCGGAAAAGTCGTCGGCGTTCGGGGATCGCGCAACGCCGCTGTGAACAAGGGGCTGCTCTGCGTGAAGGGCTACCACGTCGGCAGCATTCTCTATGGACGCGATCGGCTGACGACCCCGCTGCTGCGCGTCAACGGCAAGCTCACGCCGATCTCCTGGGATAAGGCCATCGATGTCATGGCCGACCGGGTCGAACTGGATCCCAAGGGCTTTGCGTTCTATGGCAGCGGCCAGTGGACCATCCCTGAGGGGTACGCCGCCCAGAAGTTCATGAAAGGTGGCCTCAGCAACAACCACATCGACCCGAACGCCCGCCTCTGCATGGCTTCGGCTGTGACCGCGTTCTTGGGCGTGTATGGCGTCGATGAGCCAGCTGGCTGCTATCAGGACCTCGACGAGGCCGACACGATCATCCTCTGGGGCAACAACCCCGCTGAGATGCACCCGATCTTGTTCTCGCGGATCATCGATCGGCGCTCTCGGGGGGAAAAGGTCGAGCTCATCGATCTCACCACCCGGCGCACGCGCTCCAGTGACCACGCCGACCACGTGATGATCTTCAAGCCGCATGGGGACTTGGCGATCGCAAATGGCATCGCTCACCTGCTGCTGAAAGAAGGCACCTACGATAAAGAATTCGTCGCCAAGCACTGCAACTTCCGGGAAAACCCGAGCCTGAAAAAGAAGAGTCTCTTCGGCAAGCCGATGACCTTCGAGGCCTACAAGAAGGAGCTGGAAGCCTACACGCCGGAGAAGGTCGAGGAGCTGTCAGGTGTGCCGGCCGCTCAGATTCGCCTGCTCGCCAAGCGGTTCGCCGATCCGAAAATCAAGATCACGTCGCTGTGGTGCATGGGCATGAACCAGCACACACGCGGCACGGCGATCAACACGCTGGTCCACGGCATTCACCTGCTCAGCGGTCACTTCGGCAAACCGGGCGATGCGCCCACCAGCCTGACCGGTCAGCCTTCGGCCTGCGGCACTGCTCGTGAGGTGGGTACCCTGGCGCACGCGCTGCCGGGCGGTCGGATCGTCAAGCTGAAGCCGCACCGTGACCAATGCGAGAAGCTGTGGAACCTGCCGTCGGGTCGCATCAACCCGAAGCCGGGCTATCACACCGTCAAGATGTGGGAGCAGTTCACCAAGGAAAAGGCCAAGGGCGGCGATGTGCACACGATCTACGTGCAGGTCACCAACCCGGGTCAGAGTCTGCCCAACCTCAACCACCTCTTTAACGACAAAGAGGGCATGAAGGACAAGTTCCTGATCGTCAGTGAGGTCTACCCGACGGCGACCACCAGGCTGGCCGATTTGGTGCTGCCCGCAGCGCTTTGGGTTGAGAAAAACGGCGTTTTCGGGAACTCCGAGCGGCGCACCCAGCAGTGGTTCAAGATGGTCGAACCCCCGGGTCAGGCCCGCGACGACTGCTGGCAGACCATCGCCATGGCCAAGCGCCTGTATGATCGCGGATTCGCCGGGATGCGGGACAAGGACGGCAAGTTCCTCTTCGACGTCAAGGACGACAAGGGCAAGTCGGTGCCGGTCTGGGATTGGAATCACTACTACGACGTCAACGTCGACAAGTGGCTCCACGAGGAGTACCGCGGCTTCACCACCATGAAGCACAAGGACATCGCGCCCTACGACGAGTACGTCAAAGCCCACGGCCTGCGCTGGCCCGTGGTCAAGCAGAAGGATGGCTCCTGGCGGGAGACCCGTTTCCGGTTTAGCGAGTTCGACGACAGCTACGTCAAGAAGGGCTCTGGCATCGACTTCTATCACTCGAAGACCAAGGACGGGAAAGCGCAGATTTGGTTCCAGCCTTACGAGCCGCCGCCCGAGATGCCGGACAAGGACTACCCATTGTGGCTGTGCACAGGTCGCGTACTTGAGCACTGGCACACAGGCACGATGACCATGCGTGTCCCGGAGCTGCGCCGCGCGATGCCCCACAGCTACGTCGAGCTCAACCCTGTCGACGCCCGGAAACTCGGGGTCAACAACGGCGACAAGGTCAAGATCGAGTCACGCCGCGGGTCCGTGGTGATGCCGGTGTGGATCGATGGCCGCAGCAAGACCGTCGCGGGTTCCGTCTTCGTTCCCTTCTTCGACGAACGCCTGCTGATTAACAACGTGACCCTGCACTTGTTCTGCCCGATCTCGAAGGAGCCGGATTACAAGAAGTGCGCTGTCCGTCTCAGCAAGGTTTAGGGGGTGTGCCATGAGCGAGACCTCGCCAGAATCATCCGATAATCGACTTGGCCAAATGGCGCTTGCGGTTGTTCTCGGCCTCGCACTGACCGGCTTTGTTGTCGGCGTACGTGCAGGGCCGGGCAGCTCGCGAACGTCCGGGGCTGTACCGCAAGCGGCAGACATGCCGCGAGATCTGGTCGCCAAAGTTCACGGGATCACCACCGCCAAGCGCTACGACGAAATCGGCGAGCAGCAGCGAGGCGTCAATGCTGCGTGGCGAAGTCGTCTCGACCTCGTGCAAGGCACCACCGCCAAGCGCTTGCCGCTCAAGGCCAAGGCGACGCACACCGAAGTGCTCGATGCCATCGCCAAGCGCACGGAGAACCGCGCATTCGACGGTGCGCCGCCGGTCGTGCCGCATCCAGTGCAACAGCGCGGCGGTCTGGCGTGTTTGGCCTGTCACAGCAAGGGCGTTGTGCTGGGCAAGGGGGCGGAGCGCCGCGTTGCATCCGTCATGAGCCACCGGTTCATGACGAACTGTACGCAGTGTCACGTCGAGCAGGTGAGCGCACGCTGGGGACCGGCCAATTGGCCCGCGGAGTCGGAGTCGACGTTTGTTGGGCTCGCTGCTGCAACCCATGGTCCGCGCTCCTTTGAATCGGCGCCGCCTCAGATGCCGCACGCCGCCGCCATGCGTTCGGCTTGCGGAAGCTGTCATGGTCCCACCGGCCCCAAGGGCTTGCAGACCAGTCACTTCGACCGGCAGAGCTGCACCCAGTGCCACACCTCGTCCGCTGGCCACGACCAGCGTTACGAGCCCGGATATGGCCCCGGTTTTCCGGCCGCTCCCTAGCAGCGTGCGGCGTAGTTGAAATGAGTCTCGCAGCCTGCTGCTAGTTTTCTTCATTATTGGGGGGCTACGAGCGCCCCCAGTCGCGGCAAGCCGCGACTTCCCCTTCCCAGCAGACAGCGCCTCACGGAGCGCGTCTCCGAAAAAATGAGAAAAAGCGCAGTCTGCTAGGCTTGTCCAGCCCTGACCGCTGCGCCAACCGCGGGCTATCACCTGTGCGTGGTTGGCTGTAGCTTGGCTATGGCGACCAAGGCGGAGACGGCATGTCCAGCAGTGATGACAAAGGCAGGCGGGCGTTCCTTCGCGGTGGGTTTCTGCGCGCATTTGGGCGCGCGGCTCCGGAAGCCAGCGCCGCTGCGGCTCAAAAAGTAGAGGCCACCGCAGCCCGTGCTGCCGACGCAGCCGCCGCGATCGAGCGAGCCCTAGACCGGGGCCGTCCCAGCGACGCACCACTAGCTCCCGTAGCTCCCGCGCGGCCACCTGCCCCGCCAATTCCACTGATTCGGCCACCCGGCGCCGTCGATGAAGCGACGTTCTTGCAGCGTTGCCGTCCGGGCTGCTCCGACTGTGCCGTGGCGTGTCCGGTGCAAGCGATCCGCCCGGCGAGCCCCCGTATGCGCGCCGCCGCGGGAACGCCTGTCTTGTCACCCGGTCGCGTCCCCTGCACCGGCTGTCCTGACCATGATGTGCCGCCCTGCATCGCTGCCTGCCCCACAGGCGCGCTTCATCCCGCCGGTAGTCCGCGCATCGGTACGGCCCATGTGTTCGCCGACAGTTGTCTCGCCCATCGCCACCTCGTCTGCACCACCTGTCGTGAGCGCTGTCCGGTGCCCGGGGCGATCGTCTTTCGAGCTGGCAAACCTGAGGTGCAAGACAAATTGTGCGTCGGCTGCGGCCAGTGCGTGTACACCTGCCCAGCGCCCGGGCAGGCGATCGCGGTCTTGCCGTTGCGCGATCGCCCAACCCCCGTGGACCCTTCGGTGCCAGCTGAGCCATCCCCGAACGGAGAACAAATATGACTGATGGCCCAACGTCGCCTTTGGAAACCTCCCGCGACGTGATTGTCCCGGAAAAGAGCGGCGGCATCACCACCGTGGCCTACGAGCCCAACCCGGACGGGTCCGACCCGTCGCCGCCCTTGCCCGATGTGTACCGCGGCGCCTTGGACGCAGCGGGTGTTCGCGCGCTTTTTTCCGATATTTCCGGGCTTTCCGGGCCAGCAGAGGTCCGTCTCAAGGCCGCAGCCGAAGCCTACGCTGAGGTTGGGCCGGTCACCTCGGACCGCGCCTGCGAGCTCCTGCTCGCCGGTTTGGTACGCGGCGTACAGCTCATCTACGAGCACGACGGGCAGACGTGGTTTGATACCGTCTTGCGCCGCGGTGCCGCATTCGAGGTGGTGCGCATGGCGCGCTGAGCTGGCTCGCCAGGAAAACGGTCTGGGCGCTCGCAGACGCGATCGTTTCGCTAGCGTTTGCAGCCAGACAAGGCTTCGAGATCTTCGACGCTGATAGTCGGACCCAGCTTCAGGTCACCGCGCGCCGCGGCAGGTAACTTTGTCACGCCGGCGTCCTTGCAGATCGATTTGCCCCGGATGCTGCTGCAATCGATGACGACACCTCCTGCATTGGGCGCCGTCGCAGCCAACCAACGCAACGTCTTGGGCTCTCGGGAGTCGACAAAGAGCTTGGTCTTCTGGCGCACGAGGCAGCCGACGAACCTTCTGTTGCGACGCAAGAGCCGCGTCTGCGCGATGCGATCGATGGGTGATTGCAGCAGGTACGCGCCGTCGCCGGAGATGGTGAGCGCGATGTGGGTCGGGCGTTGCCGGCCGCGCGCGAGGACCACGGTGTAGACCGGCCCACTCCGGCGTACGCTGATGAGATCCACCGGCTGGTCTGTCGCGACCTCGTGGAGTTTCAGCACGCGCTGTCCCAGCTGCTGCAGGTCGACCTTGGGCGGCGCTGACAGCTTCGCGCTGAGCTGCAGCGGGCAGCCGAGCTTGGACTGAATCCATGCCCGCTTGCGGACTCCAACCTCTGACTTCCCTTGCCAAACCAGCGTCGGAAACGCCGAGAAACCAAGCTGGTTGCAGAGCTTCTGACGCGCGCCGCTACAGTCGACGGCGAGGCGGCTGACCATTGGGCCGAGCTCCTGCGTCTGCGCCTTGGACTTGTCCTGGGTCGGGTCGAGGTAGGCGCGAAAGCCCTTGTCACGCAGACACCGGGTCCACGTGTCGAACTGCTCGAGGTGGCGGGTCCGGGTTTCAATATCGACGCGGTTCGTGGTGATCCAGCGGCCGTCGGCTGTGACCCAGGCGGTGCGCCTCACTGGCTTGTCGCCCTCGCCGTGATAGCGAACGCGAAAGAGGGTGCCTTCTTCCGCCGCTTCATCGAGCGTGACCTCGCCGCCGTTGAGGAGTTTTACGAAGGTCACCACGTCGCGTCCTGCCTGCGCCGCGCCGTATGCCTGTTGTCCGCCGATATCCTTCGAGCTTGGCGCTGGATCCGTATGGGCTGGGGTCGGCTCTGGGGCCTGAGCCCTCACCGTACCGGGCTGTACCGGCGGGGCGACAGGAGGCGGCACCTCTCCAGTCGCTGGCGTGGGGTTGTGTGCCCCGTGGTGGGCGGCCCATTCGGCTTGGTCGCCCGCTGACGAAACAGCAGATGCCCCCGTCGGCGAGCCGGGCGCTGCGTCTTTCGCGCCTGCCATTGGAGCGGCGGCTGGTTTGGGATCGGCAGGCTGTGGATCGGCTGGCTTTGGATCGGCAGGCTTTGAACGGGCGACGTTCTCAGCTTTGGCAGCTGTCTCCGCTGGGGCAGCGGGTTGGGCGGGCGGCGTGGGCGCTGATGCACCCGGATCGGGCAAGCGTCGACCACAGGCACCGAGCGCAATCACCAGACAGAGACAGAGATGCGTGCGTTTATCCATGGGCCTAGATACCCGCGTTCAGCCTGTCGGGGCAAGTTGCCGCGCCGCCGCTCCCTGTGCGAACGGACCAGCCATGGCCATCACTGCGCCCAATGGGTCGTCAACCAATATGGCCACGGTCCAAAGTCCTTGCCGGCGTCCTTGCCACGCACTTCGATGATGAACATGTGCGCACCAGCCGGGCATTTGTTGGTGCTGTGACAGGAGATACTCTCATTCGCCGTGCCTTTCTTGGCGCTCGAACGCGTCGCCAAGAACGTGCCGTCGCTCTTGAAGATGTGCATGTACAGATCGTAGTCCTTCACCATTACCTGCATGCTCACCGCCGCGATGCTGCCGTAGAGCACGTAGTAGTCCCGGTCGCCCTTTTCACCCAGCATCGCCTGCAGCTTGTGCAGCCAGCCACCACCGCTGGAGTAGGTTTCGCGGAAGGCCGAAATGCGGAAGGCGCGCGAGTCCTTCAGCGGGTCCTTCGTCGTCTTCGGATCGAAGGGCTTGTTGGCAATATTGTTGGGCTCAAAGGGATCGTAGGCGCCGGTCGGGTAGTGATTGCGCCCCGTGCTGTTGAGTGTGCCCGCGTTCAGCACCCGATTTTCAACGTAAGTACCGGCCCCGAGCGTGTAGCAATTGACCGAGTTGTTCTTGCCCGACGTGAAGATGATGTCGAGCTTTCCGTCCCGGTTGATGTCACCAATAATGGGCGGATCGGCCGAGATATTAAGCGGATAGCCGTCCATCATCTTGCCGCCCTTGAAGATCGCCAGCCCGCCAGATGAGTTACCGATGCGCTCGTACTTGCCGTCGCCGTCGATGTCTGCCACCGGACCACCAACCGCGTGCAGCTTGCCAGTCAGATCCAACGTGCCGTCCGGTTTGACCGGCGCCAGGGTCGGCGCGCCGCCCCAGTTGATCTTGCCCGACAGGGGATGCTCCGAGCCGTCCTTCTTCCACAGATTGCTGCCGCTACCGGAAAACGAGTGGTAGATCTCCGCCGTTCCGTCGCCATCCGCATCGGCGAAATAGGCCCAGCGCCCCTCGCCTGCGTAGCTCTTGGGATAGCCAGACACCTTGTAATAAGGGATGCCCTTCTTCGTCCAAGTCGGGTCGTTGGCGTAGGTGCCGTCGAGGTTGAACGCATAGAGTCGGCCCTTGCAGTTCGTCGGATTGGACACGCAAGTCCAGTTGCCCGAGGCCAAGAATAGCTGCGCCACGCCATCGCCCTTCAGGTCGAACGCACCGGAAGACGCCAAGCTGTAGGCCTCACCGGGCAGCGGCGAGAGGTTGACGGTCTTCTTCACTTTGCCCTTGGTATCGAGCAGCAGCAGCTTGTACGGCGTGCCGCCGGTTCCCAAGATGTCGGTCGCGCCGTCGCCATCAAAATCGAACACGCTCGCGCCATAATAGCCGTACGATGTCCCCGTATTGTAGCTGTTGAGCACCTTGCCGTTGCTGCCGTTGAACACATACAACGTACCGCCGTGAGCAGGCATCACGAGATCCACCGTCGCGTCGTAGTTCATGTCAGCCATGGCCGGGTAGGAGTAGCTCACGCTCACCGGCGTCTTCCACAGCTCCGAGCCATCATGTTTGAGCGCTCGGACCGCGCCGCTGTTGCGCGAGATGACCTCGAGATTGTTGTCCCCATCGAGCTGCGCAATGGCCGGAAAGCCCGAAGATCCAGACACAAAGACGGGCCAGCTACCTTCGCACTTGGTCGGGCAGTGGGCGTCTTTCACCTTCTGCAGGCAGTTGTTCAAAATGCCGTCACAGAGCTCAGGCGCGTTCGGATAGGTGTTGGATTTGGAGTCGTCGCAGTCGTCGTGACTCGTGCTGTAGCCCAGCGGCGCCTCGCCTGAAGCGGTCAGGCAGTGCTTCTGTTTCTTCGCGTTGATGCTGCCATAGCCGTCGCCGTCCACGTCCGCATAGATGTCCGCCAGCTTCAGGTTGTCATCTTTGAAGCCGTTGCAGTCGTCATCGGTCTTGTTGCAGACCTCTTTGGCCTTCGGACTGATGGCCTTGTTGTAGTCGTTGCAGTCTCCGGCGAGCGCGACGTAACCCTTGGGTGCCGTGCATCCCTGCTGCGTGGTCACCGAGCCATAGCCGTCGCCGTCGTTGTCCTTGTAAAAGGTCTTGATCAGTCCCTCGTCGACCTGCGTGTTGCAGTTGTCATCGAACTCGTTGCAGACCTCCTTGGCGTCCGGGTGAATCGCCTTGTTGTCATCGTTGCAATCGCCCGTCTTCTTGGCCGTCCACACGCCCTTGGCTTTGCACAAGCACTGCGCGCTGACCTTGGCGCCGAAGCCGTCTTTGTCCACGTCGGGGTAGTGCTGCGTGCAGCCCGTGGAGCCAATCGGATCGGTCACCGTGTCACAGTTGTCGTCCTTGTCGTTGCAGACCTCGAGCGCGCCCGGTTTGACGTTGGCGTCTTTGTCATCGCAGTCCCCGCTCACGAACGCTGTGAACGGAAAGGTCGGCGCGCTGAGGCACTTCTTCTCTTTGACCAGCCCGAAGCCGTCCTGATCGCCGTCCTTGTAGACCTGCTTGCAGCCGAGACAGTCTTCTTCGTCGGTCTCGCCATTGCAGTTGTTGTCCTTTTGGTCCTGGCATTTCTCGGTCAGCGCGGGGCTCTTTGCTGCGTCGTTATCGTCACAATCACCTGCTTTTTTGGCGGTAAACTGGCCTGATGGCGCACACAAGCACAACACAGCGCTCTCATTGGTGAGCCCGCCGCCGGCCGTTTTCCCGTACCCATCGCCATCGGCGTCTTGGTAGTAGTTCACGCAGCCGATGGCGTCTTTGTCCGTCTCGCCGGCGGTGCAGTTGTCGTCCTTGCTGTTGCCGCAGATCTCTTTCGCGCCCGGATTGACGGTCTTGTCCTTGTCGTCGCAGTCGCCGCCCTTTTTCGCAGAATACTGACTGACAGGCTTGCAGAGGCACTTCTTCTCGCTGCCGCCCCAGCCATCGCCATCGCCGTCCAGCCAGATGAAGCCGCAGCCCTTGGCGTCTTCTTCGTCGGTTTGCCCGTCGCAGTTGTTGTCCTTGCCGTCACAAATCTCAGTCGCCTTGTGAAAAATGTCCGGATTGTTGGGCTGACAGTCGGTTTCGTCCTTGTCGCCATCGCCGTCCTTGTCGCCGTCACACGCGTCGCCATCGCCATCACCGTCGGAGTCGGTCTGCTTTGGATTCTTGGTAAATACGCAGTTATCCGGCGTCGCTGGCGCGGGGCAACCCACCGCCGGGCCGCCCGGAGCCACGTTGCCGACCCCATCTGCGTCGATGTCGCAGTCGCAGGCGTCGCCTTTGCCGTCTTTGTCCGTATCCGTCTGGGCCTTGTTGGCGATCATCGGGCAGGTGTCGTTGCCGTCGAGCACACCGTCGTTGTCATCATCGGGATCGCAGGCGTCGCCCTTGCCGTCGTTGTCGTTGTCGGTCTGGCTCGGATTGCCGCTCAGCGGGCAGTTGTCCTGGCCATCTGCGACGGCGTCGTTGTCATCGTCGGGGTCGATACAGTCCGCCTTTTGGTCCTTGTCCGTATCCGCGAACCCCTCGTCGACGGTGCCGGTGCAGTTGTCGTCGATACCGTTGCAAATCTCCGGTGTCGGGCTCGTTCCTTGGCAGAGTGTGGTGCCCGCCACGCAGAGGGTCTTGCCTTTGCAGGTACCGTATTTATTGGTCAGGTCGCAGCTAATAGACGCAACGCTCTCGTCGGTCTGCCCGTCGCAGTTATCGTCCTTGAGGTTGCAGGACTCGACGCTCGGCACCTGGCCAAAGCACTTGCCAGCCTTGTTGGCTTGGCAGGTGTAGCTACCCGGGCACGACCCGTTTTCATTGGTGATATTGCAAAACCCCTTCTTGCCATCAGGGCAGGGGCACTCCCCACTCTTCGGCAGACACGCCTGGGTATCGGAGCCGTCCAGCGTCTTGGTCGCGCCGCACTGAAAGTCGTCCCCCACGCAGCTGGCTGTATCGCCGCTTTTACACGGTTGCGCACAG
>JAGSHB010000164.1 GCA_023954815.1 Myxococcales bacterium | reverse complement strand
GTCTTTTGGTCGCCACGCGGCTACACGATCTACCAGGAGTTCTTGGCCTACTGGCGCGAGAGCAACAAGGAGCGCGGCTACCAGGAGATCTTCAATCCGGTGCTCTACAAGAAGGACCTGTACGAGCAGTCGGGGCACTACCACCACTACAAAGATGACATGTTCATCCTCAATGCGGATGACACCGAGTACTGCCTCAAGCCGATGAACTGCCCGGATACGTTCTTGTTCTACACGAGCAAGCGGCGTTCGTTCCGGGAGTTGCCGCTTCGGATCAGCGAGGGCGGCATCCTGCATCGCAATGAGCTCACCGGCGCGCTCAACGGCCTGTTCCGCGTGCGCCAGTTTACCCAGGACGATGCGCACATCTTTGTCACCGAAGCGCAGGTGCAAGCGGAGATCGCGGAGCTGCTCGACATCGCTCGAGAGGTCTACGCGATGTTCGGCCTGCAGTACCGCTTCGCCCTGTCGACCCGTCCCGAGAAGTTCATGGGTGAGCCGGAGCTGTGGGACGAGGCAGAGGCATCTCTCGAGGCGGCGATTCGCGCCAATGTCGGCGAGGGGAACTACACGCTCAACGAGGGCGATGGCGCGTTCTACGGTCCGAAGATCGACATCGAGCTGACCGATTGCTTGGGTCGTCGTTGGCAGTGCGGCACGATTCAGCTGGACTTCCAGCAGCCGTTAAACTTCGACATGAAGTACATCGACACGGACAACACGGCCAAGCGCCCGATCGTCATTCACCGTGCGATCTTTGGTAGTTTCGAGCGTTTCTTGGGCATCCTGCTCGAGCACACCGCCGGCGCATTGCCGACCTGGATCTCACCGGTGCAGGCCGTGGTGGTGCCGATCAGCGACAAGACCAACGACTACGCCTGGGAAGTACACGCCCAACTGAAGAAGGCGGGCGTGCGTGTCGAAGTCGACGATCGCAATCAGAAGATGGGTCGCAAGATCCGTGAGGCTGAGATGCGCAAGGTGCCGTACATGCTCGTGGTCGGTGCCATGGAAGCCGAAAAAGGCACGGCCAACCTGCGGACGTATAAAGACGGCAAGCGCGGCGAGCTGGCGACGGCTGAGATTACGACCGAAATCGCTGCGTCGATCGCAGACCGTACGTTCGACGTGGAGATCACGCCCCTTCGCAGCTTCGATGATGCGGATTCTGTGGTGGCGGACGAAGCTGTCGAATACTGATTTCTACCAAAATCGGTAGAGGAACCAGCCCATCACAATCACAAGCACGACCCACGGCCACTTGTCGGCTCGCGACGAGAGGTCCGTGGGGTGTGGCGGGCGAGCCAGACCTTCGGATGCCATGTCCGTACCTTGGACACGCTGCGCGTTGGGCTCAATGTCGTCGGCACTTTGGCCAACAGGCGCTTCCGAACTGACGGCGTCGGACTTCGGGGCACTCTGGTGCTTACGGCTTGATTTATTGGATGTTTTTTCAGAATCGGGCTTGGCCCGCACCGGGATTGCAGCCATTGCGCTGGTCTGCGGACGCGCTGGCGTGCGGTTGGCTGCTCCTCGCTCATCCACCGGCACGGCGGCGGTCTCCACCGTGGGGCGAATGGTCGCGTGGCGCTCTTCAGGCCGGAGCGGGGCTGGCGGCGTGGGCGGTGCAGGCTGCAAGTCGGGGCCGCGGGTACGGTGCGCCTCCAACGCCTGGCTTGTGACCTGCGCGTACTTCGCGGTCGAGCGGACACGGCCCACGCTATCGGTCGCTACCTGTGTCGCTGCGGTGACGGGATCACTGGCACTGACCCGCCAAGATCCTGTGTCCTGCGTCGGAGCTGTGCTCACCACCACGCGCGGGATGCGCGTGGACGAACGTGCGCGCAGCCGCGGCTGGGTGGGCAGATCGCGCGCCGCACGCAAGACGGCCTCACGCATGCTGGCGGCGTCCATGAAGCGATGGTCGGGATGCTTGGCGAGCGCCCGCTCAATCAGCAGCGACAGCCCCTCGCTCACCTGCGGCGCCAAGTCGCGAACACTGGGCGCGTTGAGCTCGCGGTGCTGCTTCATGACATCGAAGACATTCTCACCGACAAACGGGACACGCCCGGCGAGCGCTCGAAACAAGATGATTCCGAGCGAATAGAGATCGCTGCGCCCATCGAGATGCTGACTCGCGCACTGCTCGGGGCTCATATAGTCCGGCGTGCCCAGGCTGACGCCCCGCGGGGTGATGCGGTCGCTCTGCAGGCTGGCGATGCCAAAGTCGAGCACCTTGACCACCTGCTCGCTGCCGACGCTGTGCAACACGATATTGCCGGGTTTGAGGTCGCGATGGACCATGCCGCGGCTGTGGGCCTCGCTGAGACTGCGCAGCACGGCGTCGGCGATCTCCAAGACTTCGGCTTCACTCATGAAGCGACCGGAGTCGGCGCGGTCACGCAGTTCATCCTCGAGGGTCGGGCCGTGAAGCTGCTCGCTGGCGATGTAGAGCGCGCCGCCGGATGTCCGGCCCACATCAAACACACGCAACGTGTTGGGGTGCTGCAGCGCGGCGGTGATTTGGGCCTCACGAAAGAAGCGCTTTTCCGCCCGCTCATCACCGCACGGCAGCCCACGCAGCAGCATCTTCAGGGCGATCGGATGCCCGGTACGCTGGGACGTCGCCCGGTACACCACGGACCAGTTTCCACGCCCGAGCACACCCTCGATCTTATAGCGACCGTCGACGACATCGCCGATGCCGCTGTGGTGGGAGTCGGAGGGGCTGCGATGTCCGGCAATAGCCATCAATTTCCAGGGTCGGTGGGGCTGACGGTGAGTGTCGACCTTTCCAGCCGCTAGAACAACGCTCTTCGTACAATCCGTTGCTGATCGGGTGACTCCGGCGACGCCCAATGCCTACAAACCACCAAGAACTCAAGGGGTTTTTCGATTTGTGAGTGATTCGTGCGCATGTGAGGGCGCTGCCGTACACTCATGGCGTCGACACGATGACAATGCGGGTGGGCAGCAGTGAGGCGCAGTCCGCGCGGCCAGAGCCCATGCGCTCCGATGAGGCGAGACATGGACCCCCACGAGCAGCCTGAGCAAGACGAACTCACCGAAGCGCAATGCGCTGAACTGCGGTCCGATTTGGTATCGCTGCAGGCTGAGTTGGAGCGCCACATCAACGTTGGGTCAGAGAGCGCTGAGACCGTCGATCTCGACGCCCCCATTGGTAGATTGACCCGAATGGACGCGATGCAGCGGCAGCAGATGGCGGCAGAGACGTTGCGGCGGCAGAGCGTGCGTCTTGCCCAGGTTCGGGCGGCGATCAAACGCATCGACACCACCGACCTTTTTGGGCTCTGCCAGCGATGCGAAGAGCCGATCGGCATGCGCAGGCTAAGCGCTCGGCCGGAGGCGCCGATCTGCATGACCTGCCAGCGGGCGCAGGAGACCCGGCGGTGAAGAGTCGAAACTATGGCGCTCTCCGGACGAACACTGCCCACGGCTTGTGACCCGGCTTGCCACAGATGGTCATGGGCCCGCCGGTGTAGGCTCCTGTGGTGTCCGAACACGCGGACGGGCCGATTGAACCAGGGATCATGAACGCGTCCTTCGCTGTGCTGCCGGCGGCGCAGCCGAAGCCAAAGCCGCACTTTAGCTTTGAAAAACTGGCGTCTGAGCCACAGCTCACCTTGGTCGTCGCTCCGCTGCCCTTGTTCACCGACCAATCTCCGGTAACGGCTTTCTTCGCGACCCAGGCCCACACTTGCGTGGTCGGCGGCGACATCACGAAGGCCTTCCCGGTCGGGCTGCACTTGAACATCACCTGCCCCTTACCCTTCAATTCGGGGCCGCGCAGCAAGCGATTGACGACCTCAACGCTCTGATCCGCGGTGACCAGTGTCCAACCGCCCCCCTCAGCTTGGAGATCGCACTGTGTCTTGAACGCAGGAAGATCTCCTTTGCCGTCTGTGTCGATCCAGACGCCAGGAACACCGTCGTAGGCTTTGCTCTTGTTGATCTGCTGACACGACTGGGCGGGCTGTTTTTGTGAGATACCACGGAGCGCCGAACAGGATTTGATGCCGGTGCGGATCCGCACGATGTTACCGTAGCCGCCCATGAGGATGTCGCCGATTTTACGCTGCAAGAACGCCGCCGGAGCGTAGATCTGCGCGTTCGGGCCCAGGCCTCCGGTCATCCCAGCCTTGCTGCCGACCCATGGCAAGATCGAGCCGTTCGGTTTGATGAGACGGATGAGGTTCTTGTTGCTGCCGAAGAGCATGTCGCCGCTCGGCAGGCGTGCCAAGGCCAAGGCGCCCGCCAAGCCACTCACCATGGCGCCGTGCCCGACGAAGCTTTGAGCGCCCCAGCCGGCGACTGTTGTCATCATCTTGTCTTTGACCCGGCGCAGACGCCCCGACGAGATGTCGAGCACGTAGAGCTCGTCCTTGGGTCCCCACTGCACGGCGGTCGGATTGTACAGCTGGGCGGTGTTGGTGGGGCCGTCCTGCGATCCACCCACGGCCACGCCAGCAATTGTCGACACCGCACCCTTGGCGCTGACGAGGCGTACGCGATGGTTGAGCTGATCGGCGACGGCGAGGACCCCGTCTGACCGTAACGCGAGACCGGCGGGTCGATTGAACTTCGCGAGGGTTCCGAAGGCGTCTTTGTAGCCAGCCGAGCTGCCGGCGAAGGTGTCGACCGCGCCGGATAAGGTGACCCTGCGGATCCGATGGTTGAAGTGGTCAGAGACCATCAGGACATCGTTGGGCGTCATGACCAAGCTACCCGGTGTGTGAAAGCGCACTTGCCCGCCTAGCCCTTCCGTGTAGCCAGCGACGCCCCTCTTGCCGACGAACAATGACACCTGATCAGACTTGTCGACCTTGCCGATCACGTGCGAAGTCGAATCTGCAAAGTAGATGTTGCCTTTGCTGTCCTCCGCAATCCCCCTGACGTGCGAGACGCCGGCTTCGCTGCGATGGCCCACTTTGAAGTGCTTCGATGGGATGCCGAGCCAGTTGCTCACGACGGGAGCAGCCGTGCAGAAACCCTGATTGCAGACTTGATTGCAGTCGGTACCGCAGACCTCACCGTCATCGCGCGCCTTGTAGGAGCATCGTCCAACTTTCGGGTCGCAGGTCGCGGGCATGCATGGACCTTGGTCCTGGCACACGGTTTTGGCATCGACTGGTTTGTGTGAACAGCCAGTTTTCGGATCGCATTTGTCCAGGGTGCACCGGTTGTGGTCGTTGCAGATCCCCGTGTCGACGACGTGGACGCGCGGTCCGCTGTTGCTGATGACGAAGAGGCTGCCGTCTGGGCGTACATTGACGCCGATTGGGGCACCGAAGCCCGCCTTGGCGCCCAGGCCGTCGATGCCGACCTTCGAGGCGCCGCCGGCGATCGTGCTGAGGATGCGGCCAGGGCTCATGCGGCGCACCTCGCGCCCATATTTGCCAGAGTCAGCGAAGTAGACGGCACCGTTTTTCGCGACAGCGATCCGATAGATCCTATGAAAGTTACCACCGTACAGACCGTGACCGTCGTGCGTACCCTGCGTGGCGTTGTACACCAACGTCTCGACAACCCCTGTCAGCGAGACGCGCCGAATGGCCGATGGCGAGATGTCCGCCACGTAGATGTAGCCATCGGGGCCCATGTCGATGTCGTAGAGCCCGCCAAACCTCGCTTTGGCGCCAACACCGTCGACGATCCGACCCTTGCCTACGTTATCACCAGCGAGCGTCGTCACCTGCCCGTCGGGAGCGATGCGCCGCAGCCGCTGATTGTAAAGATCGGCGACGTAGACGTTGTTGGATGCGTCGGTCGTCACCGCCGTCGGCGTGTTGAACTGCGCTTTGCCGCCCTTGCTATCGGCGAACCCCGGGCTGCCGTTGCCGGCGAGCGTCGTCACAACGCCTTTGCTGTCGATCTTCCGAATGGCGTGATTGCTCTGGTCGGCCACGTAGATCGACCCATCGATTCCTGCGGCCACGTCCGACGGGGTCTTGAAGCGAGCGGCCGTCCCCGGCGCGTTGACGAACCCCCAGTAGTGCTTCGCCAAGTTCGGCCCTGCGACCGTGCTGAGGGTGCCAGTGGGCAGCATTTTACGAATCGTGTGGCGATAGCAGTCAGCGACCCACAGCGTACCGGTAGCGTCCACATCCGTGCCGCACACACCGTGCACGACCCCACTGGCCCGAGATCCCGATGTCGGCTGCCGCCACCCGTCTCCCCATTGCCCGTTGTGGCCCATCCACGTCCAGCTGCTGTGTGGCCCATTGATGGTTGTGCACTGGCCCGCGTCGCAGACCTCTCCCGACGTACACTTGCTGCCGTCGTCGCACGTGCGACCCTCAAGGGCGGGCAGATGACTGCAGCCCTTGAGGGGATGACAGCCGTCTTTGGTGCAGGGATTGCCATCGTCGCAGCCGCCGATGGGACCCTTCTTACAAACGCAGCCGCCGATGAGCTTACCTGGCGCGCATACCCCGGATTTACAAGCACCTTGGGCCGTACAAGCTTCGCCATCGTCGCACGAGATCCCATCGGGGACCGGTTCGGAGATGCAGCCTTGCTGGGCGTCACAACGGTCCACGGTGCACGCCTTGCCGTCGTCGCAGTTCTTGTGGGGCAGCTGTAGGTGCCGGATCGCGTTGCCATAGCGATCGCTCACCAAGAGATGGCCCTTGTAGCGCATCAGGGAGATAGGCGCCGAGAACTGCGCGGCCTTGCCCAGGCCATTGCTCGTTCCTTCGATCAATCCGGCCAGGGTGCGCACGCGCCCATCCGGATACCGTACACGCACCCGTGGTGACGTCGGGTAGTCGGTGGCGATGTAGAGCAAACCGCCCTCACCCAACTCGATGTCGGAGAGGTAGAAGAAGTCTGCTGAAAAGGGGCCATCGCCATCCCGGGTGCCGAACCGATGACCGACGATCGTCTCCACGGTGCCGTCGGTGTTGAGCCGGCGAACCGCCGAGTTGCCGCTGTCGGCGAACCAGATCCGCCCCTGAGTGTCGATTCGAACCCCCTTGGGCCTGGAAATCCGGGCGGTGGCTGCTGGCCCATCAACCCAACCGTTCGTCGTCCCTAAGATTGTGCTGACCTTGCCGTCAATCGTAACTCTCCGAATCTTTGAGCGCTTATTGTCCGTCACCACAGCTGCACCAGCGGCGTCGATCGCGATGCCATGGGGCGAATCGAATCGCGCGCTCGGTCCTGTACCGTCGACCCAACCCTCTGTTGAGCCCGCAACCGTCGTCACCTCACCCGCTGGCGTCATATGACGAATGCGATGATTGCCGGTGTCGGTGATCCAAGCGCCGCCCTTGGCGTCGATCGCGACGCCAGTCGGCAGATTAAACTTGGCCAACGTCCCCTTGCCGTCGACCCAGCCCCCGCCGCCCGGATTTCCGGCGACAGTGTGGACCCAGCCATCGTCGGCCACATGCCGAATCGCGTTGTTGTACCTGTCGACAACCAGGAAACCGCCGCCTGGGTGGGCCGCCATGGCGCCAAGCTGATTGAATCTCGCGTCGGCGGGTGGCCCGTCTGACCTGCCTGAAGTGGCGAGCTTCTGCGTGCCCGCCTTTCCAGCGAACGTCGTGACCTTGGCAGGTGCGGTACAGAAACCGGCGAAACAGGTCTGGGCGGTCGTACAGATATCGCCGTCATCGCACGGACTGCCGTCCTTGGCGTCAACCACCTTGCAGACGCCCGTCTTTGCATCGCACGTCGGGACGACGCACGCATCCGCGCCCGCTGTGCACCAGTTGGTGACCTTGCCGCACTGGCCGGTACCCGCGTCGCAGGTGTCGACCGTGCAGAGGCTGCCGTCGTCACAGCTATGACGCTGCAGGTGCACGCTGCGGATGCGGTAGGGCTCGGCGACGATGAGCTTCCCTGCGGGATGCAGCGCCAATCCACGGGGCGCTTGCAGGCGAGCGGCTTTTCCGACGCCGTTAACGAACCCCTTCGTTAGCCCGCCGACGACGGTGGTCACGGTGCCGTCCGGCATGACCCGGCGGACGGCGTGGCTGCCGCTCTCCGTCATCCAAGCGACGCCAAACGCATCGACGGCAACGTGGAGCGGGCCGGCCAACATCGCAGTGCTTCCTTTGCCGTCGACGAACCCACTTTTGCCAGACGAATGACGCGCCAACGTCTTGACCACCCCATCGGAGGTCATGGTGCGCAGCGCGTTGCTGAAAGTGTCGGCGATAATGAAGTGCCCGCGCGGCGACCACGCGATGCCGGTCGGTCGATGCAGTCGTGCAGCGGTACCCTTGCCGTCAATGGTCCCTGCAAATGCGCCCCCGGCGACGGTGATAACGGTGCCGTCCGCAGCGACACGACGGACGCTGTGAGCGCTCCAGTCGGCTACAAAGAGCACTCCCTTGTCGTCAAACGCGAGGCCTCGCGGAGAGCCAAACTGCGCCGAGGCGCCCTTGCCATCCTTGGGTTTGTTCGCCCCATTGCCCGCCAGCGTTGTCACCATGCCGTCTGTGTCGATGACACGAACACGAAAGTTGTTGCTGTCGCCAACGAACAGGCGCCCTTTGCCGTCAAAAGCCAATCCGTATGGCTGGTTGAACTTGGCATGGAGACGGTGACCGTCACGGAATCCCCCGGGCTCATTAAGCACGCCGCCATAGCGTGTGGTGTAGCCGTTCAGGTCCAGGCGGCGAATGAGCGAGTAGGAGCGCCCAGCGAAGAAGGTGCTCCCATCCGGCGCGACGGCCACGGACTCGGCTTGCCGGACGTGCGCTTGGGTGAGGTAGCCGTCTTCGTCGTAGTTGCCGTTGACGCCATCACCGAGCACGGAGGTGACCACATAGCGCGCGGTCGGAGCGCGACAATAGCCCGACAAGCACGACTCGCCCTTGGTGCAGGCGTCGCCGTCGCTGCAGGCGGCCCCATCGGCCTTCCCCTTGCACTGCGTCGGGTCAACTTGGCACCCCGCGACGAGCGGCCCTGGCGCGCAAACCCCGGATTTGCAGGCATCGCCGACGGTACACGGCTTGCCATCGCTGCAGCTCGCGCCGTTCTTGTCGGGCGAATGCACGCACCCCTTCCCAGCGATGCAGAGGTCAACCGTGCACGGCTTTTTGTCGTCGCAGGCGCCGCTTTTCGGCTGAAAGACGCAGCCGAGGTAGATCGAGCAGGTATCCAGCGTACACGCGACGCCATCGGAACACTGTGCCGATGAGGGTGCGTGTAGGCATCCGCCCTTGGCCGGATCACAGCTATCGGACGTGCACTTGATGCCGTCGTCGCAGATGACGTGTCCAGCGATGGAGCCGTCGAATACGCAGTCCCCCGTTTTAGAGTTGCAGGTGTCCTTGCTGCACGGCTTGCCATCGTCGCAGACCTTGAGTTTGCCAGCGCCGCAGGCCCCGCCCTTGCATACATCGATGAGGGTGCAGCCGTTGCCGTCTTGGCAGAGGCTCGCGTTGTTGATCGTGATGCAGCCGGCTTTGGCGTTGCAGATTTCAGTCGTACAGCTGTTGCCATCGGCGCAATCGATAGGCTTTCCAGATTTGCAGCTCTTGTTGGCGCACACATCGCCTTTGGTGCAGGCATCGCCGTCATCACATGGCGCGGTGTTCACCAAGAATTGGCAACCGGCTTTCGGGTCGCAGTTGTCGTGGGTGCAGGGGTTGCCGTCATCGCACGGGTTCTTCGGATCGCCCTGGCTGACGGTGCAGGTGCCCAGCTTGCACACCGTCGACTGGGTGCACGGGTTGCCGTCCTGGCACGGCTCGTCGGTGTGCAGGTGCAGCTTCGTGCAGACACCACTTTTCGGCAGGCACTCGGTCTTGCCACAGAACGAATCATCGACAGTGACGCAACTGATCACTGTCTTCGGGTTCGTCGTGCACACCCACGGAATCTTGGTCTTGTTGCAATAAGGCGTACCGTTGCAGAGGTCGCCATCATCCTGGCTGAGACACTCGCCATCGGCCTTGCACTTGCACACGTCGGTGCCCGACTTGCACTTCCCTGCGTCGCAGACATCGCCAACCGTACAAGCCACACCGTCGTCACAGCTCTTGCCCACGTTGACGAACGAAAGGGAGCACAGACCTGTCTGAGGCTGGCAGAGACTCCGCTTGCACTGGGTGTTGTCCGACGCCTTGCAGCCGACCACCGTCTTCGGGTTGATCTTGCAGGACTGCGCAGCCAAGTCGCAGTAGAGCGTGCCGTTGCAGAGGTCGTCGTCTTCCCACTGGGCGCAATCGGCGTCCTTGTCGCAGGTGCACTTGC
Organism: Myxococcales bacterium; assembly: GCA_023954815.1. Lineage (GTDB taxonomy): Bacteria > Myxococcota_A > UBA9042 > UBA9042 > UBA9042 > UBA9042. The sequence goes on along the minus strand of JAGSHB010000164.1, from coordinate 4,306 downwards.
CACTGCCCGGCTTGCACTCCCCTTTTTCACAGGCGTCGCCGAAGGTACAGAGATTGCCGTCATAGCACTTGGTCCCCGACGGCACCGGCTTGAGGCTGCAGTCGCCGCTCTTTGGGTCGCAGGCGCTCTTTTGGCACGCGGTGTCCGCCGCCGATCCACAGGCGACAACTGTTGTCGGGTTGGGTCGGCACCCCTTGGTCGCCTGGTGGCAGTAGCTCAACCCGTTGCAATAATTGCCATCATCCTTGCCGTCGCAGTCGGTGTCCTTGTCGCATGGGCACAGGTTTTTACCCGGATCGCACTTGCCGCTTTTGCACAAAGAGTCCGGCGTACAGGGGTTTCCATCGTCACACGGCTTTTTTTCGTTGGTTGGCAGCTGCTCGCAATTGCCCGTCTTGGGGTTACAGGCGTTCTCCGTGCAAGCGGTGTTGCCAACGGAGGGGCAGGTGACGGTCGACGCCGGATTGAACACGCACTGGCCGATGGCTTTGTTACAGAAGTAGACGCCATTGCAGAGGTTCCCGTCGTCCTTCTTGGTGCAGTCCGACGTCTTGGTGCAGCAGAGGATCTCCCCCTCCTCGCACGATCCCGCCTTGCACACATCACCAATGGTGCACTGGGAGCCGTCATCGCACGGGATACCGTCTTTTTGAGGCGTCATTTTGCAGGCGCCCGAGCTCGGATCGCAGGTGTTCTTGGTGCAGGCCGTGTCTTTGGCATTCGAGCACGTGACAATGCTCGCTGGGTTCTGGACGCATTTCCACGCCGATGTGCTCTTGTCGCAGTAGTAGGTGCCGACGCACTTGTCGCCCTTGCCAATGTCGGCGCAGTCCGCAGAGGAATCGCACGCGCAGGTGTCGACCCCAGAGGTGCACTTGGCCCCCTCACACACGTCGCCGGCGGTACAAACATTGCCGTCGTCGCAGGGGAGCGCCTTTCCTGCTGGCAACCCTGGGTGGACGCACTTTCCGCCTTCGCAGCCGTCAACCGTGCAGGGATCATCGTCTTCACAGGCGCGCTTCTTTGCCCCGGAGCACAGGGCGTCGGTGCACGTGCCGCCGACTTGGCAAAAGTCGTTGTGCTTGCAAACCGCGCCGTTTGGATAGGCGAGCGTCGCGCAGCCCAGCCCGGGTAAGCACGACGCGTATTGGCACGGATTATCGGGTTTTTCGCAGTCGGCTGATGTCTTGCAGGCCGGCAAGGTCATCACGTCTTGTGGACCGGTATCCGCCGCTGTGGTGTCGGGCAGGCCGGCGTCGGCCGGCACATCAGCGACGGCGTCAGCGCCCGGGGCGAGCTCCTCGTCGGGGCAGCCAGTCAAACTCAGCCCGACGCTGATGACGACGAGGTTGAGACCAACGGACCAGCAAATCGCCAGGCCTTTCCGAGAGCGCGGACGAGCAACCATTGGGCAGTGCCCCTCTCACCGTGTCTCGATTCGATCGCCGCGTCCCGCGAGCCGGGCACAGCGCCGCGTTCAAGTATGGGAAACCCACGGCGACTTATTCAGAGTGAAATGCTGAGGGACTTTAGCAATATCGGGGTCCATTGACCACCGAGGGGTACTGCTAGATAGGCCGCACGTGCGTCCCGAATGGCATGGGCCCGTCGTGCAGTTAGGCGTCGATACCCAACTGCTTGCGCCAACGCCAAAGCGTCGGTCGACTCACGCCAAGGAGTTCTGCGGCCCGACCAATATGCCCATCGGCACGATTGAGCGCTTCCTGCACTTTCGTCTTGAGATCATCGGCCGACAGGCTGCGAGGCGACGGCAATTTGCGAAGAACGGGCGCTGACAATGGCGCCCGCTCAGGGGCACGAAACTCCGGCGGCAACTCCGTGACAGCCAGTTCACTGCCGTTGCCCACAGCAAACGCGTAATCGATCACCTGACGCAGCTGCCGAACGTTGCCCGGCCAGTCGTGATCCAACAGACAACGCATGGTCTCTGGCGCGATCCGGTGGACGCGACGCCCGTGCTGGCCTGAGCGCTGCTCGAGCAGCTGCCAGATGAGGGGCTCGATGTCCTCTCGGCGCTCGGCCAGGGAAGGCAACGTCACCGAGACAGTCCCAAGTTGGGCCAGGAGGCTGGGACGGAATACGTCAGCCCACGCCGTGGGGTCTCGCTCTGTCGATGCCACCACACGCGCTTCCGATGAGACGAGTGGGCCACCACCTGAGCGCCGAAAGGTGCCGTCCCGCAAGAACTCGGCCAACTCATCCTGCAAATGCAGCGGGAGCGCCTCAACATTGGACAGCAACACGGTGCCATCACCCACGCGCTCAAAAAGGCCCGGCGTGACAGCGAAACCGTCCGCACCGAACAGCTCAACCGCCAACAACGACGGCGGCAAGGCGGCACAGTCGAACTTCTCGAAAGGGCGTTCGGCGCGCTCGCTCCCGAGATGGACCGCGTTGCCAGCCTGTTCATGGCCAGCACCAGCGGCGCCACCTATCAACAGTGGCACATGGCTGCGAGCCGCGTTTGTCAGGACCGCGATAGCCCGTTGCATCAGCGGGTTTCGCGAAATCATCCCGTGAAACTCGACCGTATCACCCAGATCCGGCGTGTAGCGCGGGGCGCTCGCCTCATCATCTGCTACGACAACTTCGACGCCGCCGAGGAATTGGCCGGCATCGTCAAAAAACGCGCGCGCGGTCTTTCGAACGCTCACCTGCCTGCCCGCAGCATCCAGCAGGATCATTGGCACATTGGAGACCGAGCCATACTCGGAGATGCCGCAACCCAGCATGCACTGATGGCAACGGTTTGCGGTCAGGCAGTAGCGGCCCAACACCTCCTCGCGCTTAAAACCCAGGAGCCGCTCGGCGCTGTCGTTCCAGCACAGGATGTTGCGCTGCTGGTCGACGACAAACACGGCCGCATTGGGAACCATGTCGATCAACGCCTGCATCATCGCGCCGTCGGCCACCTGGGCGAGGAGCGACGCCAGCGCTTGGCTGATGTGCTCGCCCGACTGGGCCGCTGGTGCTGATTCTTGCAGGCGCGCTTTGTGACTAATTTCGTGCGGATTGGTGGAGTTCATCGCGGCCTCTGGGCGCGTCCGGCCGGTCGTTTGTGACTAGCCAGGGCCCAGTTCCATGTTTCACGCAGATCCGTGCGGGTGCAACCCTTGGCGTGAAACGCCATCTAGTTTCGTGACAATCGGCGCTTGTTTCATATGTGACGATGTTTCACAGGCGCCCTAAATCGACCCATGCGTGGTCTTTCATCGCGACGAAGGTGCGGTCATCGAAACGCAGGCCGCCCTTGCCATTGTGATGCAGCCGCAACACACGCCCGACGCCGTAGCCCATGGGACCACGGCGATAGTAGTGAACGAGCACCCGCCGCTTGGACGCGTCGCGGGACTCGAATAGCTCGGGGCCGTAGCCATTGGTCACATCCGCGGTGAGACGGCCGCCTGCGCCCACCTTGCGCGAGAAATAGGCGTGGCTCTTGCTGCGAGAAAAGACATGTAGGTCGACATCATTGGCGTCGGTCTCCCAGGTCAGCAGCAACAGGCCGACCGAGCGGGTCTCCGGTACGACCCAACCCGCGGCCTGAGTCACGCGGTCGGTGTCCTTGGGGTGGGCCGCGATCCAGGCGCCGGCGAGGACCCGCATCATGCGTCTGATGGTCCTGTCGACGCCGCTGCGGTTGCGGCCGAAGCGACGATGCTTGGCGAGCCCGGTGCGCAGCTCGCTCAGCGCCCCCAGCACGTTGCCCGTACGAGCCATGGCGAGCGCGAGTTGAACGTAGCCACTGGGATGATCCGGGCGTTGCCGGATGGCCTCTCTGTAGGTGTCGAGGGCCAGGGAACGGCCGGCGGGCACCTGTTCGAGCAGGTTACCGGCGAAGCGACGGAGGTCTGCGCGGGAGGGATAGAGATCGAGAACCGAGCCCCACGCACGGGCAGCTGCTACCTCGTGGCCGGAGGCACGGAGTGCCCGGCCGAGGGCAACCCATGCGAGCACATCGTCGGGCTTGTCGGCGGCCCACCGGCGAGCCAGATCACCGGCAAGCTTCCCTTTTTTCCGGGCCAATAGCCCACGAAGCGCTTTCATTCGACCGGCCAACGCGCGATGCCCGCTGGCCTTGTTGAGGGCGTCGCGCAGCTCTCGGGCTCCGCGGGTTGGGCGGTGACGCGGGCGCGGGGTGGGCCGGGCGCCGTGACGACTGGACAAGGCGATCGTCCACGTGACCATGGTCCGGCCCCGCGAAAACGGGAACCGCAGACGTCGAAGTGAGCGCTGCACGCAGTGGACAGCGCGATCGGTGCGAATGAGGCTGCCGCGAACGGAG
>JAGSHB010000186.1 GCA_023954815.1 Myxococcales bacterium | reverse complement strand
TCAAGCTCCGCCTCGGGTTCGAAGTCGGGCTCGAAGTCGGGCTCCGCCTCGGGTTCGAAGTCGGGCTCCACGACGGGCAAGTCCGCTCCGAGCAAGGGCAAGAAGAAGTAGCGCCCGCGCTACCAGGGTGAGGTGATATCGCGCGGCGCATCTGCCCTCGTCTGGTCGACGAGGGCTGGTGCGCCGCGCTGGTATTGTCGCACTCACGAGATCCGCGACGATACGCTGCACAAACAGTGTCCGACCAAGCGTTCGCCTCTTGTGGTGCAATTGGACCAATCCCGCTCGGCGCGCAGGTTGCGCCTCCGCACGGGCGCCTGCTCGCCCCTCAGACGACCGCCACCCACCGGACCTCGCAAGCTGTTTTGACACGATCCGTTGGCGCCATGACCTGATGCGCTACTGTGCGTCGCCCAGGATGGCTGCATAGTCGTCATTCCACCCACTAGGAGCCCAATGCCGAGCGCCCGCATCTCACATGACCAGCGTTGGCGGTGTCGTCAGCGGCGGCGGGATCGCTCGGGGCTGATGACGAGAGCGGGCGGCGTGGCGGCGTCTTTGGTGCTCTGTTTGGCGTTGAGCGTGCCCACGCGTGTCGCCCATGCGACTGTGCCAATGCCCACCGGCACGACCAAGACTGCACCGTCGTCGATGCGTAGGGCTGCAGCCGTGGGCGTCGCATTTGTGCCCGGACTACTGCTCCACGGCGCAGGCCACTTCGCGCTGGGCGAAAAGACGACCGCCTGGCGCCTATTGGCGCTGGAGGGCGTCGGCGCCGCCGCCCTCATACTGGGAGCGACGTCTCTCGCGTTGTCTGGCGCGTCAAACCGCCTCAGCGTACCGTCCATCTGGGTCGCCACGACGGGTGGTGGCCTTTTCGCTGGCGCCTGGCTGGCCGACGTGTACGGCACGCTGGCCGGATCCCACGGATCGGGACAGCCGGTGCGTTTGCAGTCGCGTTGGTGGCTCTCCCAGGGCTACCGGCACGTGCGCAATCCGGCACTCCCTGGGCATCACGCATCGCGAACACGGGCGCAAGTCTGGCTGGGACGCTGGTCGCTGGAGACGGATGTGCAAGTCCTGACAGACGATGCGCAGTGGCATCTTCACGCGGCGCTCGCACACCGGATCTTCGGGGCGACAGCGGGCCGGCGCGCCAGCGATGGGTCGTTTCTGGACGCCTCCGTGGGCTACATCCACCACCGATTGGGCGCATCAGGCACCACCGAACAGTTTGGCGAGGTCTCCCTGCGCGCACGCTACGACCTGAGCCGACTTGGGCCCACCCTCGCCGGTACGTTCATGGAGGGCGCCTGGGGGGTGGCCATGGGCGCCACGCGCTACGACCTCTACGGATCGGAGTTCGCCGACCTCATCATCGCCGAGGCCCGTTTTGGCTTCTACCTGGGGCACGACCCGCGAGGTTGGAGTGAACTCTCCGGCTTCTATCGCCACCGAGACGATGGTGTGATCGGTGGGCTCAAGATTCCGGGGCCAGGCAGCGGCGCCCTCGGTCACTTGGGGGCGACCGCACGCATCGCTCTGCATGGCTCATGGGGCTTGGTTATCGAAGGCGCCGTCGGCGCGGCGCGTGTCTTCGACATCGGCGTCATCTATCGCCCAGGAGGTCGTCGATGAAGGGGTTCTATGGGTCACGCTGCCTGCGAGCGGCGTTGATGGGGTTGATGGCGCTCAGCAGTACCGCCTGCCTGGACCTCGGCGACAAGCGCGCCGAACGCGATGCCAAGGTTGGACAAGCCAGCGACGGTAGCGCCCGCATCACCGTGGCCAATGGCCTCGCTGCCGTGCGAGAGTTCAAGGGCGGCAACATCAAGCTGTGGGGCCAAGCGCCGCAGCTCACCTGGACGCTGCAGACGGGCGACAAGATCTCCGCGTGGCGTCTCGATGTGCTGAACATCGTACGCGGCGCGGAGCTGCGGATTCGCGCGAAAGACGGGGTGGAACAACTGCAGAAACGGGCGGAGAGCCCTCGCGCCACGGCCGGCGTCTGGACGCCCGCGCTGAAGGCCAACACCCAGTACACCATGACCCTCGCCGCACCGGATGCTGATGAGACCAAGCCCTTTCGCTTCCTCGTCTTCGCCGACGTGCAGGAAGCCATCGCTGGCGTGAAGGATATCTACGAGAGCATGAATCTTGAGACGGACGCCGAGTTCTGCCTCATCAGCGGCGACCTCACCATGAACGGCACAAAGGCCGAGTTTGACCGATTCGAAAAGGAGTTGGAGCGCTCCCGCATCCCGTGTTTCGCGACCCTGGGCAACCATGACATCGCTGCCAACGAGACTGACTGGCATGACCGCTTCGGTCGCGGCAACTTCAGTTTCACCCACCGGGGCGCGCGCTTCACCCTACTCGACTCGGCCAGCGCGACGCTCTCGCCCAAGGTGTGGCCGTGGCTGGACGAGTGGCTTGCAGCGGCCAAGAGTCAGCCTCATCTCGTGATGATGCATATCCCGCCGCTGGACGTGGATGGCGCACGCAGCGGCGCGTTTGCCAGTCGTGCCGAAGCGCATCAACTCCTCACGAGACTAGCCAAGGCGAACGTAGACCTGACGATTTACGGCCACGTGCACACCTATGCGAGCTTCACCAACGCTGGGATCCCCGCCCATATCAGCGGGGGCGGCGGCTCCATCCCGATGCAGTTGGACGGGATCGGCCGGCACTTCCTCAGTGTGTCCGTGAGCCAGAAAGATCAGCGCTTTCGCGTGGCCGTGATTCGCGTGTATCCGGAATAGCGCGTCCGATGCACGCTGACCGAAGAGATGGGTTCATGCCCCACGACGCAGCCAGCCGCTGGCGTCGTCGATCATACGAGCCCGCCAGCTGGTTTCTTCGGTCTCCCAAAATCGAGACCGCATAGTGTGGCAACGGTGCCCACGCGGGTGTTGCTCGAAACGCGTCGCATCGAACTCGCTGATACAGATCTCGACTTTGTCACGCTGTATCCCGGTTTCATCTATACAGATAGTCTGGCCGCGCATTATCTACCGACAAACGCCCTCACCGAGAAATCTAGATCATGATTAAAATTTACGGATCTCCAAAGTCGAGCGCTGCACGGTGCTACTGGGCGCTGGAAGAAGCTGGCGTGGCCTACGAGTCTGTGCGGCTGAGTTTCTCTGACAAGGAGCACAAGGCGCCGGAGTACCTAGCGCTGAATCCTCACGGCAAGGTCCCTACCCTGGTCGACGGCGACCTTGTGCTCTGGGAGTCGCTCGCTATCAATCGCTACCTCGTAGGTAGATACGCGCCCACGCTGCTCGGCGATGGAGAACAGGAGCGCGCCCACGTCGATCAATGGAGCATTTGGTCGCAGGTGGACTTGCAGCCGCCGGTGATCAGGTTGTTCATTCAGATGGTCTTCGTCCCTGAGGAACGACGTGACTCGGCGGTCATGGACAAGGCGCGCGCCAAATTCCGGCCCATGCTTGAGACCCTCGACCGCCATCTCGTCGGCAAGGATCACGTCGTCGGAGACACGTTCACGCTCGCCGATCTGAATGTGGCGTCGGTTGCGCGATTGCTACCGGATCTCGACGTGGACCTTACCCCATTTGTGCACCTGTCCGGCTGGCTAGAAAAGACACTGGCGAGGCCGGCCCGCCAACGGGTCGTCGCGCTAGGATGAGTCTTGGAGAGCAGCCATGGCCGGCCGTGGCGCCTGCCGTGATGCGGCGCGGCAACGGGCGGGACATCTGCCAAGCTGCGCTACGTTGCCCAGTGGTCGGTTTGACCGGTGGTGACCCATACCCACGATAGGCATCAACGTGCCATGAATTTCATGCCCCACTCGCGCGTATCCGAGACACCACGCAGGCCAGGTCCGCCCCTCCGCCCCTCCGCCACGCGCGACCGCCGACGCCAAGGCAGACACTTATCAACTAGACATTTATCCATACATAGCGAGCCACGCATCAGACCGCTCGGCATCCAGCGCTCTCCGACCGTAGGGCAGCAGCATTGCGCTCACCCTCATGATTGGATGCGGTGGCGGTTGGGTTGACGGGGAAAGTTTGGCTCCTTAGTTCCAACGGGCAGATTCGCTGCGGGTGCGTCGAGCGGCGGCTACATGACCAGCCGTGCTGCCATCGTCTATCCTGGCACCTTCCCGGCCCTAGCCATTATCGCCGTCACAGCGGCCCTAGTGGCCACCACCATCGCATAGGTGCGAGAATTCATCCGGAACGGCTTCCGCTTCAGCGCCATCGCCCCGAGCATGGCTGCGTCCCCGATGACCGCCGCCATGAACCGGAAGGCACTGAGCACGTTGAAAGACCGCATCCCCGTCGGCCGCAGCGCGTGCCAGGTGACGTCTGAAAAGGGGCCCGTATCGTTCTGGAGAGCGACTGCTGCAATCGCCGCGCTATGGCTTTGGATGGTGGGTTATCCATGTAGACAGCCCCTCTGTGCGGTGGGCGCCAGGCTGAGCTCTCAACCAATCAGGGCGCTTCAGGCAGCGGGAGGCGACTTGCCCATCTCGGCGAGCCGCCGTGGTCGACTCGTTCATTGAACCTTGCCAAAATCGCCCAAATCGACTATTCCTGGTGACGTAGCAGTCTGCTTGGCCCTCAGTGATGCCTTGGGCTGCGAAGATCATCATGTTGTTATCACTTGTTATAATGTATAAATTTTACTAATATTTACCATTCACGGCGACACCCTGCAGCGCGCACTCACGCTCAGACATGGCCGCTGAAACATCCGACCGAATCGTCCCTTTTTCACGTTTCGGCATTTGGAGGGCAGGCTGATGCAGGACAGGCTGACGGGAGTAAAGGAGCCAGCGAAGGGGCCATCCCTGCGCTCGTTGACGAAGGCTCGCCTGCCTCACAGAGCCCTCCTCACCGCCGGAGTGGTGAGCGCGATAGCTTTCTCAGCCCTCGATCTCCTCTGGTTGGGGGTAATCGCTCGAGACTTCTATGACATGCACCTTGGCCCGCTCAAAGCGACCCCAATCAACGGCGCCGCTGCCGCCCTATTCTATCTGATGTACATCGGCATGATCGTTGTCCACGGCGTACGCAGGGCGACGTCTACCAAGGATGCGCTGCGTCGCGGCTTTGAACTCGGCTTCGCGACCTATGCAACATACGAACTAACCAACTGGGCTGTTATCCATCATTGGCCCGGCATACTCGTTCTGCCAGACGTCCTCTGGGGCGTTGTTCTAACTGGGTGCTCCGCCTGGGCTGGTCGCAAGGTCTTCGAGCGCCTGCACGAGGGCGTAGAGCCATGAACCGGCGCGAACCTTTCTTACATATCTGGGGACGCCGACTGATCAGCTTCTCGGCATACGCCGCGCTCGCCACCACCATGTTTGCGCTGGCCCCCTTGCTCTTGCTGGCCGCGGCACTTTATGGCGCCGCCAGAGGTGGCGACTGGTCCAAGGTGCGGGTCACCCTCTTTTTCCTCCTCTACTTGGGCTGCGAGGCCTGGGGACTGCTCGCAGCAGGCGCGCTCTGGCTGCTCACGCTAGGCGGGGTGTTGATCTCTGCGGGCCGTTACCAGGACTTGAATGCGGGATTGCAGCGGGCGTGGTCGAATGCCCTGTTCTGGGGGAGCGTGCGTATTTTTGCCATGAAGGTGGAGGTGCAAGGACAGGAGCTCGCAGCGAGCGGGCCGATGCTGCTCCTGGTACGGCATTGCAGTAGCGCCGATACCGTGCTCGCCGCTGCCCTCGTCGCCAACCCGAACAAGATCCTCCTGCGCTACGTACTCAAGAAGGAGATGTTATGGGATCCATGCCTGGACGTCGTGGGGCGCCGCTTGCCGAACGCGTTTATTGACCGAGCGTCCCGAAAGCGGGGCGAAGAAGTGGCGCTGATCACAGGGCTGGCAAAGGGTCTCGACCGGAGCACTGCTGTGCTCATCTACCCGGAGGGCACGCGCTTTTCTCCTGCCAAGCGCGCACGCGCCCTAGAGAAGTTGAGGCCTCAACCCCGCCTCTTCGATCTCGCGACGGAGATGCAGGCCGTGCTCCCACCCAAGCTGGCAGGACCGCTGGCACTGCTCGACGCCAGCCCAGGTACGGACGTGGTCGTCTTGGAACACCAGGGATTCGAACGCGCAGCAAGTTTCAAAGAAGTTTGGAGAGGAGGCCTCGTTGGAGCGAGGCTGCGCGTGCGGGTGCGGCGCATCAAATCTGACGAAATTCCTAGCAAAGACAAAGATCTTTGGCTCTTTGAACAGTGGACTGAAACCGACCGCTGGGTTCGCGAACAAACCGCCACGGAGCCTCGTGCCAGTGACAACTCGGCCGGTTCGACGCCATGACGTTGCTTATCACGGCCGCCGTGCTGCTCGCAGTCCAGACTGTGCTGTGGGCCGTTTCCGTCCGTCTGAAGGATGCCAGTCTCGCCGATCCCTTCTGGAGCATCTCGTTCTTGGTGATCAGCGTCAGTTCAGTCCTCCAGTCCAGTGTCTCGCCGGCGAAGATCCTGATGCTGGTTGCCGTTAGCTTCTGGGCTGTCCGGCTGTTTACACACCTGATGCGACGCTTTCTCGCACATCCTCAAGAAGACCCGCGCTATCGGGCCTTTCGCGCGCGTTTCGGGCCCGAGCGTTACTGGTGGGTCAGCTTCTTTCAGGTGTTTGTACTGCAGGGTGCGTTGGCGTTGCTTGTCGCCGCTCCGCTGGTCGTAGCAGGCGGGGCGGCTGCTCCCGACCCCATCAGCCTCTGGGATTTGGCAGGTACCGCTGTCTTTGTGCTTGGTGCCCTGACCGAAGCGGTGGCGGACGGCCAGTTGGCGAAGTATCGGGCAGATGTCTCCACAGGCAAACCAACAGTGCTGGACACGGGTCTATGGCGTTTCTCCAGGCATCCCAATTACTTCGGCAATGCGCTGCTGTGGTGGGGGCTAGGCCTGATGGCCGTGGACGAGCCCTGGGGACCATTCGCGCTGCTCGGCCCTGCGCTGATGAGCTACCTGCTCGTCAGGGTCTCCGGGGTGGCGATGCTCGAGGCACAACTGAGCAGAACGCGCCCGGGATACAAAGCCTATATGGAGCGCACCAGCAGCTTTGTTCCCTGGTTTACAAAGGGTGACTAGGCCCTGGCGAAGTCACGCGTCGAGGACGAGTCGAGAGAGAACGCGATAGCTAGGAGGCGATGGATGTTTGAATTCCTTAAGAGAGACCCTATGAAGAAGCGAAAGAAGGAATACGCGGCGCTGCTTGAGCACGCGATGCGGGCCCAGCGTGCAGGGAATATCGAGCGCTATTCCGAGCTCACCAAGCAGGCGGAAGACCTGATGCACGAGATGGATCAAATCGCCGCGGCGACACAGGGACCAGGGGACGAGGATCAGGGGATGGGGGATAGGAGATAAGAAGCATGTGCGCACACAAGGCATCTCCGAGCCAAAAAAAAAAGACCGCGAGGTTCGATGAAACTCGCATGTAGGGGCTTTGGAGGGGGCGTCCGCACTCAAAGTGGCTCCTCGGCGCGGCACAAATCGCGCTAGTTGGATAACACATCAAAGTACTTCGACATCGGATCGCAACTGACCTTCGCGGCGCGCTCCCAGGGCTGTCGACTACGGAGGCGAACGCTCATTTTCCGCCTCACCAGGGTCAGGCTCGGCCCACGGATCGACAGGGTCGGCTGGGCGCTGCTGCCAATCGTGGCCAATCAGAGCCGAGCGACAGGTCGATCAGGGGCATTCAAGTGTCACATGCGGTCATCTGAGTTCGTTGTTCCGACCTGTGTCGCCAACAACCTTGCCGTCCACGACAGCGCCGCGCACCCTGATGTCGCAACCTATAGCCGCTGCGCACGAGCACGAGCGCACTCGGCCCTACCTGTCGGAGGCCCCATGTCGACTCGAAGCCACTGGGGGTGGGGGTATGCCGACCGCTTTCCCGCTCTCTCGGATCGCCGCGACATGGCAGACGCGGTGGCGGCGTTGCTCGAAGTTGACCCGCCCACACCTGGCGAGCCAGTCCCGCTGTCGGACGTGGTCGTGCGACCACCACGAGTCGCCATTCCCCGGGCGCTTGAGCACATCGCCACCCAGGAGCGCGAGGCGCGGGCGCGCCACACCTATGGGCGGGCCTACCCCGACCTCCTGCGCGGTTTTCACGGAGACTTCAGCGGTGCGCCGGACGTTGTGGGATTGCCCCAGAGCGAGGCTGACATCGCCGCACTCGTCCAGTGGGCCATGTCAGAGCGAGTGGCCGTGGTGCCGTGGGGCGGAGGCACGTCCGTCACAGGCGGCGTCGAGGGCTTGGTGGGCAGCGGCTGGAACGGCGTCATGGCCCTCGACCTAGCCGGATTGAACGCGGTGCTCGATGTCGACCACGAGAGCCTCTCCGTCCGGGTGCAGGCCGGCTGCAAGGGGCCAGCGCTCGAAGCGGCGCTCGCGCCACACGGGCTGACGCTGCGACACTTTCCCCAGAGCTTCGAGTTTTCCACGGTGGGCGGCTGGGTCGCCACACGCGCCGGCGGGCACTTCGCCACGCTGTACACGCACATCGACGACTTGGTGCAGTCCGTGCGCATGTGGACCCCAGCTGGCGTCTGGGACTCTCGCCGCCTGCCAGGGTCCGGGGCGGGACCAAGCCCGGATCGCCTCGCCATCGGCTCCGAAGGCGCGCTCGGAGTGATCACCGAAGCTTGGCTGCGTGTGCGTCCCCGCCCGCGATTCCGAGCCGCAGCGAGCGTTCACTTCGCGGACTTCGCATCCGGTGTCGCAGCAGCGCGAGCGGTGAGTCAGTCCGGACTCTACCCAGCCAACTGTCGGCTGCTCGACCCGGGCGAGGCGCTCCTCAACGGGGTCGCCATGGATGGTTCGTCCGTGTTGCTCCTCGCGTTCGAGTCCGCCGACCACGCGCTCGACCCCTGGATCGAGCGGGCCCTGGCCATCGCAAAGGCGCAAGGCGGCACGTGCCCCGACGGGGTCCGCATCCGCAATGACGGCGTCACCGTCGCGCGGGACGACGCCGCTGGCTCGTGGCGACAGGCCTTCTTCGACGCGCCGTACATGCAAAATGTGATGGTCAGCATCGGCGTGCTCGCGGACACGTTCGAGACCGCGTGCACGTGGGCAGACTTTCCAAACCTGGACGCCGCCGTCCGGCGAGGCGTGCAGCGGGCGCTGGACGAGCATTGTGGCGGCGGTCGCGTGTCCTGCCGGTTCACCCACGTCTATCCCGATGGTCCTGCGCCTTACTACACTTGGCTCGCGCTGGGCGACCCGCCACGGGCCTTGGAACAATGGCAGCACGTGAAGCGAGCTGCGAGCGACGCGCTCCTGGCCCATGGCGCCACAATCACGCATCACCACGCCGTCGGAAGGACGCACATGCCCTGGTATGTTCAGCAGCGGCCCGCCCCGTTTGGCGCAGCGCTAGCCGCAGCGAAGCGGGCAGTGGATCCGGAGGGCGTACTCAACCCCGGGGTGCTCGTTCCCGACCGCTACAGCGACGATAGCTGAGGGCTCCCCCGCTCATGCCCATCAGGCGCAGACTGCGCGGTCTGCTCGACGGTCCTCGCGTCGCACGCCAAGCGCGCCCAGACCACCACAGCTCGACTGGACCGACCGGGCGCCGCCGGCCCTGAACGTGGTCGGCTGCACTCGAAGAACTTCGTCTTCGCTGGGGACCCAAGGCCTCTCCGTGACGCTCAAGCGCCGACGAGCCGTCGCCCAGTGTTCCGCGATGCTGCGGGCGTAAGAACCCATACCCCATCCCCGCGAGCCTGAATTCGCACTTTTTTGAACCCCAAAATGCCCGTAAATGGGCCTGGACGCTCGCTAGAGGCGTTTTCAGCTGAGGGTAGGCATATGAGTGGGTCCCCGACCATACCCGCCTCTTGTAGGGCATTTGGGAGGGAACGAGCGCGGCGCAGGTCGCTATTCCCGAAACATTTCAGATCCAATGGCCTCCCCTGCACGTCAGTGCTCCGTGGGGGGACAGCCCGCTCCGAGGCCCACCTGGAGCAATGGATATGAAAAACGGATTTCTACTCGCCATGGTGGGTAGCTTGCTGGCCTTGATAGGACCGGTTGTGCTGCCCTTCGTGACGATTATCGAAGAGGAGACCAGCCTAGCGGGCTATCAACTCGACACCGGGCTGGCCAGCCTGGGTCTTGCGCTCATGGGCGTCGGGTTGGCGGCTTGGTTTGGTAGGCGACGCGTACAGCGAGCGGGTTGGCCGCTGGCCGGGTTTGCCGGATTGCAGCTCGCCCTCATGGCGTGGACCTACAGCAACGTGTGGTCGTTGGTGCCTTGCGCCGCTCACGGCATGAGTGCCTGCGACCCGCAAACCGGCGGTCTTATCGCACAGACCCTAGTCATGCTCGATTGGGGCATGGTTGTGGCGACCATCGGTGCCATTGTGGCGATTGTCGGCGGCGGCTTGGTGCTGTTGGCTCATCCAGAGTACGGCAAGAACGCCCGGTTCTTGCGCGTCGGTCTTCGTTGGCAGGGCGATACGCTGAGCCAGCAGGTCTACTTTCGGCGCAAACCCGTCACCGTGGGCGAGGCTGACTACTCAGGCTTTCAGCTTCCGGCGAGCGGTCTGCGGCTACACAATCTACTGACCCCCATTACCGGCGCAGAGGATGCTTGGCAGCTCTGTGTGCCGCGGCATATGTCGGCCAACTGCCAGATCAGCGGTCAGCCCCGGCAGCTGCAGCCGGGTGACGTAGTTCGGATCGGTCGGGGTGACGCCGGTATCATCGATGCGGGCGGGGATCTGACCCTGTCGTTTGATTTCATGGCGGCCGAATCGGCGGTTATTGGCGGCAACGATGCCCTCGACAGCGCTGGCATGGCTGTGTCGTTCAGCTTGGCGGCTGGAATGATGGTCGCCCTGCTCTTTTCGGCGTTGATGAGTGAGCGCCGCGGTAAGCGCTCGCTGTTTGAGGAGCAGATGGCGCAGCGGGTCTCCGAACGTATCTACCTAGAGACGGCCTTTGAGGAGCCGGAGGAGGAGCAGGAACAGGTGGTTGGGGAGGAGACAGAGACCACCGCGATCCAAGCGCCGAAGGAGGAGGGTTCCGTTGGAAAGCCAGATGAAAAACCAGAGAAGAAGACAGAACTGCCACCGATGGACAAAAAGGAAGCCGAGGACATCAAAGTAGAGGAGATCGGTGTGGTTCAAGCACTGAAGGAACTCCAGCTTTCTGAAGGCGCAGTCGGCGACGTGACGTCTGGCGAAGGAGAATCAGTCGAGACCCGGCTCGCTCAGGCCTCCGCCGGAGACGGCGCAGAGGTGCAGATCGGCCAAGGATCAGGCGGCATGGGCTTTCGTGGCATTGGGTCAGGCGGCGGCGGCACCGGCAAGCCGGGCGCGCTGAAGGCCATTGGCGAGCTCAAGACGGGGACTGGGCCTGGCCGCATCGCGGACCTCGGACGTCCAAAGAAGCGCATCATAAAGCGTAAGAAGCCGATCCCCATTCCAATTCCCTCGACGTCAGGATTTTGTGAGAAGGGGCAACTGGCGCGTGTGATTCGTCGGCGTGCGGCGGCATTTAGGGCCTGCTATGAGCGGCAGTTGATGGCTCACCCGGGCTTGAGCGGCAAGTTGGCTGTGTCTTGGACGATTGACACCAACGGTCGCGTACAGAGAGCCAAGATCCTCTCCAACACCCTCCGCAATGGCAGAGTCGGAAACTGTGTGCTGCGGCAAATTCGCCGACTGCGCTTTAAGAAGCCCGATGGCGGGATTTGTGTGGTCCGCTTCCCGCTCGCGTTTTCGTCGAACTAGCCATTCGGCAAATGCGTCGGCCCGCTGGCACATCGAACTGTCGGTGTGCCAGTGGGCTCGGCGAAGCTGAAGCGGTGGTAGTTGGCCGCAAAATCAGCTGATCAGTCGGAAATCCGCTGCCGCCTGGGCGCGCTCAATCTCGGTCTCATCTCGCCGCTCGTGGGGTTTGAGCCAGTGCACCATCAGGTCGGCCTCCCATTTGTAGACCTCGCCATCGAGGGACACTTTGCCTTGGTCGACCAACCGGGTTGCGTCGATGAGGCGTGTGTCCTTGAGCAAGGTTCGCAAGGCGCGAAACCTGCCTTGCCGTCCCGCGTC
>JAGSHB010000022.1 GCA_023954815.1 Myxococcales bacterium | reverse complement strand
GACGAGGAGGACGAGGAGGATGAAGCGCGCTTGCCACGTGCTGCCGAACTGACCTTCTTGAGCTTGCCAGCGAAGGCGGGACTCGCCAGCAGCAGCGCGGAAACTAAGAAAACAACGAACCCAACTCTTTGATGATACGGTGTAATTTGAGCCATTCAAAACTCCAGATAGTCGTCTACCCCTCTGTCTAACGCGTCGTTGCTCAAAATATTCAGCTCTTTTTTCGCTGGCAGCCGTCGGGTGTCGAGAGCCAAATTTCTTTCGCTGAAAACTACGTCGAACTCGACGGCGGGGTGGTAACTGTGGGAGGAGTCGTGGCGGAAGGTCGACAGATCGCGCCTTCGTGCATAGATTGCGGCCGCTGCATGACGCAATCGCGCCGTGTTTCCGCCGATTCGCCGCTCTGGAGCCACCATGGATCTGCCCTTCGACGCCCTGCTCACGACCCTGCAGAACGCACGTTCCGTCAATGCTGGCTGGGCGGCCTGCTGCGATACGCTCCACAAGACCACGCCGTCACCGGCTTGGGAGGAGCTCAAGCAGCTCAACGGCCGCGCCGACGCGGAGGCCTGCAAACTGTGGCTCGACGAACAGCTGGAAGATGCTAGCCAGTTTCTCAATGAGGTCGAATCTGGCCCACCCCACGGCATCGCGCTGTGGATGGATCCACAGTCGATGGCCGACGATGAGGGCTGGTGCCTGGAGGTTGGCGCAACCAGCGACTGCGACCCCGCTGGTGACGAATTGGACTGGACCGACCGCTGCCCGTGGTTTGGCGACTTCCACTTGATTCACGGTCTGACGAAGGCCGAGGCGATCTGGCTGCAAGAGGCCCACGCCGACGCCAGAGACGTCATCGAATATGCGTGTTTCATGTTCTACGGCGGACTGGTTCTGCAGCACGCGCTCATGCAGCTCGACCTGCCGGAGCCTTGGATGGCGGCCTGGGGCTTTCCCGAGGGCGACCGCGGCATTTTGGCCCGCGGCGACGGCCCGGACATCAATTTGGTGGCGCAACTGGTGTAAGTTAACCGTCGTTGGCACGGCCGACGCCGAGGACCACAATGAAACTGCATACCTGCTTGTTTCTTACGTTTGCGATGGTGCTGGCGAGCGTCGGTTGTAGTCCTGATACGACTGATCAATCGCCCGACGCCGCTGCCCAGGATGTCGCCAACGCCGATGTTGGGGCGGAAGACGCCGCGAACACCGATACCGCGCCAAGCGACAGCGGCAACGCCGCCGCTAGTGATGCAGGCCTCGATGTGGGCGGCAGCGATGACACAGCGAGTCCTCCAGACGCCGCCAATGACGATGCGGGTGCAGCCGGCCCCAAGACCACGAAATGGGGCAAGATCACGGGCGCATGCGGCACCGTCGGCGCGGAGGTTGGCGGGAGCGGTCCTTCATTTCTCGTCAACACCTTCACCTTCAACGACGCGGCTGCGTTCAGCCCAGACGGTCTGTCGACCGGTGCGACCAAGCGCTACAACGGCGAGAACGCTGGCGGCAGCAGTATTTGCAGCGAAGTGATGAGCATGCAGGTGCTGCATGAGTGCGAGGGCGCCGTGCTCTACAAGACCGAAAAGGAGATCGTCTACACCTCCGACCAAGGCGCTATCACCGACTACGAAACCACGCTCGCAGGCGAGAAAATCGGGGTTTCCGTGACCCGCGCTTACAAGGGGCCGACGATCACGACCTATACGGATGCCGACGCCGTGAAGCTGCTGACCAAGAAGCTTGGTGGTGTGCTGGCGAGCACGGCCAAGGTGAGCAAGGCCGACAAGTGGAAAAAGCAGATCCTGCACATTTGGACGTTGCGTCCCGATTGGGTGCCGACGTTGAAGAAGGCATGGATGGCCATGAGCGCTGACCTTAAAGCAGACACCATCGTGCTCGTGTCGATCGAGGTACCCGTCACCGGCAGCGCGGGCTGGATCGTGCCCGATGACTGCGGCGTGAAGTAGGAACCGAGTGCGCAAAATAAGGGCCATCTCTAGCCCGAAGTCAGGAAAATGCCCCCTCGACACCCTCGCGCCTTGGGCGTAGTGTCCGCGGCCATAAGCTGCCGCCATTGGAGATATGCAAGCATGAAAATCGGACAAGACGTCGTTGCGACCATTCACTACACCCTGCGCGATCCGGAGGGTGAGATTCTCGATAGCTCTAGCGGCGCCGATCCCCTGGCGTACCTGCACGGTCACGGCCAAATCGTGGTCGGCCTCGAGCGCGCGCTCGCTGGCAAAGGTGTTGGCGACAAGGTCGACGTGGTGGTCAGCCCGGAAGACGGCTACGGCACCCACGACGACTCGTTGGATCTGGCCATTCCCAAGACGGCCTTCCCCGACGAGATGTTGGGTCAGCTTGAGCCAAGCGTGCAGTTCGTAGCTGAGCATCCAGCCGACGATGACCAGATGGTCATGTACACGGTGCTCGGTGTGGAGGAAGAGCGCGTTCTCGTCACGGGTAATCACCCGCTCGCCGACACGCCTCTGCACTTCAATGTGGAAGTCAAAGAGCTGCGGGCAGCGTCTGCTGAAGAGCTGGAGCACGGCCATGTGCACGGCCCCGGTGGTCATCACCACTAGCGGCAGTCAGCTTCCCACCTCCTAGCGCTCTTGGCGCTAAAACCCCGTAGATCCAACTCAATCGCTGGAGATCGTATGCGGAAGAACTTCGTACTCGACACCAATGTGCTGCTGCATGACGCCAACTGCCTGCACGGTTTTGAAGACAATGTGGTCAACATCCCGATCTACGTGATCGAGGAGCTCGACACCTTCAAGCGCAATCAAACTGAGTTGGGCCGTAACGCACGCGCGGTCGCTCGGGAGTTGGATCGCTACCGGCAGGCGGGCAGCCTCGAAGCCGGTGTACCGCTCGACAGCGGTGGCATCCTTCGGGTGCAGCTGCAGCGAGGCGAGTTGCCGTCGGGTTTCTCGGTCGAGCACAGCATGGACAACTCCATTCTGGCCGTGGCCGTGCACATCGCCAGGACTGAGCCGGACACACCGGTGGTGTTCGTCACCAAGGACACCAACCTCCGGATTCGATCGGACGCGCTGGGGATTACCGCTGTCGATTACGACACGGAAGGCAAGGAGATCTCTGAGGTCTACACCGGCACACGCGAGGTGAAAGTCGAAGGCGATCTCATCGATCGGTTGCACGATGGCGCCTCGATTCCGATCTCGGAGCTGGACGTCAACCACTTCTACCCCAACGAGTACCTGACGCTGGTCGGCGGCACCGGGCGGCGGCAAAATGCCCTGGCTCGCGTTCACGACGACAAGGTCGAGGCGCTGCACCGGATTCGTCGACCCATCTGGGGAATTCGTCCCCGTAATCGCGAGCAACACTTCGCGCTCGACATGCTGACGCGGCCCGACGTGCAGCTCTGTACGCTCATCGGCAAGGCGGGCACCGGCAAGACGCTTATGGCGTTGGCAACTGGGCTTGAGAAGGTGGTCTCGGACAACACCTATCGGCGCCTGCTCGTGAGTCGGCCGATCTTCCCCATGGGGCGGGATTTGGGCTTTTTGCCCGGCGATCTCAACGATAAGCTGAGCCCGTGGATGCAGCCGATCAAAGACAACTTCGAGTACCTGACCAGTGTGACCTCCAACTCGGAGGTGCGGAGCTACGACAGCCTCGTCTCTGAGGGTTTGGTGCAGCTGGAGGCGTTGACCTACATCCGCGGTCGCTCGCTACCGCAGCAGTTCATCATCGTCGACGAAGCCCAGAACCTAACGCCGCACGAGATCAAGACTGTGCTGACGCGCGTTGGCCAGGACACAAAGATCATCTTCACCGGCGATCCCTACCAGATTGACCAGCCCTATCTCGACAGCGTCAACAATGGCCTGACGTACGTGGTGGAGAAGTTCAAGAGCTCCAAACTCGCTGCCCACGTGACGCTGACCCGCGGTGAGCGTTCGCCGCTGGCCGAACTCGCCGCCAACTTGCTCTAGCAGCGTGCGACAGGGTTGCGATTTTGTGGGCACAGGCGTAGACTCCGCCGCCGCTAACTGCGAATCGGTGAGTTCGCTTGCCCGCAGCAAAGTACGAATCTGGCGCGGCGCGAACACTGCGCAGCGCACAAATAGCCCAGTGCGAATACCAAGGAGAGCCCCATGCGACGCTTCGACGATGATTTCGAGGAGATCGATGATGATGAGGAGCTCACCGATGCTGATCTCACGCACTTCAAGAAACGGCTAGTCGACGAGCGGGCCAAGGTTCAAGAGCGCATGGAGCGTCGCGTGACCGCGGCCGTGTACGAGACGGACTCGTTGCCCGACGAAATCGATCAGGCCAGCCGTGAGAGCGAGCAGATCGCCCTGCTTCGTATCGCTGATAAAGAGCGCAAGCTGCTCAATCAGATCGATCGCGCGTTGGTGAAGTTCGACAACGATGACTATGGAGTCTGCGAGGGTACCGGTGACATGATCGGCAAGAAGCGCCTCGAGGCCCGGCCGTGGACGCGCTACAGCATCCACCACAAAGAGCGCCTCGAACGCATGAAGAAGGGCGGCTAGCCGTGTGCGGCGTCATTGCATGACTATCGCAGCAGACGCCGCTCCCACAGAC
The DNA here is from genome assembly GCA_023954815.1 of Myxococcales bacterium. Classification (GTDB taxonomy): domain Bacteria; phylum Myxococcota_A; class UBA9042; order UBA9042; family UBA9042; genus UBA9042. Next base: position 44,758 of record JAGSHB010000022.1, on the reverse strand, counting down.
GGCCCGGCCCGATGAAAATGGGAACTGGCGCTGTCTGCTAGCGTGAGCTAACGCAACGAACGCCCCGCATGCGCCCTGCGTCTGCGGGGCGTTCGTCGTTGGCAAGAGGAACTGATTTATGTGGCTACTGCTCGTCGGCGTGGCTGCCCTCTTCGCTGGGCCGCTGCTCAGCCAAATTGCCCGGAAAGACGGGCGAATAGTTCACGGCATCGATGGTTTTGTGCTGGTCGCCATGGGCGGCTTGGTGCTGCTGCATCTCCTCCCACACAGTTTCGAGCAGGGCGGTCAGCTCGCGATGTGGGCTGCCCTCTTGGGGTTGGGGCTGCCGCTCGCCGTGCACCGGGTCTTGCATGGCGGCGATCACGGGCACGACCATAGCGACGGCGGTGTGCGGGAAGAGCCCGAGCCATGGCTGCTGCTGCTGGTCGCCGGTCTCGCCCTGTTAGTGCACGCCATCATTGATGGGAGCGCCCTAGGTGGCGCGGCCATGACCGGGGAGCTCCACCATCACGGGCTCGACGTGCACGACCACGCCGGGCACGACCACGCTGGGCACGACCACGCTGGGCACGACCACGCTGGGCACGCTGCTCACGACACGCACGGCGCTGCCCTGCCACTACTTGGTCTGGCTGTGGTCCTGCATCGCTTGCCTATCGGGATCGCGCTGTGGTGGGCTCTTGCGCCGCGATTTGGTGTTGGCGTGGCGCTGGGCACCCTCATCGCGATGGCTGGCGCCACCGTGGCGGGCTTCTTTGCGAGTGACCTGTTCGCAGCAGGACTCGCAGCGATGAGCGTCTTTGAAGCGTTCGTGGCTGGCGCATTGCTCCACGTAATCTTCCACACCCACGTCGCTGAGCCCCAGAACGAGCCCTGCGGCGACAGCGGAATATTCGGCGATTCGCACACGCGGGCGTCCGCCGTGGGCGGCGCACTTGGCTTGGCCACGCTCTTTGTCGTCGGCGGCACCCATCCAACGACAGAGACCGCTCACCTGGCGGCGACCGAGACTTTCATCGCCCTGCTGCTCGCTATCGCCCCCATCCTACTCGTTGCGTTGGTCGGCGCTGGCCTCCTGCACGTTGGGTTGATGAATCGCCTTTCACCCCCCTCTGCGCTGTCCCGAGGTCGCCTTATGGGCGCCTTGCGCGGCGTGGGCCTAGGTGTGCTTTTGCCATTGAAGCCCTGTGGCGTCCCCTCGCTGCACGACACGATGACACAGCGCGGCGTAGCGCCCCCGTTGGCCCTAGCGCTGCTTGCCGCGGCACCTGCGTTCGGTATCGATGCGCTCCTCGTTTCACTGCCGCTGTTGGGCGTCGACCTGACCCTGTACCGACTGGGAGCCGTGGTCGTCGTCGCGTTGCTGGCGGCCGTCGTCGCGGGTTGGATGGGGCGGCGCGACGTCGATGCACAAGCTGTCGCTGACGTCGTCCCCGAGGACGCTCTCGCTCCGGCGGGGCTGTCATCTTCCCTCGCTGAATTGGCGCGTCGTGCCCTGAGATTCGGGCTCATCGACCTGTTTGACGCTGTGATTCCATGGGTGGTTGTGGGCCTCGTTATCGCCGCGATGGCTGAACCGATGTTGGAAATCTCATTGGATGGGCACGCGGGTGTGATTCTGCTGGCGATATTGGGCTTGCCGCTCTATTTCTGCGCCACTGGCGCGACGCCTATCGCCATGATCCTCGTTCACAAGGGGCTGTCTCCCGGCGCCGCAATCGCCTGGCTTGTCACCGTGTCGAGCGCGAGCGTGCCTGCTGCGAAGTCTGTGGCGAATCGCCATGGAAAGGGGGTGGCTGTCGCGTTCATCGCCACAGTCTTCCTCTCCGCGGTCGCAGTTGGGCTGCTGATCGACCATCTGGAACCTCAGACGAACATCGCTCAACTGCACGCGCTCGGCGGAGGCAGCAACCACTGGGTTCACGTCGGCGCGACGATCCTTCTTGGCGCAGCGGCCGCGGTGGCTTTGCTGAGACGTGGGCCGCGCGGACTGATCGACAAGGTCGTTGCAGCACACGGACCGAACCACGAACATAGCCACCACGACACCCACGCGCACCACGACCACACGGATGACAGCCACCCATCGCATCATCACGCCAAGGAGGGTCATCATGGCTGAGCCACGCACGATCTCGCAGCGCGGATTCGCTGTCTTGATGACGGCCCTCTTGCTGCTGGGCGGCGCCGGGTGCGGCGAGGACGGAGACACCACCTCCAAAGCCTCCGATGCGCTGAGTGTTCCCACAGACGCAGACCCCGACGCAGTGGTCGAAGCCGACGTGACCGCCGATGTCGCCATGTCGCTGGATGCCGTGCAGCAACCGGATACACAGGCGGGCGCAGACGGCCAATCTGTGGCCGAAAAGGACGCGACGGATCAGGCAGACGGCGACGCGAGCCCAACGGATGCTGCAGTCGCCGACGCGATGCCGACCGACACACCGGTGGCGGCTGATCCCTGCGACGGCCAGACCTGCAGCGGTCACGGCTCGTGCTTTGCGCTATACGACATCGCGCTGTGCTCGTGTGACGCAGGGTACTACCCAGTTGGAACCACGGACTGCTGGCCTGAGACCAAGAAGAGCCCGTGCTTTCCGAATCCCTGCGCCGCACCAGACAAAGGCGTGTGCACGGTGGTCCAAGGAAAGGCGTCCTGCGGCTGCAACGTGGGCTTTGGGCTGTCAGACGGGCTCTGCGTCTTTGCGACCTGCCCAAAGGTGTCAGCCGTCACGGGCATCACCTTGTACGACCAGACAGGCGGTAGCATTGCGGGCGGGTTCGATCCCCTGAAGACCGGTGACATCGTCAAGATTCGCATCGATATTCGTGTCTCCGCCGGGACTGCCAACGCGACGCTTGAGCTGCACCCCGACAACACCGAACTGCTGACTGACCGCCTCGCTTTTGATGGCAAAAAGGTCACCACCTTCAAGAAAAAAGGGGCGCTGCTGGAGATTCCTATCGCGCTATCACCAGGCGATCACAGCGTCGAACTCCAGGGCAAGCTGCTCACCGCCTACGCGCCTATGAGCCTGAATGCGCGGATCACAGCCCCCGGTGCCTGCGAGATTCCTGAGAGTCGTTCCGGTGCGCGTATCGGCCCGCTGGGGCTGCTCGATGCCAAGGGGTTTGGCTGCGTCAATCTCGACCGCAACCGCTCTGTGCAGGTGACGGCAGAAGTCGTTGAGAAATCGACGTCGGTCTACGGCACGGCCAACGGCACCAACACCAACTACAGCCCAAACGGGAAGATCGTGGCGACGGTCACACAGTGCTTCATTCGCAATAGCGACCAGGTGCTCTTCCTCGCGGGCGACTCTCTCGGCGAACAGCCTTGGGGCGTCGACAACTACTTCGTGGTGGAGGCGTTCGACCACGCGCCGAAGAAAGACGAAAAGCCGCTGAAAGCCCTGGTTCTTCAGGCGAGCTCGTCAGTTTCAGCTACTGGCGGCATCCAGAAAATCGCCGGGCCTCATGGTGATATTCGGGGCACCCACATCGGCGTTCCCAACGGCAGCCCATTCGGCTGGTCGGCTGGCCATGTGCGTGTCACAGACCTGGTACCGAAGGGGAAGAACATCTGGCTACGCTTCTACGCGCTCGATCACGGCGTCGTCGGTCGGCTGACACGCGTGTACATTCACAGTCGTCGCCCGGAACTTGCGCCCGCCGAGTGCGTCAACAACGCGGGGTGCGACCACCTCGGCAAAGGCTGCGTCAACGGCAAGTGTGTGGGCTCCGCGTGCAGCGGGTCCTGCGGCGGACAAGCCGGGATTTTTTGTGTCGGCGGCTACTGCACGACCCAGTGCAACAAGGGTGGTGGCAGCTGTGCCACGGGCGACACGTGCGCGGTTCGAAAGTGTGTGCCGAGTACGACCAAGGGCATCTGTGAGGCGAGCAAATATGACGCTGACTGTCCGAAGGGGCAGACCTGCCACTACGGATTTTGCGAGAAGGGCTGCCATCACCCGCGCAAGCAGGACCAGAGTTACAAGTACAACAACGACTTCTGCAAAAATGGCTCGCTGTGTCCGCACTGCCCCAAGACCGAGCATGGATGCTGGAATAACGTCTGCGCCCAGTGTGAGATCGACCCGCATTGCTCAGGCGGCAAAGTCTGCGTCGACCGCGTCTGCAAGACTTGGCCGTGAAAGTATGCAGCGTAGTTGGGCAGCTAGACTGACTGACCGTGGACATTGCCTGCCCGGTCCGGCCGCGTCCTATTTCGCGTATTTGACTGAACAGCCCCAGCTCTTGGTCTGCTGAACAGGCGCGTCCTGACCACGAGCGACGGCTTCAAGCGCGTCCTCTAGGTATTGCAGCGGCTGCTGGCCCGGCTCGCTGACTTCGCCGTAGGGCATGTTGTTGAGCGCGCCGGCGTAGCGCAACTTGCCAAGCCCATCGATGACAAAGACGTGCGGCGTGTGATCGGCACCGTATTTCTTGCCGACCGCGCCGGTTTCATCCAATAGAACCGCGTGATTGAGACCAAACTCCTCGATTGCTGCGGCGTTGCGTTCGCGCCCATGACCCTGCTTGCCAGGCGCGCCGGAGTTGATGGCGATCCAGAAGACGCCCTTGTCCTGCCAGCGACGCGCCATGTCCTTGAGCGGCCCCTTTTTGTGTGCGCGTTTGACGAAGGGGCAGTCCGGGTTGAACCACTCCAGGACGATGATCTGCCCCTTGTACGTGCTCATGCGCATGGTCTGGCCGTCTACCGATGGCAGCTCAAAGTCCGGCGCATACGCGCCAACTTTGGCGAGAACCGGCGGCGGCGGCGCGGGCGGGGCGACCGTCACGGTGGCAGCGACGGCTGGCGTCACCGCTTTCGGCGTCTTTACGGCTGCGTTTGGGTCCTCGTCACCGGTGGCCTTTTTGACGGCAGCTGTGGGCTTTTTTGCCGGATTCTTCGCCTTTTTGCTGCACCCCAGCGTAGCCATAACGGCGACTAGGCAGAGGCTGATAGACAAGCGGTGATGACGGTTCATGGATCCTCCGGCGGGGCCACTGGGGTGTGCACAACGGCACGCTAGCACAGGGGTTGGCCCTGTTCTTTGGTCAATTCGATCTAGGAACCAACACCGGCACCCAGGACGTACTGACCCGTGAGCGTCATGCGTTCGGCTGCGTTGACCCGCTCGACGGCATGCCAGAGGGTCGCCTCGACCGCAAACAGGAGCACATCGCCAGTGTGCGGCAACCAGCGCTCTTGGATGGCCAAGCCATCTGCCGTGGGCCAACCAAAGGCGATGGCTCCGCCCTTGTGCGCCGCCCACGCCTCGCTCAGCCCGAGACTCACAGTCGCCGCGTATCGCGTCCCGTCGGCATGCAGCGCCATCTGGTCCCCGGGGCTGAGATTCCAGGCATTGATTTGAATCGTACTGGGCAGCTTCACCCCAGCTGCGGCGCCGAGCAGGGCCTGCAGCGAACCGGAGGTCAATGCGGCGCGCCACTGCGGCAAGACAGGCGTATTTTGGTCCCACAAGCCCGTCGCATAGGGGTTTTGGCAGGGCTGCAGCGCCGCTCCCCGGACCACATCGCGCCACTGCAGCGCCACCTCCCGCTCCACGAATCCGTCCAGTCGCAGGAGCCGCGTACCTGCCGCGCGCTGCTCTGCCAGACGACGCCAGCGCTCCGGTTGTCGCCAGACGGGCGTCACCCATTGGGGTAGTTCGGCGGCCAAGTGCCAGGAACCAGCTGCCTCATCCAGATCGGGCACCCGCACAGTGCGCCTCGCTCGCGCCGCCCACCCCGCGGTACGAATCCCGTCGATGACGGACGATTCGTCAAGCAACTCGCTCGCCAGCCATCGCGCGAGCGCTAGGTCGGCGATGACACCTCCGGGCTCCGGGAGCGCCGATAATTCGGTCGGCACAGCGATCACGCGCTCCAAAAGCGTGTCCACAAGCTCAACTTTGCCGCCGTCGGAGTGGACAATGAGATCTCGTCGCAGTCGCTTCATGCATAAACTCTACGGTACTTTCAATCAGATAGCAGCCATGACCCCGCCGCATTGGCGTGCCCCCTTGACGTGCCGCTCGCGGCGCTCTGCAATAGCCGTTGCGGCGGGGGCTGGGAGGGGCTTGAATCCCCCCCCAAACCGTCGTTGATCGCTGCCGCACGAAAGACCGGAGTTTGATGGCCGTCACCGAATCCAGATCGCCCAGCGCAAGCGCCGAGAACGGCTCGCGGTTCGGGACGTTTGGCGGTGTGTTCACCCCGTCACTGCTGACCATTCTCGGCGTGATCATGTACCTGCGCCTCGGCTGGGTCGTCGGGCACGCGGGCATCTTTGGCGCCATCCTCATCATCCTGCTCGCCCACGCCATCAGCGTGCCGACCAGCCTGTCCATCGCGTCTTTGGCCAGTAATCGCTCCATCGGCGGCGGTGGCGTCTACTACATCATCAGCCGCAGCCTCGGCCTGCCCATCGGCGGCTCCATCGGCGGCGCGCTGTTCCTGGCGACGGCGCTCGGCACCAGCATCTACATCATCGGCTTCTCGGAGACCGTCAATACCCTGCTCGCCAGCCATCTCGACGGTTGGGGTAACGATCTGTCCCACATTCGCGTGACCGGCACCATCACCTGCGTGCTGCTCACTGCGCTCACCATCTTCAGCGCCAACCTCGCGATTCGGGTGCAGTTCGTCATCATGGCGGCGATTGTCCTGTCCATCGGCTCGATCTTGGTCGGCCAATCGCCAGCTGAGCCAACCAGCATCCACCTCTGGCCAAGTACCAGCGGCGTCAGCATGGAGTTGGTGTTCGCCATCTTTTTCCCCGCCGTTACGGGCTTTACGGCGGGGGTTGCCATGAGTGGCGACCTCAAAAACCCGAACAAAAGCATCCCGGTCGGCACGCTCGCCGCGGTGGGTACGGGCCTTGTCGTCTACGTCGGTTTGGCGGTCTTTCTCGGTCTCACCGTCGACGGTGACACGCTCCGGAGTGACAACGATATCTGGTCGCACATGTCCGCTCGACCGGAGTTGGTTCTCGCCGGCGTCTGGGGCGCGACGCTCTCCTCCGCGATCGGCAGCCTGCTCGGCGCGCCTCGTATCTTGCAGGCGCTCGCCCTCGACGGCGTCGGCCCCAACTTCTTGGCGCGCGGCTCTGGTCCCGCCAACGAACCCCGCGCCGCAACGCTCGCCACCTTCATCATCGCCGAGGCTGGGATCCTCATCGGTGACCTGGATCTGGTGGCGCGCGTCCTCACGATGCTGTTTCTCACCACGTACGGCACGCTCAATCTCGCTAGTGGACTAGAACGCTGGGCCAACCCTGACTTCAGACCCCGGTTTCGAAGCCCAAGCGTGGTTTCGTGGATCGGCGCGGTGGTCTGCTTCGGCACGATGTTCAAGGTCGATGCCGCCGCCATGACAGGCGCCCTCGTCGCGTTGGGACTGCTCTATCTCGCCATTAAGCAGCGGCAACTCGAGCTCGACAGCGGTAACATCTGGGCGGGTATCTGGCAGAGCTTGGTTCGTTCCGGTTTGTATCGGCTGCGACTCGCGAGCAGCGAGCAGGGGACGTGGCGACCGATCATGCTGCTTTTCGGCGGTCACCCCGAATATCGGCCCCATTTGCTGAAATTGGCCCAGTGGATTGTGCGCGAGCACGGCCTGCTGACGAACTTCACCCTGCTTGCGAGAGAGCGGCCGCCCACTGGTGTGTACGCGCTCGACGGAACAGAGCTCGACGCTACTGCCATCGATTCGGCGAGGCGGGAGCAGACCGACTCTCGGACGATGCGACCGATCGCGGAGAACTACGAGGACTTCACCTTTCACAGCGTATTTCACACCACCCGCGCCTGTGACTCGGTGCCAGACGGCGTGCGAACAGCCACGGATTGGTATGGCGTTGTGGGCATGACCCCCAATGGTGTGATGCTCGGCTGGCCGAAAAGGCCTCATAAGCATGCGGCATTTCAGCAGATGGTGCAGGACCTCACCAAGCGAGACGTGAACGTGCTGCTGCTGTCCACGGATGAGCACCGCGGCTTCGGCGAGCGCCGCAAGCTGGATGTGTGGTGGGGCTACAATCAGAGCAACGGCGGCCTTATGCTGCTGGTGGCCCACTACATTCAGCAGAACGCCGCCTGGGCACGGGCGCGTGTTCGCGTGGCCACGGTGGTGATGGACCCCGACCAGATCGAGCCTCGGCGCAAAGCCATCAAGCGGCTGTTGAGCGCCGGTCGCGTGCGGGCGGACGTCATTGTGATGGACGCGAGCAAGGAGACAGAGTCGCCGCTGGATCTATTGCGCCTTCGCTCCAAGCGGGCCGATCTCGTCATCATGGGGATGCCGCCGCCGAGCCAACAGGACGCCGACTGGGTGCAGGCACAATCCGACAAGACCCTCGGGTTAGGAGCCGTTTTGCGGGTTTTCGCCTCGAAACAAAGCACCGGCGGCAAACCCCTTGGCGTCGTGGACGAGCAGACCGGTCAGCATCGGGCGGTGGGCTCAACGGCGTCTGACAAACCCGTAAAGTCGATCGCAAACCACTAGCCTGCTCACGAAGTCGGTCTGCGACTGACGGCAGGAGCGGTCTCGACTCTAGCCGAGACGACGGCGACCACTGCCCGCTCGTCACAAGTCGAACAGCACGAACTGTAGCGTCGTTGGATCCCAGCCCACGTTGCGGCCATGGTTGTAGTCGAGCCCCACCTCGCGCACCTTGCCGTCGACCCCAGGATTACCGACCGCCACATCGAAGTTGGCCCGGTGAAATCGCATGACTGCCCCGGCACTATCTCGGAAGAGCTGCTCCAGGGCGCGGACGCGACTCAGAAAATCATCCGGCACCCGAAAATCTCGGCGTACCTGGACACAAAACGCCCCGATCGTCGGCACTTTCTTCACCGCGGCGCAATCGCGAACAAATGCGCTCAGTCGAATCACATCTGGGCCGATGCGCGACACCGACTTGTAGCGATCGATAAAACCGAGCACACGGACCCGATTGACGCCGAACTTAGGCGCTTCGGTCCACGCTTTGTCGCGCAACACGCCATTGGGCCCCTCCAATCCGGCCAGCATCTTTCGCAGCTGGGCGCTCGGACGAAAGGCGATCAGCTCCTGAACAACAACGCCGTTGGTCAGCGCAGCGGGATGGAGCAACCGGGCAGTGCGGGCGATTCTACCTGCGGGACCTGCGGGCGGCTGCGAACCGCGGACTGCCCGACCAAGCAGGATCGTGGGCTTGGCTCTGCCCTTTTCGCCCACAAAGTGAGCACGGGCGGTGACCTCCTCTGCTACTCGAAAGAGCGCCAGATCGCGTCGCAACCCAGCTGCCGCTTGAACCGCAACGGCCCGCCGCTCCTTTGCCGTACGACCGCCCCCCATCCTGCGGACCTTCGCCACCACACAGCGCGTCTGTTTCGCCCCGGGCAGCGTGACCCGACAGGCCCTCCACACCACTTGATGGCCACCCTGCCCTAGACGCGACAGGCGAGCCCCGTCGCCGAGTACTCGCTTGAGCAGCGCCACCATCTTGGTCTCGGCAGCTTGGGTGAGGTTGCGACCATGGGTGGCGAAGCCGTGAAAGCGCACTGAGGCTGGAAAATCAGCCCGAAAGTTGATCTTGAGCGGCTGAACTATCGGCCAGAATCGATAAGCAGCGGGCAGCCGCGTAGTGCTGGGTTTGCGCCCCGTGTAGTAGACATCGTCGGGGTGCCCGGCAGGCAACGCACGGCCGTCTGGAAGCGCCGAAATCCCGACCTCTCCGGGCTTCACGATGAGCCTCCCTTTGGCTGCGACCTTACAGCAGCGACGTAGCCGCACGGTCGTCGAGCCATCCGCAACAGCTCCGGAGTCGGCCGCTGCGCGCGACTTATCGGGCCGCGTTGTGGCGATCGCAGCGACGCCCCCGAGCAGGGTGATGGCCAGGGCCACATAGGGAAGCATCGAAACCGCCGAGCGGCGCCGCACAGGGCGTACCAAGTCATGGCGACGAAGAGCGAGATCTCTGATCATGACACGATGATCGACCTTGGCGCGCTACGGCGCAACCGACATCTTGTTGTCGCCCCCTGCGAGCACAAAATCGACTGAGAAACTCGATCCTTTGCCTTGTCAATCGGTGCGCAGCCGGCCACAGTCAGTCCACGGATCACTCCCATTCGCTGGCCTCGCGACAATCTCGCGGGCGATTCGCCTATGCGGGGCAGACCGGAACTTTAGCGTCGTAGGGCGCCCACCGAGAGGGAGAGCGAGATGGATCAATTCAAAGAGACATGGGAAATGATGAAGGGCGACCTCGTTCCGTGGGTCATCCTCATGCTGGTCTTCTCGCTGATCAACTCCTTCACTGGCGGCTTTGGCTTTCTGCTGGTGCCCAATCTGTTCCGCACGATTCGCAACGCACTTCGCGAAGAGCGGGCGCCAGAAATGGGTGAGCTCTTCCAGTTCGACGACATCAGCGATGACTTGGTGACGATGATTCTGCAGAGCGTCGCCAACTTCGTCGGCTTCATGTTGTGCTTCGTCGGCGCAATCGTGACGAGCGTGTTGTTCTTCTGGGCGCCAATGCTCGCCGCCGACGGGGATTTCGCCCCCATGGACGCCATGAAAGCATCGATGGCCCACGGCAAAGAGAACTTCGGCGAGATCATCATGTTTATGATCATGGCCGCCGTCATCAACACCGTCGGCTTCATGGTCTGCTGCGTTGGCATCCTCGTCACCGCACCGCTGACAGTGGTTGCGGCTTGGCGCTTTTACGAGTCCCACAGGGACGCCATCCTCGCCGCCGCCGACGCCCAAGGTCTGCCGCGCAAGGCATAGCAGACCAACTACCCCGCCTCTTCGACTCCCGCCTGGGTGGTGTCCGTGTTAATCTACGGGCCCACCCTTGCAGGGGCGTCGACGCCGCAGTTTGCCCCGCTGTTCGCTGATCCACGCCCTTCGGGAGACATCACCGTTGTCTGAACCCCTATTTGATCGAGACGCTCTCTCGTACCAAGCCAGCGACGTGGTCGCCGGGCGTTACCGTGTGACCGGTGTCCTTGGGCGCGGCGGTTTCGGAGCGGTGTACGCCGCGCAACACACCGGCACGCAACAGCCCATCGCCCTGAAGATGTTGACGTCGGATGGGGATGAGGAGTCTGAGGCCCGTTTTTACCGTGAGGCCCGTATCACTGCGGCGCTGAGCTCGCCCAATACCGTGCGTGTATTTGATGTGGGTCGCGCAGACCGTGGGCCCCTATTTATCGCGATGGAGATGCTCAAGGGCCCGACCTTGGAGCACGTTCTCAAGAAGCTCGAAGCCCACAACCGGGTGATGAGCGAACAGCAGGCGGCGACGATCTGCGTCAGCATGCTCAACAGTCTGGCCGAGGCGCACGCCGCGGGATTGGTCCATCGCGATCTGAAGCCGGCGAACATCATGTTGGCGCAGGTGTCGGGCAGCGATCCTGTCGTAAAAGTGCTGGATTTTGGATGTTCTAGCACCGCTGACTCCGACTTGACGCTGGAGGGCACGGTCATGGGCACACCGGGCTACATGAGCCCGGAGCAGTGTCGTGGAGAAGCGGTCGATCCACGCAGCGATATCTACGCGGTGGGCGTCATGTTGTACCGCTGCGCGACCGGCAGGCTGCCGTTTGTCAGCGATCAACCCCTGACCCTCATCTACAAGCATGTGAGCGAGGCGATCCCAGATCCGCGCACCGTCAGCACGCACAACATCAGCGACACGATGGCGGAGCTGCTGCTGCGTGCGCTGGCGAAGGACCCGAACGAGCGATTTGCCGATGCGCAGCAGATGCGCATGGCCTTCCGCAATGCCATGACGACCTTTGGCGCGCACGTACGTAGCGCTGGTGACGGGCACACACAGATTCAGGGTCGGCGGTCTGACGCTCACGTGCTCTCCAACCTGCTGGGGACCACGTTCGATGACGTTCAGGATTCGCTCAAGCGGGCTGGCGTGGCCGAGGAGCCGACACCCACAGACGAGATCTTCGACGGCAACACCCTGGATTATCAGACAGGCACCCAAGGTGGCGGCGAGGCCGCAGCTGGCCCAGCCACGTCGGTCGCTGGTTCCATTCGGGATGGCGAGGCGATGGCCCCAGCGATGAGCGGCCCTGCCGTAGCGGAGGCGATGGATGCGACAGCCTCAGAGGAGGGGGAGGCCGTGGCGGCCGCGCCACCTGCCACCACGACATCGCGGGGCAAGAACAGTCAATGGGCCCTGGTTGTTGTGCTCCTCATCTTGGTGATTGGGGCCGGTTTGGGTCTGCGGCGGCTGCTTGAGGCTCCGGACCCACGGCCAAAGGGCGCCCCGAATCTGCCCGCGACGACGTCCGCCCCACCTAGCAAAACTGCTGGAAATTCAAACTCTCAGGCGATCCTCAAAGGCAAAACGCCCGCCCAACAGCCTGATGTCCCAGCGCTGGAGGCCGACGCCAGCGCGGCACCGGCGGCCGACGCCTCAGGGCACGCCAGCGATGCGGTACGGATAGGTAGCACGCCCGATGCAGGTGCGGCGCCAGTTGCTGAGAAACCGCCCGCCAGCGCGGCCAAACCCAGACGAGCGAATGAGGCGACCAAGCGTCTGAAACCACGCCCAAATTCACGCCGGCCGGTCAGGCCCAAAGCGCCAGCAGCGACAAGGCCCTCGCGCGCCAACAAGCAGCCCGCAACCAAACGCCCACCAAAGGCCCGGCGACGTCTGCGCGGTGCGGTCATGGACGACTAGGTCTAGTAGGTCACTCAGGTCCGTGCGCCTACGACGCCATTGCCCCGGAGCCGAACTCGGTGGCATCCTGGCGCTGACAACGAATCCGTCCCTGCGAGCACGCCAATGTCCAAACCCAATGCGATGTCCAACGCCGTCACACTAGTCAGCGCTGTTGTCATCATGACGTGCGCAATGCCCGTCGCCCATGCGCAGCCGCAGCTAGACAAAGCCGAGCAAGCTGCAGCGATTTCGATCACTGCTGTGGCACGCGCGCGAGCCGGCGACTTCAAGACGTGCGCGATGCTCTTTCATCAAGCCTGGATTATGCACCCGGCCGAACGGGGCTACTTGTACAGCGCAGCCCGATGCGAACAGAAGGCCGGTCAACTGGACAAGGCCTACATCAACTACGGGCGCTACTTGGAGAGCGCATCTGCCGGTGACTCGTTGGCGGCCAAGGCGAAAAAGCACCGGACGGAAATCGAGGTGGCGCGTGGCGACAAAACCGGCGCTGCGACAACTGCAGCGCCCCAAACTGCGACTGCACCTACGAGCGAGCCAGCGAACAAGTCACCAACCACAAAGCCCGCAGCTGGCGTGACTGGTCAATCGCAGCCTGGTCCATCGCGGATTGGTCCATCGCAGCTGGTGCCCTGGAGCGCGGTGGGCGGCGGCACTGCATTGGCGGCTGTGGGGCTATGGCTCGCCCTCGGTGCTGCTGACGACATCAGGGCGCTTGAGGGGCGCCTCGCCAAGACCACAGGCGCAGGCGACGATGAGGTGATCGTTGGAACGACCTATGAGGACGCCAAGGCCGACCAGGACAGCGCGAACGTCCGGTCTGCGGCGGGGATGGCGATGATGGGGGTGGGAGCCGTGGCTATCGGGTACGGCGTTTGGCAGCTGCTGCAGTCCGAGTCAGACCAGAAGGTCACGCTCTTGCCAACACTGTCCGGTGCGCGATTGATGGTTCGTTTCTAGCAGCGTGCGGCGTAATTAAAATTACTGTCGCAGCACACTGCTAGTTTTCTTCATCATTGGGGGGCTACGAGCGCCCCCAGCCGCGGCAAGCCGCGACTTCCCCATCCCAGCAGACAGCCCCCAACGGAGAACGTCTCCGACAAAACGAGAAAAAGCGCAGTCTGCTAGGGCACGCCCGAACTTGGCCCCGATGTGTGGCCCCGCCGGGCCGTTGTGCGCGATGGGGCGGCGCCGGGCTGCGAATTAGTCTTCCATGAGCGCTGGCCCGAGGCCTTTCTTCTTGGTGACCGGCCGCACCATGGGCGCTTTCGCCTTGACTTTCGGGGCCTTGCCGACAGTTTTTGGCTTGATCTTTGACGGTTTTACGTCCGCTTTCTTGGGCCGAACTGGGGCAGAGAGCGCCTTGAGGAGCTGCGCGTAGTCGGCGTTGGTTGGGGCGAGTCGTGCGGCCTCGCGGGCATATTTCAGTTTCGCCGCACGGTCGGTGGCGACCTTCGCACGAGCATAGGCCACGGCGGCTGCCGCTGCAGTTGAGGGCGCCACATGTGCCGCAGCGTCAGCTATGGCGTCTGGTGCTGTACCGACCGCTGCGCTAGCCGCGTTCGCGCTATCCCGTGACACCTCTTGGTGTGACGCGTCGGGAGCAGCCGCAGCTGTCCCAGCGGCAGCATCCGGTGCATTTTGCGTCCGACCAGCGTCCCCGTTCGCCACGGCGCTGCCAGCCGGTCTTGGCTCGCCGTGGTCACCAGCCTGGTGGTTGGCACCTTGCGCTGACGTCTGTGCCGGGTGGTCACCGCGACCATTTCCACGAGCGAGCAGGACAGCGATTGTCGCGCCTGCCAATAGCAGTAATGTCAGCCCGAGCCACATCACGATTCGACCCGGCTTGGTCTCCGTGGCCTCAGAGCCGCCATCTGATGGCGAAGCGTGTGCGGTATTTTCGGGTGCAGCTCCATCTTTCAGGTCGTGGGACGGCGCGAGGTTGGCCGACTCTTGTGCAGAGGCCCGCGCGGGGTCGGACGCTGACTTGTGAGCCACGGTCAACTCACCTGCTGCCGTGTCTCCCGCGGAGCCCCCAGACGACACGCTAGGCGCTGAACCTGGCGTGGAGCCGCCTTCGTCTGAACCCGACTCCAGCACGCTGGGTGCTGAGTCGAGGGTCAGTTGCTCGCTGGCTGAGACTGAATCGACCGCTGCTGCTGTGTCGCCATCAAACACCGGGGGAGTCCAATTTCCCTGTTGGATCTCTGCTAACTCCTTCCTCATGGCAGCTGCCGTCGGCGGGCGATCTGCCGGCGCTTTGGCTAGGCTTCTCATAAGCAGCGACACCAGCCCGTCGGGCAACGGCCGGTTGGTCTTGGATCGTGGATTCGGCGGAGCGTCAAAGGCATGCATCCGCATCAAACGCAGCACATTTGTGTCGTGAAATGGCAGGCGCCCCGTCACGCACAGAAAGAGCAAGACCGCGAGGCTGTAGAGATCACTGCGGCCATCGAGCTCCTCGCCGCGACACTGCTCAGGGCTCATGAAGGGCGGCGTGCCGGGAATGGTGCCACCGACGGTCAGCGAGCTGTCTGCGGTGCGAGCAATGCCAAAATCCAGCACTTTCGGCACCATAACTGTTTCATCTTCCTGGGTCACCTGGGTGAGAAAGATGTTGGCGGGCTTTAGATCCCGGTGCACCAGCTGCTTGTCGTGCGCCTCGGCGAGGCTATCGAGCACTGGAATCATGATGTCCAACGAATCATCGACGCTCAGCGCATCACCCGCAGTCAACACACGCTTGAGTCGCTGCTCCAAGGACTCGCCGCGCAGCAACTCCATGGCGATGTACAGGGCGCCGCCTTCGTCCTGGCCAACATCGAACACCCGGACCGTGTTGGGGTGCGACAACCCTGCCGTGATGCGCGCCTCTCGAAAAAACCGGCGAACCGCCACCTCGCCGCCAGCAGCTGTCGGATCGAAGGCCATCAATTTAACGGCGACCTCTTGCCCCGTTCCCGTGTGCTCAGCCGAATAGACGGCAGCATATCCGCCGCTACCGAGGGCACCGGTGATGCGGTACCTGTCGGCGACATGATCATCGAGCCCATAGTTGCGCGGATGTTTCGAAAACGATCGCGCGACAACGGTCGACGCCCCTTCCTTGGGACAGAACGCCTCCGGCGTAAGCGTTCCGCAGATGGGGCAAATGCGTTGGTCTGGACTGTCGGACATGACCTTCGTACACCGTCGACGCGAGGCTGCGCGCTAGAGCAGATTGAATCCCGTCGTCAGCAGTAGCCCGTGCTGCATCTGCCATTGGTCGACCACGAGCGGGATGCGCTTGAGGGTGAAAACATAGTCCAGCGAGGCCCACTTTGCGAGTTTGACCGACAACGTCGCTGTGACGTCGGTATTGAGCGCATCGACGCCAGTAAATTTCTGTTCGGAGCTTGAGTACAGCGGATAGAAGAAACGGCTCTTCGCCTTCCAGCTGACATGCGAATTGACCTCGCCGTTAGCCTCCAACTCAAACTCTGCACCGGCCTGTGTTGATGTTTCTAGCTGCTTGAGCGTGACCGTGGCCGTGTCCTTCGCGTAACCCGTGACTGCGTACCCGTCTCGGGCAATAATGTGCTGCGAGCCGGCGCCTGCCTTGAGCTTCACAGCGAGCTTCTTTTTCTCAATTGGATTGGCAAAGAAACCCGCCGAAGCGTTGATGAGCAGGGGCTCAAAGGCGCGGGTCGTCGCAGTCTGCGTTTCGGCCGCCACTGTCTCACTGGCAGTCTCTTTTCCGGCAGCGTCCTGATACTTGATCGTCGATTCCCCAGGACGAATGTCGTAGCTGCCGAGCACCTGGGTCTGCAACTTGGCGCGGGCGAAGGGACCGACCCAGGGGATCGACTTCATGCGGATGAGGTAGGTCGATTGCATCTCGAGATTGTCGGCAGACTTGACCCACGCGTCCATGAGGGGCGTCCGGGTCTGCGCATGCTGCAACTTCATAGCGTTCTTCCACTCATTGCGGCCGCTGACGTGGTTGGCCTCGCCGACCAGCAGTAGACCGAGCTGCATCGTCGTTCCGTCCACGGCTCCGACCACGTGACTCGACGAGTTCGCCGAACCGGTGCCGCCGAGCGTGAGCTTGGTCGACCATTTGCTCGCTGTGGGGGTCGCAGCCTTGGCCAGCGCCACCGCACGTAGCTTCTCAGGAGCGACGACGGGGTCAGCTGCGAAAGCCGAACTGGAGAAAAGACTCCCGATAATTAGGCACAATAGCGCCCTCGTAGCGATGCAAGACCTACTCATTCGATGACCTCAACTTGTGCGCTAGTCGCGCTCGATTGTTCCGCGGGAGGGCTTGGCTCATAAGGATTGTCGGGGTCATCCGTCAAGTGCACAGCGCGCTGTGCTGCCTCAATGGCGCCGAGTTTGCCCGGATGGCGAATCTCGTCGCCGCGCACCATGAAGACGACCTGCTCAGCCAAGTTCGTGGCGTGGTCGGCCATACGCTCGAGAAATTTCGCGACGGCCTGCACGTGAATGCCGGGCTCGACCCACTCCTTGCCGCTGGTCATCAGCGCCATCACCTCGCGCGAGACATCGTGATAGAGCGCATCCACCTCGTCGTCGCGCGCGATGACGGCATGGGCACGGCGGGGATCCCGACCGACGAACGCATCGATGACATCCCGTACCATCGACTGTACCAACCCCGCCATCCTCGGAATCTCACCTCCGGCAGCCATCCGCGGCGTGCCCTGCAAGCGTTCCGTGCGCTCACAGATGTTGACCGCAAGATCGGCAATACGCTCCAGATCGGTGACCATCTTGCTGGCGCGGGTGATGAAGCGTAGGTCGGCAGAACCCATGTCCTGGCGTTCCAGCAGGCGAAGGCACAGTTCGTCGGTTTCAATCTCGTCGCGATTGACGTTGCGATCGGCGCGGATCGTTTTGCGGGCCAACTCCAGATCGCGCTGCACCACTGCGCGCGCCGCGTGCGCGATCATCTCCTCGACGCGCCCTGCCATGAGGAGAATACGGCGGCGCAGCTCCTGAACGCCTGAATCCAGTTCAAAGTCGACGCTGGAGTCGGCGGCCTGTGGCGTGACCGCCATCCGCACATAGCTGCGACCTGCCTCGTCTTCGAACACCGAGCGAAACCGAGGCAACGTGAACCAAAACTCAGCCCCACCGGAGCCATCAGGCGCGTCTCCGACCCCGACCGTGCCCCCCATCGCGGAGACGAGGGTGCGCACGATGGCGAGGCCCAGTCCGGTGCCACCAACCTCACGCGCACGCCCCTTGTCGACACGGTAGAAACGCTCGAAAATTCGGGCGCGCAGTGGAACCGGAATACCTGGTCCCTGGTCGGCGACAGCGATGCGGACCGTATCGTCCTCCGGCGTAGCGATGACGGAGATGAGACCCTGATCGGGGCTGTGTTTGATGGCGTTATGAATCAGGTTGATGAGCACCTGCTCCACGGCCTTGGGGTCGGCATAGGTCTCGATGCTCGGCGGTATCTGCGTGCGCAGGTCGAGTCCGGCGTTGATGGCGGTTTGGCCCAACGATTCGACGACTGATTGCACGGCGGACTGGGGAGTCATGCGTCGGCGTTCAATGGGATATTGGCCCGATTCGACTCGGGACAAATCCAAGAGGTCAGACACCAAAGCCGAGAGCCGATCGGCATTGCGGACCAGCGCCTCCAGAAAGCCGCGGGCAAACTCTGGGTCCGAAATTGCGCCGTCTAAGAGCGTTTCCGCATTGGCGCGAATAACGCTGACCGGTGTACGCAACTCATGGGAGACATTGGCCACAAACTCGCGGCGCATCTGCTCAAGTTGCCGGCGACGCGTGGTGTCCTGGAGCACCAATACGGCCCCGCCATTGCGCTGCGGCGCCCCACGAACGAGTAAATGCCGCTCCGGCGGTCCTGGCAGGTCCAGCTGAGCAGTGTCGTGCTCACCGTTGGCGACGCGGTCTGCCAAATCGTGCAGTGCTGGCGCACGAATGACGTCGAGCAGCAACTGACCGACCGGCGAGCCCTTGCCCCCCAGCAGCAAGCGCGCCTCGCTGTTGGCGAGCGTCACCATGCCCTCGTCATTCGTTGCGACGACGGCGTCTTCCATCCCCTCCAGAACCGCCAACAGACGAGCCCGTTCATCAGCCAAGCGGCGGAGTGCGTCATTTAGATCGCCAGACAATCTGCGGACAGCGGTTGCCAACGGCCGGAGGGCCGGCTCGTCGACACCTTCAGCGGAAAGGGCTTTGGGACTCTGACCGATGAGCTCACGCAAACGGGTCAGGGACTCTCCCAGCCAACGAGATGTCCACCAAGTGACGCCTGCGGACAACAGCAACGCAAATGCGACCCAGCCGCTCAGGCGGAGAGTAAGCGCACCCGCCTCTGTGCCCGCCTCAGAGGCGACCAGCGCAGGACCAACGAAGAAGGCGCCGACCGCAAGCGCTGCGAGTGTGGCCACCAGCGTCGCCACAAAGGTGCGCGTATGAAGGTGACTGCGCTGGCTCACTGGAAGATCCCTCGGCTAGGTGTTGAGATCGCGAATGCAGTAGCCAACACCCCGAATCGTCTCGATCAGGGCACCCGCCGCGCTCAGTTTGGCGCGGAGCCGTTTGACATGTGTATCGACCGTGCGCGTGGTGACCTCTGGCGCATATCCCCACACGTCACTGAGCAGGGTTTCGCGCGACTGCACCTTGCCCCGGCGGTGAAGCAAGGTCAGCAAAAGCCTGAATTCTAGGGCTGTAAGTTTCGCAGGCTCCCCTTCGACCAACACCGAATGGCCAGCTGAGTCCACCTGAAGGATGCCGTGAGAAATGTGCGTAGAGGCTGACGCGGCAGGCTCCTCATCCACCCCGCGGCGGCGCAAAATGGCGCGGACACGCAGCATCAACTCCCGAACAGAGTAGGGTTTAACGACGTAATCATCCGCGCCCACTTCAAATCCGACAACGCGATCGATCTCTTCGCCCTTGGCGGTGACCATGACGACCAGTGTGTCACGGGTTGCATCGGCAGCACGAAGGCGGCGGCAAACTTCTGTGCCGCTCATGTCCGGGAGCATCAAATCGAGCAGGACCAAATCGGGGACGGGTAGGCGACTTGCCTCGCTCAGCGCCTCCTGGCCTGTACCGGCAGTGCGCGTCTGAAAGCCCTCTCGCTTGAGGTTGTAGTCAAGCGTACGAACCAGATCCTGCTCGTCGTCCACAATCAAGATGAGCGATGACATGCAACCCTCCGCGGTGCGCCGACGCTAATGCGCCTGTGGAGCATGAACTCGTGCCGCTACCGTATACCGTGAAGGCGACCGCGGTGCGACCTCTCACGGAGGTTCAGGCTGCATCTTGGCGCATGCGGAGGCGCCAATAGACCCACAGCAAGTGAAAGACCACGAAAATGCCGAGCACCAGCCATGCAAACGGGGGCCTGCCATGTGCTCCTTCGGCGATCGACCAGGCGATGCCGACGGACGCGGTGGCCGACCAGATCACTTTGAGGTTGAGCATTGTGCGGAAGCTCTCCGCGTCCGCGTTGCGCCCAAGAAGCGACTCGATCCCGATCCCGAAAAGCGCCGCAGCGACCAAGCGCGCGGTGATTGGGTCAACTTGCTGCCAACCCACGAGCGACAAGACCGCCTGGGGCGCTACAAAAAGCGGCAAGGCAAACAAAATATCCGCCCAGAAATGAACAACGAACCATTTGCGCAAGGCGCCAGGTACAGACGAAGTGGGCATGAGGCCTCCAGGTTGCGAGCGACCCACGTCGGTAGTCGTCGCGTGACGGTACAGCGTCGCAGCAAACCCTCAAACGTGACACGCCATCGCACACTATCACGGGCAAGAGGATGCGGGCCGCAGCAAGAGCTCAGTTCAAAAAACCACAGAGTGTAGTATATTTCTACAGATCCTAGTCATTTGTGATGATTTATTAAACAACTTCTCAGTCCAGCGACGGGATTGGACGTACGACTTTCTACTTTTAGCCCGTAATTTCAGTCTTTGGGCGCGACTGGCACACAACCTGCAAGGCCATATAAGAGGTCATCATCTTCGTGCAGATGTAGGCGTTTGCCATCATTGCACCCACGCAATGAGGACCAAGTTTGAAGGCAGGTCAGAAACACCTAGATTGCGTAGTGACGACAAGCATCGAATCGACGAGGGGACGGGATGAACCGCCGAGAGACAAGAGAGAGCCTGAGACCCGGCGCGCCAGCGGAACATGGTACGTCGCGTGGTAAGCGCCGAGTTGCCTCGATCGTGACGCAGTGTGTGGCCGGGCTCCTGATCGTTCTGGCCGGGTGCGCGTCGGCAGAGATGAGCGCGAAGGTCGATACGGTGTGCGCCGTGCGTACCCCCACCGCAGTCGTGGGAAAGACTGGCAAGTTCATCTACGTCGTTGGGGAGGATTGCGCAGCAGGTGACGGCTCCGTGCAGCGGCCGTTTAACCAGATCTCAGACGCGCTCGCTTTGGCAAAGTCCGGTGATGCGGTCGTCCTCGGGCCAGCCCAATACGACGGCGGTTTTGTTTTGCCTGAGGGTGTCCATCTCGTGGCAGCACTGAACGGCACGGTGGTCATCCGCGGCGGCGCCGGCGTTGTTGTAGATGGCAAAGGTGTCACCACGATTCGAGGTGTCGTGGTCGACGCGGCTGTCGACGCTGGTATCGAGGCGACTGGCGGGAGTCTGCGACTCGAAAAGGTGGTCGTGCGCAAGACCACGAGTAGCGGAAAGCTGGGGCACGGCGTCGTCGCGTCGGAGCTGGCTCGACTCACCTTGATCAGCACACAATTGCTCGACAACAAGGGCCTTGGCCTACTGGCGCGCAAGACATCCAAAGTGCAAATCATTGAGCCTATCTACCTGCCATCGCCGCGCAATGCTGCAGGAAAGTTCGGGATCATCGAGCCGATCTATCAGCCGCAGAGCCAGATCTCAGGCAACGGGCTCGGTGGCGTGGCCATCATCGAACCGATCTACTCTCCAGTGGGCTCGCCCAATGTACTGGTAGACAGCACCCATATCGCCAACAACGGCGGATTCGGAGTTGGCTTGTGGGGCGCTTCGGCTCGAATCAGCAATAGCGCGATTGTGCACACCAAGGTCGGCCCTGGCGGACCGTGGGCCGACGGCGTCATGCTGGTCGGCGGACTCAGCGGCGGCAAGTCTGTCGGTGTTCAAATCGACGCCCGCAGCGTCATCGCGAACAACCGCCGAACCGGTGTGTCGATGTTGACCCGGGCTAGCCTGCAGGTCGGCGCCGACATCTCGCGCAATCGCCTGTGCGGCATTTGGGCGGGCGCGGCGAGCCTGGTCACCGTCACCGGCGACGCGGGACTCGGAGGGAACACCCTCGTCGGCGTCGCAGTGGCAGAGGGCGCGGATCTATTTCTCGATGGCGCGACGGTGAGCGGCACGGTCGCGCAGAGCTTGGGTAGTCGCGGCGCGAATACGGATGCCGGTGACGGCATCGGTGTGTTTGATGGCGCGCGAGCGACCATTCGCAACGCGCAACTGAAGAACAACGCTCGCGCGGCGGTGCTGGTGCACCAACCCAAGAAGAAGGCAGATGGGTCTCCCGACGTTGAAATTACGGGCTCTCTGATGACAGGCAGCAAGTACGCGGTGGTCGTCAACGGCAGCCCAGCGCCGTCTTACGCGGCGTCCAACCAGTACCAAGCTGCAGATGACACGGACACAAACGGCTCAGGCGAGCAGGGTTCGGGTTCGTCCGGAGGGCGAAACGCGGGCAATCCGCCGGAGAGTCCTGAGGACAAGACCAACGCCTCCATGCCCGTGAAGACGAAAATTTGCGAGGATGGTGGAGAGTGCAAGCCCGACTTCTAGAAGCGAGTCCTCCCGGAAACAACCATGCAATAGGTTGACGACGCGGCTTGACGCAGTGCGTAACGATGCCTAGGTTCGCGCCGCGCCGTGTGCAGGCGCTGGAGCGCACTGATGGACGGAGTCCTAGTCCTCGAAGACGGAGCTTTCTTTCGAGGAGAGCGTTTCGGTGGTCCGGTTGACCGTGATGGCGAGGTTGTCTTCAACACCTCGCTGACCGGTTATCAGGAGATTCTCACCGACCCCTCCTACGCTGGCCAGTTGGTCACGCTGACGTATCCGCACATCGGGAGCTACGGCGTCAACCCCGTCGACATAGAGTCGAGTGCGATTCAAGTCGCGGGTCTGATTGTGCGGGACTACCACCCCGTGCCGTCCAACTGGCGAAGCGATCAGCGGCTCGGCGATTGGCTTGGGAAGGTCGATGTGCCAGGGCTGTTTGGGATCGACACCCGCGCTCTGACCCTGCACTTGCGAGAGAGCGGCGCGCTGCGTGGGGTGATTCGAGATCTGTCCGATGCGGATGAGCTGCCCTTCGTGGGTCAGGCCTCAGCGCTACCGGCAGGCGCAGCGGCTGATGCCTTGACTGCCATGGCGTTGGAAGCAGCGGCGGTGCCATCGATGGCAGGGCGCGATCTCGCCTCCGAAGTGACCTGTGATGCCGCCTGGTCCATGGGCCCCAAGGATGCGCGGTGGCACGTGGTCGTCGTCGACTTTGGCATGAAGAAAAATATCGGCCGACAGCTGGTGCAGGCTGGATGCAGGCTGACGATCGTACCTGCGCACACGACCGCTAGTGAGATCCTCGCGATGGCTCCGGACGGCGTGATGCTGAGCAATGGCCCAGGCGATCCTGAACCCGTGGAATATGCGGTCGACATGATTGCCGAGCTGCTGGGTGACGTGCCGATTTTCGGTATTTGTCTGGGCCACCAGCTGTTCGCGTTGGCCTGTGGTGCACGCACCTACAAACTGCCCTTTGGCCATCGCGGCTCCAATCATCCAGTGCGAGATTTGCACACGGGTCGCGTCGAGATTACCGCGCAGAACCACGGTTTTGCGGTCGATGGTGGATCGCTGGCGGGGACGGGACTGCAGATCAGCCACCTGCACCTCAATGACGACACCGTCGCGGGCGTTCGCCACCGGATCCACTCAGCGTTTTCGGTGCAATTTCACCCGGAAGCCTCGCCGGGCCCCCATGACAGCCATCACCTGTTCAAGCGATTTGTCGACGAGATGATTCGCTTTTCCCGCACGCGATAGACCAGCAAACAGCCTATAATAATCGGCTTATTGCTGACATCCGGCTCCCGGCGTCACGCCGTCGACAAGCAGAGGGATCATGAAAGGTCGCGACAAGAAGATTCTGGTCATTGGCAGCGGTCCGATCGTAATCGGCCAGGCCTGTGAGTTTGATTACTCGGGCACCCAAGCCTGCCGCGCGCTGCGAGAAGAGGGCGCCGAAGTGGTGCTCATCAACAGCAACCCGGCGACGATCATGACCGATCCGTCGGTTGCCGATCGCACCTACATCGAGCCGCTGACCCCTGACGCGGTGGCTGAGGTGATTCGACGCGAACGGCCCGGCTACCTGCTGCCGACCGTCGGCGGGCAAACCGCGATCAATCTCGCCATGGCCGTCGCCAAGATGGGCGTATTGGACGAGTGCGGTGTGGAGCTCATCGGCGCCAGCGTTGAGGCGATGGATCTGGCGGAAGACAGGGAGCGCTTTGCCCACGCAATGGATGAGATCGGGCTGCACACCGCACGGTCGACCATCGTCAACAGCACCGATGAGATTGACCGCGCGCTGGAGGAGGTCGGTTTCCCAGCGATCGTTCGGCCGTCGTTCACCCTGGGTGGTGCTGGCGGTGGCATGGCGGACACGGAGGAAGAGTTCCGCGCGGCCATCGCTACTGGTTTGGCTGCGAGCCCAACGAGTCAGGTCCTGGTCGAGCAGAGCATCGCCGGATGGAAAGAGTACGAGCTCGAGGTCATGCGCGACCGCGCCGACAACGTGGTGATCGTCTGCAGTATTGAGAACCTCGATCCCATGGGTGTTCACACGGGCGACTCCATTACGGTCGCACCCGCGCAGACGCTCACCGACCGTGAGTATCAGGCCATGCGCGACGCGGCCCTGCGCATCATTCGGCGTGTGGGCGTGGAGACGGGCGGCAGTAACATTCAGTTTGCAGTGAACCCCGTCGACGGTCAGTTGGCCGTGATCGAGATGAACCCACGGGTGTCCCGTTCTAGCGCGCTGGCCAGTAAGGCGACGGGCTTTCCCATCGCCAAGATCGCCGCAAAGTTGGCGCTTGGGTACACCCTCGACCAGCTGCCCAACGACATCACCAAGATGACCTCGTCGTGCTTTGAGCCGGTCATCGACTACGTTGTGGTGAAATTGCCGCGCTTTGATTTCGGTCGGTTTCCTGAATCGACGGTGCGTCTCGGCCCACAGATGAAGTCGGTCGGCGAGGCCATGGCCATCGGCCGCACCTTCCGTGAGGCGTTCCGCAAGGGCATCGCATCGCTGGAAGAGACCCCACCGGCGCTGTCGACACCTTGGTCTGACGCGGATATGGCGCGCCCGACGCCGGAACGGATCTACGCTGTATTTGCGTCGATTCGCGGTGGCCGGGATCCGGCTGAAGTCCATGAAATCACCGGTATCGACCCGTGGTTCCTGCATCAGTTTCAAGTCATGGCGCAGACCGAGCGTGACTTGAAGGCGTACGACCTGCCCGGGCTGCCAACCAGCAAGCTCAGAAACGCCAAGCGGGAAGGGGTCTCCGATGCTGCGCTGGCCGATTGGTTGGCTGTGACGGAGGACGAGGTGCGTGCGGCCCGTGAAGCGAAGGGCGTGTTCCCTAGCTTTCTGCGGGTCGACACCTGCGCTGGGGAGTTTCGCTCCCACACACCGTATTTGTACTCGACCTATGAGAGTACGTGCGAGGCCGCACCGACTGACCGCAAGAAGGTGATGATCCTGGGATCGGGCCCCAACCGTATCGGTCAGGGCATCGAGTTCGACTACTGCTGCTGCCATGCTGCGTTCGCCCTGACAGCTGCTGGCTATGAAACCATCATGGTCAACTGTAACCCGGAGACGGTCAGCACCGACTACGATACGGCTGATCGCCTGTATTTTGAGCCTTTGAGCTTGGAACACGTGGCAGAAATCGCCCGGCGGGAAAAGCCCATCGGCGCCATCGTTCAGCTCGGTGGTCAGACGCCCCTGAAGCTCGCCAATGACCTCGAAAAGGTGGGGATTGCAGTGGTGGGCACCCCGGTTGACGCGATCGATCTGGCCGAAGACCGCGGTCGTTTCGGCGCGCTGCTCGACGAACTCAATGTGCGGCAGCCCGATGCCGGGACGGCGCGTACGGTGGAAGAGGCGCTGGCCGTGGCCGACCGTATCGGTTTCCCGGTCTTGGTTCGCCCGAGCTATGTGCTCGGCGGCACAAAAATGCGGATCATCTACGACGCCGATGCCCTCGCGGGTTGGTTACAGACCGCCGCCGATGCCTCTGCTGACAAGAGCGTGCTCATCGACCAATTCTTGGAAGACGCCTTCGAGTACGACGTCGACGCCCTGTGCGACGGCGAGCAAGTGGTCATCGCTGGCATTTTGGAACATGTCGAGGAAGCGGGCGTTCACAGTGGCGACAGCAGCGCGATTTTTCCGGCCTATAAGTTCAAAGCTGGCCTTGAAGAAGAGATGCGCGATGTGACGCGCCGGCTGGCGCTGGCCATCGGTGTGCGCGGGCTGATGAATGTGCAGTTCGCGGAAAAGGGCGGCAAACTCTACGTGCTCGAGGTCAATCCACGGGCGTCGCGGACTGTGCCCTTTTTGGCCAAAGCGACCGGGCAACCG
The DNA here is from genome assembly GCA_023954815.1 of Myxococcales bacterium. Lineage (GTDB taxonomy): Bacteria > Myxococcota_A > UBA9042 > UBA9042 > UBA9042 > UBA9042. Next base: position 18,353 of record JAGSHB010000022.1, on the reverse strand, counting down.
CTGGTTCAAATCGCGACTCGCTTGATGATGGGGGAGACCCTTGCGGAATGTGGACTCACCGAAGATCTGAGGGCCAAACACTACTTCGCCAAGGTGCCGGTGTTTCCCTTCGTGAAATTTCCGGGCGCGGACGTATTGCTTGGGCCGGAGATGCGTTCCACGGGTGAAGTCATGGGGGTCGGCCGAACCGCCGGAGAGGCCTATTTGAAGGCGCTGCGTGGCGCTGGCGTGCACATGCCTGAAGGCGGTCGGGCGTTCCTGTCGGTCAATGCGAGCGACAAGGTGGCGATCGTGCCGATCGCGCGAGCGCTGGCTGACCTCGGTTTTCAGTTGGTCGGGACCCGGGGAACCGCACTGGCCCTCTTCGATGCGGGGATTCCGGCAGAGATGGTCTACAAGGTCAACGAAGGAAGCCCCAACGCATCGGATTTTATCAAGGCGGGTCGCATCGATCTCGTGATCAACACGCCGCTGGGTGCTGAGTCACGTTTTGATGAAAAGCAGATTCGGCTAGCAGCATCGAACCGGGGAATTCCGGTCATCACGACACTCACGGGCGCTGAAGCCGCAATCGAAGCGATGCGGATGCAGCGAGCGAGTGAGGTCGATAGGTTCGCTATGCAGGACTGGATGAAGAGCGCCGCGCCGCCGGTGCGCTAACGGACTGAATTTCCGGGATAGAAGCGGGGGGCCGGCTCGCGACAATCAGTTGTAGAACGGACTCACCGACGAGACGTAGCCGCGCGTGGCCGGCATCTTTGTCAGGCCTTCTGACGCGTTAACTTTGGGGATTCCCGGCGAAACCTTCTTCTCGATCTGAACGCCCGTTGGAACCGTGGTGCCGTGGCCCATACTGCAGCCCTTAAGTTGGCCGTAGTAGGTTTCCGCTTTGCTCAGCAGGGTCGATATTTTGATATACTCGCGCTTGACCTGCTTCTTGCGCCGACGTGCCTGCGCCCCTTGCAGATCGACAAGGCTGAGCTGAGCGAGTTTTGTGACTGACTGCAGCAGCTTCAACGGCTCTGAGACGCAGTTCATCTTGCCGATGTCGCCTGCTTTGCGTGCTTGCTCGTAGTCCACTCTGGCGTCTTTGAGGCGCTGACTCATGGTGCGGACAGCCGCCTGTGATTGCAGCGCCGCATCCAGCGAGGCATTCCGAGGTTTGGGCTTGGCCCCCACCGCCGCGGCGATGGCGATAGCTGCAACTCCCACAACGATTCCAATCAACTGACGTCGCATGTTCGTCCCCCACAATTAGCGTGCCTTCACGGTTATTACTCCGTGGCACGTGTGTGGACGTTGGATCAATTTTGGGATGAAAAAGGTCGCGAGAGGGCTGCTCAGTGGACGCCGTGTTCTGCGAACCAAGCTGCAAATTCAGCCAATCCGGCGGTCAAAGACTTTTGAGGGGCGTAATCGAGCAGCGCTTGAGCTCTGGAGATGTCGGCGGATGTCTGGCGCACGTCTCCGGCGGAGCGGGCTCGCCGGTCGATGAGAGGGGTCGTGCCTAGGGCTTGCCCCAACAGCTCAATCACCGCTGAGAGGCTGATTTCTCGGTCCCCTCCGACGTTGATCAACTCAAAGCCGCGCGCGCGTTCCGCAGCGGTGACGACGGCTGACGCGATATCCCCGACGTAGGTGTAGTCCCGGCTCGATGAGCCGTCGCCGTACATGGTGATCGGTTCGTCGCGAGCCATGGCGGTGGCGAACTTGTGGAAGGCCATCTCGGGGCGTTGCCTCGGCCCATAGACCGTGAAGAAGCGGAGGGCGAAAACGTCTGTACCGTGGAGGGCGTGCCAACTGTGGCAGAGTAGTTCGGCGGCTCGCTTGCTTGCGGCGTACGGGCTGACAGGCAGATCGGCGGCTTCGTGTTCGGCGAATGGGGCTGTTGCTGTGTCGCCGTAAACCGAGGAGGACGATGCAAAGACTAGGCGGTTGCAAGCGTGGGCGGTCATCGCGGCCAAGAGGCTGGCGGTGCCTTCGACGTTGTTGCGCATGTATGCGGCGGGTTGCTCGGTAGAAGGCCGAACGCCAACGCTGGCGGCTAGGTGGATGACGCAGTCGAATGGGCCTGCTGCGAATGCGCGTGCGAGGTCGTTGGGGGTGAGGACATCGCCCTTGATGAGGGAGAGGTGTCCGCCGGATCGCGCTATGGCCTCCGAGATGTTTCGGTGCTTGAGGGCCGGGTCATAAAATGGAGTGAAGCAGTCAAACGCGACCACCTCATGGCCGGATTCGGTGAGTGCTTCGCAGCAGTGTGATCCGATGAAGCCGGCGCCGCCGGTGACGAGCACGCGCAAGGGGCCCTCCTAGTCGGTGGAGACTAGCAGTGGCGTCCGGTGGCCAGCAAGACGGCACTCGCATTTGGTCTGCCTCATTAGGTGCCTCATTAGGTGCCAGGCGTTTCACGAAACGCCCTCTCTAACAAAGAGACCGAGCATAGCTCGACATCTGCAGCCTGGGCTGCGTCGCGAAATTGGCTTGTTGGGGATTTCCTCGAACCGAAGCAGCGCTTAGGCTGCAGATGCACGTTTCAGCGATGACGACGTTGAAAAGCTACCAAGAGTCTAGCGTCCGATTATCGCAGCCGCCGACGAAGCCGCCAGCAGGCCGGAACATGCCGGCGGGAAACTCCACATCCCACTCGCCATTCCGGAAGCGATAAGACGCCTCCCTGTACGCGGCAATCATCTCGCGGCGAACGGCGATATACCGGTCTCGCACTGCCCTATTTGGAGCGTGCACAAGGGGCATTCGCTTCCTCTTCATGCGCTTACCCCGGCAAAACGGGCTCATCGCAAGCACCGCAGCAACCCCAAGCACACTCGACCCACTCAGCCGCCGTGCCTCGGCCGCCTCCAGATTAATGCTCTCCACGAGGGCCCACACCCGCTGCCGCCACTCATTCGGCGGTAGATGCGCCCAGCACGGCAGCACCGTCATCTTCAGCTCCACAACGGTGTCGAATTCCCCTGGAATCTCAACAAATCCCTTCCGATTCTCAGCCCGATTTCGCTGGGACAGGTTCGTCCAAACGCCATAAATCCGCTTACCGTGCAGCAGCCACGGCGTGGAAGTCGCGCCCGGCCAATCCTCGACGACGGGCACTAGGTTCTCCTTCACGCCCTGGGATAGCAGGTACCGCAGCCGCCAGGTCTGCGTAAATTCATCTTCGGTGACGGGCACTTCAGTGAAACGCCGCGCCCAGCTCGAACCTTGGCGTTCATTGATATGATTGAGTTTCTTCGTGATATTGCAGTTGACGAACCCGATGAACTGAGACTTCTCGGCAGCGTCCTTGGCGGAAATCAGCATGTGATAGTGATTGGACAGAAACGCGAAGCCGTGAACCTGAATGTCATTTTGCGCCTGTGCGACGGCCATGACGCCGATAATCTGTCGATTCACCTCTTCGCTGGGTCGACATAGCATCTGGCCGTCGGTGGTCCGGGTTGTGATTTCAAAAAGTGCGCGTGGATGTGGTCCGCGTTCGAGTCGCATATTGGGGGTCCTCCGTCGGCTCGATTGCCGAAACTCACCCTCTACGACGCTGGCCAGCGCAAAAATCGTCGGTTTTATTTTGCAGTCGCTGCAAGATTCATTCGCAAACCCCAGAAATTCAGACTTTCGTGAAACGCCTGGCACCTACTGAAGCCTACGCACGCGATCTCGTCGTGAGCAGCGAAGACGCGCCAGTCCGTGCATTGTTCCCTCCGCCCTTGACCTAGCAGCCGACGTTCGCAACAAACCTCATCCCTGCAACAAGCCCAATCGCGGCAGCAGCCCCAGGAGTCCGCAAAATGAGCGAGCGCAGCAACTTCATCACCGACATCATCGACGCAGACATCGCGAACGGCCTGCCCGCGAGCCAGATCGCGACGCGCTTCCCCCCGGAGCCCAACGGTTTCCTCCACATCGGTCACGCCAAAAGCATCTGCCTCAACTTCGGCCTCGCTCTCCAATACGGTGGCCGCTGCCATCTACGCTTCGACGACACCAACCCCGCCAAAGAAGACATCGCCTACGTCGAGTCGATCCAAAACGACGTGCGCTGGCTCGGCTTCGACTGGGGCGACCACCTCCATTTCGCTTCCGACTACTTCGAGCGCATGTTCGAGATCGCCAACGGCCTCATCGACAAGGGCCTCGCCTACGTCGACAGCCAGTCCGTCGACGAGATTCGAGAGCAGCGCGCGGGCTTCGGCAAGCCGGGCACCAACAGCCCATTTCGCGAGCGCTCCATCGAAGAAAACCGTGATTTATTCGCAAAAATGCGCGCAGGCGACTTTGAAGACGGCTCCCATGTGCTCCGCGCAAAGATCGACATGACCCATCCCAATATGGTCATGCGCGACCCCTTGCTCTACCGCATTCGCCACATCACTCATCACCGCACAGGCGACGCGTGGTGCATCTACCCGATGTACGATTTCGCCCACTGTCTCGAAGACGCCATCGAAGGCATCACGCACTCCATCTGCACGCTGGAGTTCGAGAGTGCGCGCGAGTTGTACGACTGGGTGCTGGACGCCGTCGGCGGATGGGATCCGCTGCCTCACCAGTACGAGTTCGCTCGGCTGAAGCTGGACTACACCGTCATGAGCAAGCGTAAGCTGCTCCGCCTCGTTGAGGATGGCACCGTCAGCGGCTGGGATGATCCGCGGATGCCGACGATTGCTGGATTGCGGCGCCGCGGCGTGACCCCGGAAGCCATTCGTGCCTTCGCGGAGATGGTCGGAGTCGCCAAGAACAACACGGTGGTCGACTACGGCAAGCTCGAATACTGCATCCGCCAGGATTTGGAGGCGCGCACACAGCGTGCCATGTGTGTGCTCAATCCTTTGAAGGTCGAACTGCGTAACTGGCCCAAGGATTTCGTCGACAAGCTGCAGGTGCCCTGGCGCCCCGATGGTGACGAGAGCCGTGAGATTCCGTTTTCCAGCACGCTTTTCATCGAGCGTGACGACTTCTCTGAAGAGCCACCGAAGGGCTGGCGGCGCCTCGCTCCTGGCGCCGAAGTTCGCCTCATGGGTGCCTACCTCATCCGCTGTCAGGAGGTCGTTCGCGGCGACGATGGCGCCGTCGAGCGGCTGATTTGCACCGTCGATTTGCATTCAAGAGGGGGCCAGGCGGCTGACGGCCGCAAGGTCAAAGGGACGCTGCATTGGGTCTCCGAGGCTCACGCGGCAACCGTTTCGGTGCGGCTGTACGACCGGCTCTTCTCCGCGGCAAATCCAGAAGCAGATCCCGACGTCGACTTCGTAACGCAGCTCAACCCCAACAGCCTGAAGACGCAGCCCGATGCGAAGATCGAACCGGCGGTCGCAACGTGTGATCCCGGCGAGCGTTTCCAGTTTGTCCGCCAGGGCTATTTCATCGCCGACACGAACGACAGCAAGCCAGGCGCGCCGGTGTTCAACCGGGTCATTGGCCTGCGAGATTCTTGGGCGAAGGCTCCCAAGACGGATGGCCGCCCGACACGGAAAAAGGCCAAGAAACGGGACGACAAACCCAGCAACAAGCGTACCCGCGCCGAGGTGAGATCCGCCGCGCGGGCCGAGAATCCGGCCTTGCAGTCGGCGATGGACCATTTTGTCGGCGAGTGGAAGCTGAGCGAGAGTGACGCCGATTTGCTCAGCGCCGACCTCGATCTCATCGCGTTTGTGAAAGCCGCCGTCGCCAGTCACGGCACGCCCGCGCCGGTGGCCAGTTGGGTGGTCAATCAGCTACTCGGCGTCATCAAAGACACCCCAGTGGCTTCCCTGCTCTGCAATGGCACGCAGTTCGGCCAGCTTGTCAGTCTGGTGGAGGCCGGCGGGGTCTCCAAATCAGCGGCGCGAAACGTGCTCGGTCATATGGTCGAGAGCGGCCGGGATCCAGCGGTGCTCATCGATGAACTCGGTGTTGGCCGACAAGAGGACGCCGGCTTGGTCGATGAGGCGGTGGACGCAGTCTTCACTGAGCACCCAAGCGAGGTGGAGCGCTTCCTCGGTGGCGACCAGAAGCTGATGGGCTTTTTCATGGGCAAGACCATGCGTGCCCTGCGTGGTCGCGCCGATGGTCAGGCCGTTCGTACCGCGCTCCTGTCGCGCCTCAAATAGCCCCGTCCACCACTCTTGAGGCGCTGCTAGCAGACTGCGCTTTTTCGCAACTTTTCGGAAAAGGACGCCACGGGCCGCAGCCTGCTGGGATGGGGAATTCGCGGCTCGCCGCGACTGGGGGCGCTCGTAGCCCCCAAATTGAAAAGAATACTAGCAGCGTGCTGCGACAGTAATTTTAATTACGCCGCACGTTGCTAGTCGACCGTAATCGACTTGCTCACATTCTTCGGCACGTCGGGGTGCACACCGTGGCCTTCCATCCCGAGTCGGTCGAGGTGGTGCATCTTCAGCAGGCTCATCTTGAGCGCGAGCCGTTGCAGCACCAACGTCGCGGAAAACGGGGTCATCAGCGTGTCGTCGGTGCGCGGCAGCGTGATGGTCACGTGCCGATAGCCGGGGTTATCCGCCGGCGCTTTGCTCGCGGCGGTCTGGAGCGCGGGGTGATCTTCAGCGATGACCACCGTGCACGCGCCGCGGATTTTGTGCGTGTTGATCTGTGACACAGCCAGCAAGACGTCGCGCTCGTCGGGCCCGGTGATGAACACCAGCGGGTAGTCGCTATCGAGTGTATTGAGCGCCGCATCGCGATCGAAGATCTTGTCGAGCAGCGCGCGTTCATCGTCCGCCAGCGCGAAACTTCCTTCCGGGCTGAACAGCGCATCCGACACCGCGCGGGCCACGCGCCGCGCCGACTTCGGACTCAGGCGACCATCCGCAGCCCTCTCAGCCACAGCGTCAATCGCGTGCCCGGTGGACTGCAGCAGACGTTGAACCTGTCGCGGTCCCCATATCGTGTTCTTGCCCAAAATCGTGTTCGGACCGTGCTTGAACTCCGAGCCCTCAAATCCCTCAGCATGATTGAGCACCACCTCGCGGATCTTCAGCGCGCCTTCCTTGGCCACGGCGATATGCCGAATCGCCAGCAGGTGCATCGACGGCTTGAGGTACAACAGCTGCGCCGCCTCCTCGATCGCCGCGTCGGTGCTCTCGAATGTCGCGCGCAGCAAGTCCGGCAAGCTCGGCAGCTTGGCGACGCGTGCGGTCACGTCTGTGTTCATCTCGGCGCGCGCCTCACCTGACAGATGACCAGCATTGACGCGGGCAGCACCCAACCGAATAGCGAGACCGTAAAACACAGCCACCTGGTTCATGAAGCTCTTGGTCGCAGGTACCGCGATCTCGGGCCCACAGCGCAACGGAATGACGACCTCCGCCTTCTCCTGACCCAGCGTCGAATTGACGTTGTTGACCAGCCCCATGCAGCTGACCTTCTCCGGTCCAGCGATGACGTCGTTGAGTACGTCGATGAGATCTTTCGTCTCGCCGCTCTGGCTCACGGCGAGCACCACGTCTCCGTCCTGAAGACTGCGCGCATGCTGGCCACGGAATTCGCCCGGCAACACCGCAAGCAGCTCACACCGTGCGATGGCGTTGAAGAACACAGCACCCGCCTTTGCGGCGTGAAAGCTCGAGCCACAGCAGACGACGTACAGCCGGCCACGTTGCTCAATCGCGGAGATGCAGCGCTCGACGAAGGCGTCGACGGCCGCTGACCACTCCCGAACATCCGCGCGCTCAAGCACACAATCGAGTAGCCGCACGGACACCCGGTCCGCTTCATGGCGGGCCATGGGCAGCAAATCGCCCAGGAATCCCGCCTCCGCGGACAAAAGCGCGTCTGCACCACCGCGCAGCGCTTCGGCTCTTACGCCCGCTGGAACAGACTGCACCAGGCGCTGAAAGGCGGGGCCATCCGCCAGCTTTCGGAAGCCATCTCGGAGCTCGCCATCGTCGGTGAGGCTGCGCAGCCCATCGATTCCCGCCTGCAGCTGCGCCACGTCCTTGTCGGTCACAGCCTCAAAAAGCTCACTGAGCGAACGGGTGAACTCGGAGCCGCCGAGCAACAGACGCACCACATCGCGAACCGTGCCCTCCTGTGCGGCGATCTCCTGATCCATGAAGGTCTCAAAGGGCGGGGTCAGCCCGATATCGGCCGCCTGCAGGCGACTGCGAACCGGCTCGCGATCCAGCGGCTGAACACCTTCGCCGCCGCCGGTGATGCCGTACATTTGGTGACCGGTGGCGCTCATCTCAACGAACTCGCCCTCGACCATCGGCAGTACCACGCGGGTGAGCTTGAGCACCGACGACAAATCACTCGACGCGATGACAAAACGACCGCCGACTTCGGATGTGCCAACGCCGCAATACAGGCTCGAACCGAGCTTGATAGCCCACGCCGTCCGCACTTTTGGGTCGACAATGACGGCCGCAAAGCTGCCCTGCAGTCGCTGAGACGCCGAGGCGATGGCTGCCCGCATGACACGCTTACGCACGTCAGGTAGCTCGCGGTGAGCCTCGGTTTCCTGAGACAGCAGCCCCTCGAAGCAATGCTCGATGGTGTGCACGACCATCTCACCGTCATTGTCGCTTTTTACGTCGTGGCCTTCACTCGTCAGCCACGCCTTCAGCTCATCACTGTTGGTCACGTTACCGTTGTGCGCCCCGTACAGGAAGGACTTGCACCGAACGACGTGGGGCTGTGCGTTGGCGTCATCCACCGCGCCAAAGGTTGCCCAGCGCACCTGGCCACAGAAGATCCGTCCGCCGAGGCTGGTGATACCGAGTTTGTCGGCCATCACACTGGGCGCACCAACGCCTTTCCGCAGATCCACGCTAACGTCATCGCCTTGGATGGCGCCGCCCGTCGAGTCATACCCTCGGTATTCCAAGGTTTTGAGCAACTCACCGGCGATTCTACCGAGGTCGCTGCGATGATGCTCATAAACGAGACCGATGACACCACACATGGCCACTCCTTGCGGGCCCGAGGATGGGCCACGGGCGCACGGTCTGATCGCGCTCGGAAATCGTCAAGTGGCCACGACACAGCCATCTGATCTACTTGAATTACCGTGCATTTGGTGAGCGCGCCGAAGACCCACTGACGATCTCACCACCGAATCCGCGGAATCCATCGGCGTTCCTGGTACACTAACGCCATGAATATCTACCCTCGTTCCCTAGCCCCCTCGCTCTTGACCGCCAGCAGGGCCCGGTCGCTTGTCAGCCACATCATGCTCGCGGCAGCCATGCTCGTTGCGGTTGCGTGCACCGTTCCCAAGCGCGGCCCAAGCACAGCGGTCAAAGGCTCCCTCTTCGCCGACGTCGTCGACCACCACGGCGCGAAGGTGTCTCACGAGGCACTCGTCGGACATTGGTCGGTGTTGTGGTTCTATCCCAAAGCCCAAACCAGCGGCTGAACGCTAGAAAGTCGCGGGTTCCGCGACCAGATCGCTGCATTTTCGTCCATGGGCGTCGCTGTCTACGGGGTCAGCTTCGACAGCGCTGAGGCCAACCGTGCATTTCATACCAAGGAGCGCCTGAACTATCCGCTGTGGAGCGATGGCGACAAGGCGCTTGCGCTGCACTACGGGGTGATTCGCCTCGGAGCGCAACCCTTCGCCAGCCGCATCACCCTGGTGCTCGACCCAACCGGCGCCGTGGTCGAGCGTTTCCCCGCCGATGGACAATCACTCTCGCCCAACGAGCATGCCGACGCAGCCCTCACGGCACTCAAACGCCTGAAATAGCCCCTAGTTGGCACCTGCAATCTCAAGAATCGACAGCCCGGCCCCAGCGACCCGCTCAAGCCGCTCGAGCCGCTCAGGCCAGTTGTGCCAAGCCCACACCCCGACAAAATCCCGGAAATCCGGGCCCAGAGATAGCGCCCCCCTGCGGCGGCTTACTTTATGGGTGTAAAAGGAGAAACCCCATGGGCCTACCCACCGAGCCATCGATGGCGTTACAAGCCGGTTTCATCGGTCTTTCATTGTGCATGGCTGTCTTCGTCGCTTGGTGGACGCAACGTCGCCGGCTTGTCGCCGGCTGGGTGTTTGTCACTGGTGGGCTGAGCATCGCCGGTGTCTTGTCATCGTTCGACCCACCGCGGCTACCTCTGCTGCTCTTCCCCGGGTTGATCGCCCTGACTGTGCTGGCGTGGCGTTCCGATTGGCACCTCAAGTCGATTCGGCTCATCGTGGGGTTTCAGGCGTTTCGTATCCTCGTCGAGTTGTTGATTCACCAGGCCGTGGTGGAGGGCGTCGCCCCGCCGCAATTCACCTGGACCGGACTCAACTGGGACGTGGCCACCGGCGTTCTTGCGCTCCTGCTCATCCCAGTGGCCAGGCGATTGCCGGTTTGGGCGCTGCACGTCTTTAATCTTGTCGGGTGGGGGCTGCTGCTCAACGTGATGACCGTCGCCGTGCTGAGTATGCCCACCCCATTTCAGCAGATTCAGCCAGACAACGTGTGGGTGGGCTTCTTCCCGTTCACTTGGTTACCGCTCATCTTGGTGATGGCCGCCTGGTTGGGGCACGTGGTCCTCCTCAAGAAGCTGCGGGTCCCCAGCAGGTAGGTCGCGCCCAGTCAGACTGGGTTGAGTTTCGTGCGCATCGGCATCGAGGGACTGTGACAAATGGGCCCGGCAGGCTACCGTTCAGGACCCCGACCGGCGCTCTCCGCCGAACAGTCGCCCCCTTGGCTCCGACCCCATAGGCCACTCCATGCCTCGATTTCCCTGGCAGATCGCCGCGCTGCTGCTGACTTCTGGATTCTGCGCGCTGGTCTATCAAAGCGCTTGGCTGCGGTTTTTTCGTCTCGTCTTCGGCGCATCGACGCCCGCCAACGCAGCCGTCATCGGTGTGTTCATGGGCGGTCTGGGCATCGGCGGGCTGCTCTTTGGGCGCATGGCCGACAGATCTCGCAACGCGCTGCGCTTGTATGGCTTGCTTGAGTTGGGCATCACCGCCATCGCCGTGATCAGCCCCTGGCTTATCGATGGCGTGCGCGCGGCTTATTACGGCATGGGCGGCGAGACGACGTTGGGCAGCACCGTTTCCACGTTCGTGCGCCTGGGACTGGCGGCACTCGTACTCGGCCCCCCAACACTCCTCATGGGCGGCACCCTCCCTGCGGTCGTTCGCGCTGTCGAGCGCGGCCATGACGTCGGGCGGCGCTACGTTGGCCTGCTGTACGCCCTAAACACGCTCGGCGCTGTCGTCGGGGTGATGTGGGCAAGCTTTGTCGCTGTCGAGCTCCTCGGCGCTCGCGTGACGCTGTGGTCCGGCGCGGCCCTCAATCTCGTGGTGGTGGCCGTCGCGCTACTTTGGTCGAAAAAGCCCGAGTTTTCAGGTCATGAGCCAGAAACCGGCGCCATTCCTGACGCGCAACCTAGCGTCGATGTAGTCGCCCATGCGGCAACGGAACGCCGCGCCGATGGGGCCGCGGACGGCAACGAAGCCAGCAAAGTCCCGGCTTGGTTCGTGCTGGTGGCCGCAGGCCTCGTGGGCTTCGTCTTCCTCCTCATGGAGTTAGTCTGGTACCGCATGTTGGCGCCGATTCTGGGTGGGTCTGGCTATACCTTCGCATTGATTCTCGCCATGGCGCTCGCCGGCATTGGTCTAGGCAGCCTGCGCTACGGCATGGGGGCCCAGGCTCGCCGCCCTTCCCTGCGCGCGTTCGCCACGACATGCGCGCTCGAGGCCGTGCTCCTCATGGTGCCCTTCGCGTGGGGGGATGATTTCGCTGTCTTTGCCAATCAACTTCGGGCGATGGGTGAGGTGGGATTCGGCTCCATGCTCGTCGGGTGGTCGGTCATCGCCTTCATCGTTGTGCTGCCCGCAGCGCTGATCTCCGGCTACCAGTTCCCCATGCTCATCGGGCTCTTCGGCGCCGGTCGCACCGCTGTCGGCCGGCAGGTGGGGCTGGTCTATGCCGTCAACACGGTTGGCGCCATCCTCGGCTCTATCGCCGGCGGCTTCGGTCTCATGCCGCTGTTGGGCGCGACCGCCGTGTGGCGCCTATGCGGATGGCTGCTGCTGACACTGAGTGTGCTCGCCCTCGCATTGGCGCAACGCCAGCGCGTTTCCGACGGCGAGCAGCGAGTCCAAGCACTTGGTGCAGTGCTCGTCATGGCCCTGTCGCTACCGATGATGTTGGCGCCAGGACCCACCGCATTTTGGCGTCACAGCCCCATCGGTATCGGCCGTTTCCCGCTTGAACATAGCGGCACAAATACGCTGAAACAGCGCATGCAACAACGCCGCCGTGGCGTCCGCTGGCAGGCCGACGGAGTCGAGAGTTCGGTCGCGCTACAGGCCTTGAATTGTTGGTCCTTCCTCATCAACGGCAAGTCGGACGGCAACGTCTACACCGACGCATCGACGATGGTGATGTTGGGCATGGTCGGCGCCGTTTTGCATCCCGAGCCCAAGACCGCGATGGTCATCGGCCTCGGAACAGGCGAGACCAGTGGCTGGTTGGCGGCGGTTCCGACCATGACCCGAGTGGACTCCGTCGAGCTTGAGCCCGCGATTGTGGAGGTCGCCAAGCGGGCAGCTCCGGCCAACCACAGCGTGCTCACCAACCCCAAGCATCATCTTCACATCGGCGACGCGCGGGAGGTGCTACAGACGACGCCGCGGCGCTATGACCTCATCGCCTCTGAGCCCAGCAATCCCTATCGCGCCGGTGTCGCCGGGCTTTTTACGGCCGAGTTTTACAAGTCGGTGGCCGACCGATTGACGCCCAATGGCCTTCTACTGCAGTGGTTGCAGGTCTACGAGGTGGATGCCGGCACCGTGCGAACCGTGCTCGCCACATTGCGCTCGGTGTTTCCCCACGTGGAAGTGTGGGAGCTCCAACGCGGCAGCGACCTGCTCCTCGTAGCGAGCCTGACGCCTGTTGGGCACGACGCAACCCGCCTGCGCAAGCGGCTCGCCGAACCGTTTTACCGGGACGCGATGGCCAAGGTGTGGGGGGTTTCCGGGCTCGCTGGCCTGTATTCCGGCTTTATTGCGCGAAATGAGCTTGTCGGAGCCATCGCCCAGGCAGAGGGCGACCGGCGCAATACGGACGATAAGACGGTGATTGAATTTGATGCAGCCCGCGCCATGACGAGCGGCGGACAGGCGCGAATTGCCGAGCTGCGCCAGCTCGCCAGGCGTCTGAACGTGCACCGGCCCAAGGTGGTGGGAACGGCGCCGAATTGGCAGCACGTCGACGAATGGCTGTCAGTACGCAATCTCGCTGAGACGCGATCGGTTCGACCACCAGAGGCACACGATGCTGCCAGCCGAGCCAGAATCAGAGCAAGACAAGCGTGGCAGGCCGGTCGGTTGCGCCAGACCGTGCAGCTTTGGCGGCAACAGGCGGCCGCTCCGGTTGCGCCGCGCGATCGGGCGATGCTGGCCGAGGCCTACGCTGCGAACGGGGAGGACGCTGCGCTGCCGCTCATCAAGGACGTTGCCCAGCTCAGCGCTGCCGAAGCGCTGCTGATTCGCGCCACACTCGCGGCGGCCAAGGGCGACGAGACCGCGGCGACGGGGCTCCTCCTGCGCGGGCTAAAGCGGTACCAGACCGACCCCTGGGCGCACCAAGCGGTGGTCGTTCGCGCCCTCAACCTGTCCCGACAAATCGCACGCCGCAACGCGCAGTTCGGCCAGTCCCTCTTTGACCTGTTGGCCCAGCCATTCGTGATGCGTTGCTTGGAAGAAGAGCGACTCGTGCGACGTGTTGAGCTAGCGAAATCCCTGAATTTCAAAGGTCTCTGCGCAAAAGCGTTCGCGCAATATGAGCCCCATCCGCCGTGGAACAAGGCCGTGCTCACCGGCCGATTCACCTGCTACCGCGATACCAACCACCCCCTGGCTCCCCAAGCCGCGGCGGATCTCATGGCCTTTTCCGCCGCCGCGCCGCCCGCTCTGGACGCTGGACTGTAGCGACCTCGGCGAAAGGCATCGGCATCAGGCGTCGGCCGTTGGTGCGACGTGGTGATTGTCCGACGACGTGGCAATGGATGCTCCCGCCCCGCGACGCAAGTCCACAGTTTCGCGCAAGGGCAACGTCGGCAGCTCCTCTCCGCCCTCACCGACCGGGCCGCGTTTATTGAGGGCCATCATCACGCTGAGACGGAGCTCCTCCACGCCAAATGGCTTGGAAATAACGCCGCAATCATCGGGCAAGTAGCCGCGCACAAACGCCGCTTGCTGGTGCCCCGTCATGAAGACGATCGGCAGGTTCGGGCTATGACTCAGCAGCGCCTCGGCGAGCTCTGGGCCCGAGAGTCTGGGCATAACGACATCCGTGAGCACCAGGTCGAATCCAAAGTCCGCGTCGACTGCCAAGTCCAGCGCGTCCTGGCCATCGACAGCGGTGACGACGTCGCAACCGATGCTCACCAACAGCTCCCGAGCTGCGACGCGTACCGTCTCGGTGTCTTCCGCGACGAGAACTCTGGGTTTGGCGCGCCGTGGTGCAGGAGCTACGTCGGAGACTTGTGTCGTTCGGACCCGTGTCACGGCGGCGGGGAGGTACAGACGGCCGGTCGAGCCCACTCCGATTCGGCTGCGCAAATCGAATCGACCGCCGCATTGGTCAGCGAACGCCACCACAGCGGGCAGTCCGAGGCCCTTCTTGCCTGAGGTGGAGTAAAAAGGTTCCAGCGCCTTTCTGCACGCCTCTGGGCTCATGCCCGGACCGGTATCGCGAATCTCAACGCAGACCCAGCGCCCGGGAGCGAGCTCAATGTCATCGCCCAAATCGACGTGAAGCAGCGTCGTCGAGATCTCCAACCCGCCTCCCGACGGCATGGCATCCACTGCGTTGACGACCAATCGCCACAAGCATCGCTCCAACTGCCGCGGATCAGCGACGACAGAACCGGCGGCGGCATCGAGTTGGGAGAGCACCCTTACACCAGCTGGCGCATCGTTTTGCAGGCGCACGACCACGTCGCTCAGAATGCCGTTGACCTTCACCCGTTTGGGTGCGAACTCCTGCTCGCCGCTCATCGCATACAGGTCCTCGGCCAGGGCCTCGCCAATCTCGAGCGCGGCCTGCAGGCGCATCAACTGCGGTCGAGATTGGGGCTCGAAACTCAGCCCCTGCTCCAGCAACTCGGTGGCGCTGCGCAGCGTCGTCAGCAGACTGCTCACACGATGTACAAACCCATCAGCCATGCGCCTGCAGGCCGCTGTGTGTTCCTCCTCACGAGCACGCTCACTGGCTCTTATGATCCGTCTCTCGCTCTCATCTTGCGATTGCGCAAATCGAACAACGAGGCGCACGGACGCGCCTAGGGCCGCCGTGATCAGCACATCGAGCAGCGCCGTGTGGGTCAACCACCCAGACAACCCCCATAATGCTGGTGTAAGGGCTCCTGAATACAGACGAATAGCAACATCGAGGCTGGCGAGCACACCCAAGGCAAGCACAGCCAGCGCCACCCCACGGTTGCCGCTGGGGCGAACACGATGGGCGCGAAGGGTCAGCGTGAGCCGGACGGCGAGGTGGGCAAAAAGCAGCGCGTTCACGGAACATCCTCCCATTGTCGACGCCCCGATGCCGAGCGCTTGCCCCGGCTGCGTACGTCTCGCGTTGACCGACCGGATACGCTGCGAGCTTGCACAGCCTCCGGTCCTCGCTTCGTGCCCGCCCCCGCGCGCACGAAGCGTTGATGCCGCCCATCAGGGGGGCGGTTGACCTGCGTACACCTGCTGCCGCAAGGACGTAGCGCACGACTCGAACCAACAGCTTTGATGGAGGAGCGATCGGTTCGTATGACTTGGTTATTCCTCCAAACTATCGCACATTCTCGTAGACATTCCAATCGACTTATCGCGACGATGCAGCCAAGAGTTGGGCCTAGCCAGAGCGAGACCAGCGGCCGAGAGATGGCCGTTTGACGCCGAACGTCCAGCCTTCGGCGTCGTCCCAGCCAGATGCCGCAGCACCGCGGTGAGGGCTCACGGAAAAGCTGCGGTTTCGATGACGACGGCGCCACCGCTGGCACCCCCGTGGGCGAACTGTGCCGCGCTTGGGAACACGCCCTCATTCGGATCCCTGGGAAGCGCAGACCCCACACCCGAGAAGTTCTACTTGCTCAAACAAAGCGATTTCACCAGTATCCCGGCGCAATTTGGGAGGTTCGCTCATGCGTCTGCACACAGTTCTTGGCACACTACTGTTCTTGGGCATTGCGCCATTGACCGGATGCGGCGGCGACGACAAGGGATCGACTGAGTCAACGACTCCTGCTGATGCAGGCACGACCCAAGCTGATGGCACCAGCGTCCAAACCGACGGCGCAACCGGTGGATCTGACACGGGGGCGCAAGATACCGGCGCCGACGATGCGGGAACTTCGGATACCGGCATCGGAGATGTCACGACGACAAAGGACAGTGGTTCGGTCGCAGATGCCGAAATCGCCGACAGTGGAGCCGATACGAGCGGTACGCCAGACACCGGCACCCCTGACACCGGCACCCCTGACACCGGGACGTCGCCGGATACGACGTCCACACCTGATACGACGACGCCACCCGACGCGTGCGCGCCCAAGACCTGCGCGGTGTTGAAGGCCGTGTGCGGGCAGGTCGCCGACGGTTGCGGAGGAACGCTGAAGTGCGGCACCTGCAAGGCCGACCAAGTCTGCAATGGCGCCAATCAGTGCGAGGCCAAGCCCTGCGTGCCCAAGACCTGCAAGGAGCAGAGCCTCGTGTGCGGCTCGGCCACCGATGGCTGCGGCAAGCAGCTCGCGTGCGGCACCTGCAAGAGCAGCGAGGCGTGTGAAAAGGGCGCGTGCATCTGCCAGCCCAAAACGTGCAACGAGCTTGGAAAAACGTGCGGAAAGCACAGCAACGGCTGCGGCAAGTCCATCGATTGCGGTGTTTGCCCCACCTGCGACCCGACCTGCCCAACGGGCTGGACCTGCGGCGGCAATGGCCTTTGCGAAAACGGCAAAACCACGGGGCTGGTGCTCGATTACAAGGTCTTCAAAGTCAGCGGCACCATCAAACTCAACGGCAAGTCACCCAAGATTACGGCGGGCTGCAAGAACTCGGATGGCATCGCCAAGGTCACCTTCAAGGAAATAGACCTCGGCTACACCCTGACCGACTACCTCTACTGCAAGGACGGCAGCTTCGATTGGAAGCTCAGCCTGTACCCCGGCACCTACGAGATCTGGGTGGGCGGCTTCAATCCATCGAGCAGCTCCTACTACAACAAGAGCGACCTCGGCACGTTGCCGCAGCGGGTGTTCAAGGACCTCAAGCTCAGCAAGGACACGGTCGGCTTGGTGCTCGACTACAAGCGCTTCAAGGCCTCGGGCTCGATCACGCTCAACGGTAAAGCCCCGAAGATCACGGCGGGCTGCAAGAATTCGGACGGCATCGCCAAGGTCACCTTCAAGGAAAAGGAGCTCGGCTACACCCTGACCGACTACCTCTACTGCAAAGACGGTAAGTTCGACTGGTCTGTCAGCCTCTACCCCGGCACCTACGAGGTCTGGGTCGGCGGATTCGATCCATCGAGCAGCTACTACTACAACATGAGCGACATGGGCACGCTGCAGCAGCGGGTCTTCAAGGACCTCAAGCTCAGCAAAGACACCGTCGGCCTGGTCCTCGACTACAAGCGCTTCAAGGCCTCAGGCTCCATTACGCACAATGGCCAATCGCCGAAGATCACCGCCGGCTGCAAGAACTCGGACGGCATCGCCAAGGTCACCTTCAAGGAGACGACCCTCGGCTACACCCTGACCGACTACCTCTACTGCAAAGACGGCAGCTTTGATTGGTCACTCAGCCTGTACCCCGGCACATACGAAGTCTGGGTCGGCGGCTTCGATCCATCGAGCAGCTACTACTACAACAAGAGCGACATGGGCACGCTGCCACAGCGGGTGTTGAAGGACCTCAAGCTCAGCAAGGACACGGTCGGCTTGGTGCTCGGCTACAAGCGCTTCAAGGCCTCGGGCTCCATCACGCTCAACGGCAAAGCGCCGAAGATCACGGCCGGCTGCAAGAATTCGGACGGCATCGCCAAGGTCACCTTCAAGGAAAAGGAGCTCGGCTACGTCCTGACCGACTACCTCTACTGCAAAGACGGTAAGTTCGACTGGTCTCTCAGCCTGTACCCCGGCACCTACGAGGTCTGGGTCGGCGGCTTCGATCCATCGAGCAGCTACTACTACAACAAGAGTGACATGGGCACGTTGCGACAGCGCGTCTTTAAGGACCTTAAGCTGAACAAAGACACGGTCGGCTTGGTCCTCGACTACAAGCGTTTCACGGTCAGCGGCTCGATTACCCGCAACGGCAAGGCGCCCAAGATCACCGCGGGCTGCAAGAGCTCGGACGGCATCGCCAAGGTCACCTTCAAGGAAAAGGAGCTCGGCTACGTCCT
>JAGSHB010000151.1 GCA_023954815.1 Myxococcales bacterium | reverse complement strand
TCTGGCCAAGGCTGGCACGGTCGTTCGCGCGTGCACGCAGAAACCTTCGAACGTCGCGCACAGGTGGCTGGAGCTCTTCTGCTCGGGCGGCTCCGTTCGCACGCGCCACACCAGCTGGCCCGCGCGCTCGCCGATGGCGACCCGGTCCAGCATCGACGCGGTCGTGCACTTGGCCAGCAGCGGCTGCTCCAACGCGAAGAGCTCTCCCGCGGCGTCGTCTTGACCGATCGCGCCCTGCCGCATGAGCTTGGCGATGATCTTGTGATGCAGCATCCGGGCGAGGTCCGCGATGTCAGCGTCGGTGGGCTTGGGCAGGTGGGCAAACTGGGGCGGTGCAGCGTCATCAGGCTGATGCCAGACGCCGTCGGCGTAGAGGAAATGCACGTGCGGGTTCATTCTTAGGCCGTCGCCGAAGCGGTGGGTGTGGGCAGTGGCGCCGACCTCCGCGTCCCGGATGCCGCAGCGCCTCGCCCGCGCACGCATCCACGCTCTGAGCGCTTGCATCATGGTCCTGTGCACCACGGAAAACAGCTTGCGGTCCCATGCAATTTTGAAGCGCAGCCAGTGGGGCACGGTCACCACGTACTGCCTGAAGGGCACGGTGGGATAGACGTGGTCGATGAGGTGCGCTGCTGTGTCGACCATCCGGCGGCCGTCACAGCTCGGACACAGGCCGCGCACCTTGCAACTGAACGCGACCAGCCGGTCGTCGCCGCAGCTCGTGCACCGGACACGGGCGAAGCCATGCGCCAAAATTCCACAGCGCAGGTACTTGTGAAACGCACGCTCCACAAACCGCGGCGGCGGGGCTCCTTTCGCTCGGGCCTGCGCCTCAAACGTCGACCAATGCCGGTGCACCGTTTGCCACAACCCCGTCAGCTCGGGCTGCCTGCGCTTGTAGATGCTGATCGCCACTGAGCCGGCCCCCCACGCGGAGGCCGCTTGGTTGCGGTGTGTGGACCCCTGTATCTACGTCGCTGGCGGCCGTGATAATCGTCGGTTGCACTCGAGGAAATTCGTCACAACTGGGGACCAGAGACCTCGCCTCCGCGCTCAAACGCCGACGAGCTATGTCCCCTCCAGTATTTCGCGTTGCCCCAAGCGCAGACCCGAATTTCCACTCCGCGAGCCGGAATTCGGACGATTTTGAACCCCAAAATGCCCGCAAATGGCCCTGGAAGCCCGCTGGAGGCGCTTTCAGTCGGCGAAGGCATATTAGTGGGTCCCCAACACCACCTGCCCCTTGCAGGGCATTTTGGGCCATCGCCTTCCCGGCGCTAGCGATGCAGAACAGGCTGCACCTCGCGCCTTGCCAACGAAGCCACCCGAAGGCCAAGCCCGAAGGGTATTGCGAGCCCGAAGGGCGAGCCCACAACAGCGCAGAAGGGACACCGACAGACCGGGCGAGCGCGGCCCGAAAGTGCAAGCGAACGCGATGCATTTCGGGGCGCGCCAAAGACAGCAAGTC
Organism: Myxococcales bacterium; assembly: GCA_023954815.1. Taxonomy (GTDB): domain Bacteria; phylum Myxococcota_A; class UBA9042; order UBA9042; family UBA9042; genus UBA9042. Next base: position 14,157 of record JAGSHB010000151.1, on the reverse strand, counting down.
GAAACGCGATAGGCCAAAAACCGGGGGGATGCCTGGATGGAGCTCGAGGCAAGGGCCGGCAGGGGGGCTTGCCCCCCGTGAGCGCCTTCCTCGAATGCCCGCTGTGGAACAGCGACCAACCCAACAACATCAAAAAAAACCCAGCAGATGAAACCCAAAAGGCGAAGCCAAAAGGCGAAGCCAACAGGCGAAGCCAAAAAAACAGGCCCAGCGGTCCTGAAACCGCTACCGCCGTCGCATAAGCCCCTCCTGCGCCGTAGAAGCCACAAGAACCCCATCCCGCCGGAAAAACCGCCCACGAACAAGCCCCGTCGCACCAGAAGCCGACGGACTATCCACCACATAAAGCAACCACTCATCCAACCGAAACGGCCGATGAAACCACATCGCGTGGTCCAAACTCGCCACCTGCATCCCGCCCGTCAGCCAACTCACCCCGTGGGGCTCGAGCGCCGTGCCGATGAAATGACTATCACTCGCATAGGCCAACAAATACGCATGCAACCGCGGATCATCCGGCAGCGTGTCAGCCGCCCGGTACCACAACATACGGTGCGGCGGCGCCGCCTCCGGGTTCATCGGGTCATGCCGTGTAATGGGGCGGATATCGATAGGCCGCGCCGCCGTCGCCATGGCAGCCAAGCGCGGCGGCAGCTCCGAGGCCCGCTCAATCGTCAGCTCGCGGATGGACTTCAGCCCCTCTGGCCCAGCGACAATCGGCATCTGATCCTGGTGACTGAAGCCCGACTCTTCCACGTGAAAGCTCGCAGACAGATTGAAGATCGCCTTGCCACCCTGGATCGCCACCACCCGCCGCGTCGTGAAGCTGCGGCCATCACGGATGGGGTCGACCTCGTAGACAATGGGCCGGCTCGCGTCACCGCGCCGCAGAAAGTAGGCGTGCAGGCTGTGCGGATGCCGGTCCGCAGGGACGGTCTGCTCAGCTGCTGACAGCGCCTGGCCCAACACCTGACCACCAAAGACAGCGCCCCAGCCCAGGTCTTGGCTCTGGCCACGAAAGATGTGCTCCTCGATTCGCTCCAGACGCAGCATGGACAACAGATCGGCAAGAACGGGCTTCATCACAACCTCCATGGCGGGTTCATCTGGCACGATCGCCCATCGCAGGCTCGCGAACAAGGGACAACAGCGACAACGACGCACCACTCGGGTTGCGACGGTTGGCTCGCCCGTCCACCCTCAAACGCCTGACGTCGACCCTGACGTCGATCCTGACGCGTACTGAGGAGAGCCCCAGGTGAAGCTGCGAATCGGCCACATGTTGCGGTCCTCCCTCGGCAATCGCGCCGCCGGGCTGGTGATCCGGCGGCTCCGCAAGCTGACCCGCACCGATCATGCCGCCCGGCGTAAGCTCCTGGGTCGTTGGGTGCCTCAGGGAGCGCTGGTCTTTGATCTTGGCGCCAATGTCGGTGAGTTGACGCAGGTTTTTGTCGGGTTGGGCGCTGGTGTTGTCGCGGTTGAACCGCTGCCCGAGTGCGTCGCGGAGCTGCATCGACGCTTCGCCGGAGGTTCGCCGGTGCACATCGTCGCCGCTGCCGTGGGAGCCGGTGCGGGGACGGCGATGCTGCACGTTGGATCCATCAGTGAGGTGTCGACCCTGTCGCCGGCTTTTCGCGAGGCCTATGGCGATCAGGCTGGGGTCGATTGGTCCGAGACGGTTGAGGTCACGACCACGACCCTGGACGCCCTCATCGCCGCCCACGGACTGCCCGCCTTCGCAAAACTGGATCTGGAGGGACACGAACCGGCGGCGTTGGCGGGTCTCACGACGGCGCTGCCCGCGTTGTCGATCGAGTACAACGCGCGACTTCGCCCCCAAGCCCTGGCTTGTATCGAGCGTCTCGAAGTCGTGGCGCAATCGGAGAAATACCGCTGGAATTTCAGTCCATACGAGAGCTATGAGCTTGCCCTACCCCATTGGCTGGGTGCCGCGGAGATGCGCGCTTGGCTCAGCGCCCTGCCCATGGCGACGCAGACCGGCGACCTCTACGCGGAGCTTGATCGACAAAGGACTTGATCTCAGTCGGCAGATCGTAGCGCAGCGCCAAATTTCGTGCCTATCATGTGCCCGAGTTCGCGCAGCCACGGCGCAAATGCTCCGAATCGCGGCGCGAACTCCCTCTTGGTTGCGCTGGCGAACAACACCCGTCAGTACGCTCTTGTGGGCCGTCATGGCCCGCATCTCCGCCCGCGGAGTTCGATGATTCGACCCGGTGCTCTGCTGGGTCGGCGCCAAGATGTTGATGCACAAAGTTCGCCGTCTGGTCTCGGTCGGGCGGCGGTTGTGCGTCGGAACGAAGAATTGAAGGCGCAACTGTCGCCCGGAGGCTCCCATGCGCATCGCCATCCCGCGGGAAGTGCGGCCCGCAGAACGTCGCGTTGCAGCGACCCCAGCGACCGTGAAGAAGCTCATCAGCTTCGGATTTTCGGTGGACGTGCAAACGGGCGCGGGTCATCGGGCGGATTATCCGGATGAGGACTACACCGCCGCCGGCGCCACGTTGCGTGACGACGTGAAGGCCCTGTGGTCGGACGCTGATCTGGTGCTGAAGGTGGAGCCGCCGGTCGCTCACCCAGACCTGGATGCACACGAGGCTTCCTTTCTGAAGGAGGGGGCGACCCTGGCGAGCTTCGTGCAGGCCGACCTCAACCCCGATGTCATCGATCAGGTGAAGGCGCGTAACGCGACGCTCATCGCGATGGAAAAGGTGCCGCGGATCACCCGTGCGCAGAAGATGGATGCCCTGTCGTCCATGGCCAACATCGCCGGCTATCGCGCGGTGGTGGAGGCGGCGAACGTCTATGGCTCCTTCTTTACTGGGCAGATCACCGCCGCTGGCAAGGTTCCGCCTGCGCGGGTGCTGATCATCGGCGCTGGTGTGGCGGGGCTCGCTGCGGTGGGTGCTGCGCGCGGTCTGGGCGCTGAAGTTCGCGCGTTCGACACCCGCTCGGCGGTGCGTGAGCAGGTCCAGTCCATGGGCGCGCGCTTTCTCGAGGTCGAGATCGAAGAGGAAGGCGAGACCAAGGGCGGCTACGCCAAGGTGATGAGTCAGGCGTTCATCGACGCCGAGATGGATCTCTTCCGTGAGCAGGCCAAGGAGATAGACATCGTCATCACGACGGCGCTGATCCCTGGCCGCCCTGCCCCGAAGCTCTGGCTCGCCGACATGGTCGAGCTGATGAAGCCCGGCAGCGTGGTCGTCGATTTGGCTGCGCAGCGGGGTGGCAACTGCGAGCTCACGGTCCCGGGCGAGCACGTCATCAACAACGATGTGCACATCATCGGCTACACCGACCTCGCGAGCCGGATGCCGCGGACGGCCAGTCAGCTCTACGGCACCAACCTGGTTCACCTGCTCGACGACTTGAGCACCGACGGCACCCTGGAGCTCGACCCGCTCGACGACGTGGTGCGCGGCGCGGTGATGGTGCACAACGGCGCCGACCCATCGTGGCCCGACAAGCCCGAAAAGCCCAAGAAGGCCGCAAAACCGGCGCCACAGCCCAAAACCGCCTCGGCGGAGAGCAAAGCAGCCACCCCAGCGAAGGCACCTGCGAAGGCGGCTGTCGGCCACGGCAGTCACCCGACCGATGAAGGCGCGGGCGGCAAGTTGGGCGTATGGATCGCGACTGCCGCCATCGCCGGGCTGTTCGTGGTCTGGGCGGCGATTCGGGGCGGATCCGATGGCGCGAGCACCACTGCGGGCTCCGAGTTTGTGCAACACCTGACGGTCTTTGTGCTGGCCTGTGTGGTCGGTTGGCACGTGGTGTGGAACGTCACGCCTGCGCTGCACACCCCGCTCATGAGCGTGACCAACGCGATCAGCGGCATCATCGTCCTCGGCGGCATCTTGCAGCTGGTGTCCGAAGGCACCTTTGGCCTCGCAGGGTGGCTCGGCATCGCTGCCGTGACCCTGGCCACCATCAATATCGCCGGCGGATTTCTCGTTACTGAGCGCATGCTCAGAATGTTCCGCAAGTAGCTCGTCCCCGGAGGGAACATCCATGCACGAAGTCATGTTGGCCGCGGCGTACCTACTCGCGTCCCTGTTATTTATCCTGAGTTTGCGAGGGCTATCGAGCCAGACCACCGCTCGCAACGGCAATTTCTACGGCGCTATGGGCATGGGGATGGCCGTCTTGGCGACCGCCCTCGCAATGGGCGATCTCTCCGTGCCGCACGTGCTCGCGGCGCTGATTGGCGGCGCGCTCGTGGGCTCATTCCTGGCGATTCGCGTCGCGATGACGGCCATGCCCGAGCTGGTAGCGCTGCTGCACTCCTTTGTCGGCGCGGCTGCGGTGTTGGTGGGTCTGGCGAGCTTTCAGCGCGATGGGCCTGAGGTCACGAGCCACGCCGTGCTGCTCAGTGAGATCTGGGTCGACGTGTTCATCGGTGCCATTACCGCGTCGGGTTCGGTGGTCGCCTGGGCCAAGCTGAAAGGTCTCGTCGGCGGCCGCCCGCTCTTGCTGCCGGGGCGCCACGCGCTCAACGTCGTCCTCGTCATCAGCTCGTTTGCGCTGCTGTTCATGTCCATGGGCGCCGAGGCGAGCCAAGCCTGGATCTATGTACTGGTGATGGCTGTTATCGCCGCTGTCCTGGGTGTGCACTTGGTCGTGGCCATTGGCGGCGCCGACATGCCCGTGGTGGTGAGCTTGCTCAACAGCTACTCGGGTTGGACGGCCTCTGCAGCCGGATTCATGTTGGGCAACGACCTGCTCATCGTGACGGGCGCGCTTGTCGGCTCGTCCGGTGCGATTTTGAGCTACATCATGTGCAAAGCGATGAACCGTTCGATCTGGAATGTGGTCTTCGGCGGCTTTGGCGCGAAACCACCTGCGACCACGAAAAAGGCCGCGCAAGAGGGTGAGCCCCTGCCCGTGCATGAGGCCAACGTCGCCGGTACCGCCGAGTGGCTGCTCAGCGCCAAGAAGGTCATCGTCGCGCCCGGTTACGGTATGGCCGTAGCGCGGGCCCAGCATGCCGTGCGCGAGGTGTGCGACATCCTGCGTGACCGCGGTTGCGAGGTGACCTTCGCGATTCACCCCGTGGCGGGCCGGTTGCCCGGGCACATGAACGTGCTGCTGGCTGAGGCGGCGGTGCCCTACGACATCGTCATGGAGATGGACGAGATCAACCACGAGTTCTGTGATGTGGACGTGGTCTTGGTGGTCGGCGCGAACGACATCGTCAATCCGAGCGCGGAGACCGATGAAGACAGCCCGATTTACGGCATGCCGGTGCTCAAGGTGTGGGACAGCAAGCAGGTCGTGATCTGCAAGCGCTCTCGGGCCTCTGGTTACGCCGGTGTCGACAATCCGCTGTTTTACAATGACAACTCGGCCATGCTCTTCGGTGACGCCCGGGCCTCGATGGACGGTCTGCTGCAGGAACTCAGAGCTGCGTAGGTTCAACAATAAGTGAAGCCCAAACAGCGCTTACCCGCTGGTTTTACGGCATTTTCGCCCGACCCCAGCGTCACCATCAGGTCGCTGACTCTAGGGCCGCCAGTTCTTGGGCCGCTAGTTCTCGGGCCGCCTAGCCAGTCTGAGTGATCAGCCAGTGGATCGCCGGCAAGGTCGCAAACGACACCAGGATGCCGTAGCCCACCATGGCGCTGACCAGCCGCGGCGCCAGCCCCGCGCTCGTCGCCAGCACACCGGCGATGACCATGGGCGGCATGGCGCTCTCGAAGATGGCGATTTGAGTCGGCAGACCTTCCCAACCAACGGCCTCGCACAGCAGCCAGCCGATGAGCGGCGCGACCGCTAGTTTGACCGTCAGGCCGGTGAAGAACGGCACAAAATCGGACTTCGGCAGGCGCAGACGCAGCTGCAAACCCACAGCGACCATCACCACCGGCACCAGCGACGACGCGACGGCCTCAAGCACAGCGACCCACGCATCCGGGCGGGGTAGCCAGCGAGAGATGACCGCGAGCAGCAGCGCGATGAAGGGCGGAAAGCGAACGATCTGCAGCGCGGTGTGCCCGATAGAGGGCGCCGGCTTGCCGCTCCACCTCGCGACAACGAACGCCCCCCAAATCGACAGCGCCAGGAACGAACCGAGCTGGTCGTACAGCAGCGCCCACGGCACACCCACGGGGCCGAACATCGCCTCGACCATCGGGATACCCAGAAACGACGTATTGCCCAGCGGCACCACGAGCAGCATGGCGCCCGTCACCTCGCGGCTCCAACGAAAGACCTTGGCCAGCGCAAACACCATGGGAACCGAGATGGCGACCATGAACCACGGCAGCACCAGCGGCGCCCAAACAGCCCCGGAGAGCTGCAGATCCGGCACCCGCGCCAGAACGAGCGCGGGCAGCGAGACGTAGATGACAAAGCCGCTCAGCGTGCGGTCTGCGTCGTGCGGCAAGGCGCGGAGGTGACGCAGAAAGACGCCGATGGCGAGCAGAGCGGCGGTGAGGAAGAAAGTGGTCATGGGTGTGCGCGAGGGGGTGGACGACTGAGGCAGCACCATGCGGCAAGTCGCACCGATACGCCACAGCCTGTCGCATTGCTGTGGGACATGTTGAACTCGTCAGCATCAGCAGCAGATCACGAGGTACACCTTGGCACGCCCCCTATTGCTCATCGGAGACCTCCATCTCGGTCGACAGCCCGGTCGCTTGGCGCGGGTGGGCCTCGATGGGGCCGCGCTCAGCCCAATTGCGGCGTGGCAGCGGGCGGTTCAGTTCGCGATTGACGGAGATGTGCAGGCGGTGTTGCTCGCTGGCGATGTGGTCGACCAAGATAAAGACCGTTTCGAGGCCTTTGGCCACCTACAGCGCGGCGTCGACCGCCTGGTGGCGCATGGGATCGCCGTCTTGGGTGTGGCGGGCAATCACGACTCGCTCGCCCTGCCCCGTCTCGCGGCCCGCATTGCCGAATTCGAACTGCTCGGGGCGGGCGGGCAGTGGCAACATCGCGCGCTCTCAGGCATCGGCGTCGTTGGCTGGTCTTTTCCGACCCGTCACCATCACGCTGATCCGCTGGCGTCGCCCGGTCTTCGCGAGGCGCTGGCAGCCCAGACGGCGGGCCAGCCCACCATCGGTCTCCTGCACGGGGACCTCCACGCGCAGACGAGCCCCTACGCACCTGTGTCAGCGCGTTCGCTAGCTGATTTGGGACTCGCAGCCTGGTTTTTAGGGCACATTCATCAACCGAGCGCTTTTTCGGGGCCGTCGCCGGTGGGCTATCTGGGCTCGCTGGTGGGCCTGGATCGCAGCGAGACAGGCCCGCGAGGCCCCTGGCTGGTCACCCCGCAGGCGGACGGCACGGTTGCAGCAGAACAAGTCCCGCTTGGCCCGGTGCATTGGCTCAACTTGGAGGTCGACGTCTCGGCGGCCAGCGAATCACCTGAGCTCGATGACGCCCTGCACACCGCCATTGAGGTCGCCCTCGCCCAGGAGGCGGCGCACAACCCATGGATTGCCGCTGGCGAGTTCTCTGCTGTGGGCTGTTCGATTCGTTTGGCCGGCCACGTGCCTAGGCCGAGTCTGGTTCGGGCGTTTGTGACCGGTCGCCACGCGGAAGAGCTGGTGTTTCCCATGGGCGATGTGCCGTGGGTCGTCGTCGACCTCCGCGAGATAACACAGCCAACCCAAGACCTGCTGAAGTTGTCAGAAGAGCGCTCGCCGGTCGGCAGGTTGGCCCGCCTGATTGTGTCGCTCGATGGCGGGACTGCGCTCCCCGAGCCGATCGCATCACAATTGGCGCAGTTCGACCCAAGTCCGTGGCTTCAGGGCGGAGCAGCACCGTCCGGGCGCCCCACAGAGCGAGACGCTGCGGCCAGCGCCGCCCTCCCGTCAGACACCGAAGCCATTCGCGCTGCCGCGGTCGGGATTCTCGATGAGCTCGTGGCGCAGCGCCTCGCTGGGGAGGCTCGCTGATGCACGTGCGAGACGTCCAGGTTCACAACGCACCGGGTCTACCTGGCCCGTTGGCGCTCCGCCGGTTGCCGCCTGGTCTGGTCGTGCTGCTCGGGCCCAATGCCAGCGGCAAGTCGACCATCGGCCGGATTCTGCGGGGGTTGTTGTGGCCCAAGATGGCCCCTGCGTTCGTTCACGCGCAGAGCACGTGGCTCCTCGGAGAGGCAGATCTCGCAGCGGGCGCCACCCTCGTGGCTGGCCATGTGCAGTGGGAGGGGGAGGCGCCTGGGGTTCCCGCCCATTGTGCGACCCCGTGGCAGCTGACCCTGCAGGAGCTGCTGCGCGCCGAGGCGAGCTCCGATCAGGCCATCGCGCAAGAGGTCATGCGCCAGCTGCACGGCGGCTACGATTTGGCAGCGCTCAGGGTGACGCCCAAACGCAGGCCAAACGCCAAGCTGCTGGGCAAGCAACGGGAGGCAACCCTGGCGCTGCGGCGCGCATTGGATGACACGGACACCCTCGCCGCCCGCGAAGCGCAGCTCGCGGCACTGCGCGCGCAGGAAGAGTTGGTCAATCAAGCCCCTGCGCGGTTGGCCGCAGTGGAGCAAGCGCTGCGCATATGCGAGTGGGAAGACGAGCTGGCGCGGACACAGGAGGCGATGGCGCACGTACCAGCCGCTGCGAAGCGCCTGCCAGAGGACGCCACGGTACGGTTTGAAGCACTCACTGAAGCTGTGACGCGCAAGGAAAGCGAACAAGCCGTTCAACGAAAAAAAGTCGATAAAATCAGGGACCAACGTGCAGATCTCGCTTTCGATTCTGGCGATCCAGGAGCCGAGGCCATCTCTGCGTGGGTCCGGGCAGCGCAGCGCATCACGACCGACAGCGCCCACTGCCGGCATCTCACCACGCAGGCCCAAGATGCCGCTGCACGGGCACGCAGCGTTATCGGCCAAGTGTGGGACCGCCCAGCTGTAGGCGACCTTCCCGGGAGAGCGGCGCTGGAGTCGCTGGCCACGTCGAGCGCCGCCCTCGCCGCTGCCCAGGCCGAGCTGCTGGGATTGCAGCGACTTCAGGCGCAGACCCAGTCCCGCGTGGTCGCGACGCCCCTGCCTGCAGCTGAACGCAGCGCGCTCGAAACAGAGCGGTCATTGCTCGGTGAGTGGCTGACGGCGGTGCGAGAGCGGGAGGTCAGCGCGACCATCGCACGTCGCACGCCCCTAGCTGCCGGCCTGTTGGCGCTCGGCGTGATGCTGCTCGCCGCCGGTGTCGGGTTGGGATTGGCCGGCCCCGCCTGGGCAAGTACGGCGCTGCTCTTGCTGGGTGTTGGCTGCGCTGGGGTCGCTGCGGGCCTCTTGGTCGGCCCGAAAGTTGAGCCACCAACCTTGGATGGCAACGCATTCGCCGGTGCTATCGAGGAGCGCTACCGTGCGGCGGGTTTTGGTGCGCTATCGGTGGACGCAACCTGGACCCATGGCGCCGTTGCAGCAAGACGCACCACACTCGACAGCGACATCCAACGCGATGGCACCGCACGCCAGCATCTAGCGGACCAACAGGCGCTCGCCGCCATGGCTGCGACGACCGGCCGCACTGTGGACGCCCGCCATCAGGAGCTGGCCGACGCCGCGGAAGCGTACGGCCTCTCAACCGAGCTGCCTGGCCTGGCGCTGCATGTGCAGGCAGAGCGGCTCATCACCCTGGCTGAGGCGCTGGCGGATGCCGCTCGCACAGAGGCGCTCGCCGAGCATGCGCGTAGCGACCTTCGGCAACTGCGGTTGGCCTTGGGCGGCGAGTTGCGACAGCTGCGCGGTGGCGTCGGTGATGGCGGCGACGGCAGCGACGGAGGGACCACAGCTGCACTCGTCGATCCAGCGGCGTTGTCCAGCGCCGTACAGCTTGTGGCCGACCAGCGCAGCGCCTGGCTGCGTGCGAGTCAGCAGTTGAACGACGCGAATGAGCGGCTACGCGAGCTCGCAGTCGAACTGCAAACCGCGACCGCCGCGCGTGACGCATTCTTAGACAAGTGCGGGCTGCACAGGGGCGCAGCCCATACGCTGGCTGCCCTCGAAGAGGCGCATCAGACATGGGTGAAGTTGGAGAATCTGGAACGCGGTCTGACCGCTCAGATCGAACGGACCAAACGACCGCTGCCCACCGATTTGCCGAGCGCTAAACCGGCTTTGCAGGCCGAGAAAGCAAGGCTTCAGCAGCTCAGCGACTCGTCGGTGCAGGACGACATCATCGCCATCGAGGCAAGTGTGCGCGCAGCCATGAGCGGCACAACTGTCGCCGACGCTGTCGCCGCACGGACCAAGGCCCAAGACACGCTGGCGGCCAATTGCCTGACGGTGCAGGCGACCCACGCCAGGGCGAGCCTCCTGGCGTGGCTGCAAAGCGACTTCGACCACACCCCCGCCCTCCTCGCTCGGGCGCGACAGTGGTTGCTGCGATTTACCCAAGACCGCTACGAGCTTCGGCTGGATACCGACGGTCGGTTTGGCGCGGTGGATCTCGTGAGCCAACGTCGCCAATCGCTGGGCGAGCTATCCGCTGGTACGCGGGTCCAGCTGCTGCTCGCTGCCCGATTGGCCTACCTTGAGCACGCCGAACAAGACGGCCCGCCGCTGCCGCTCTTTCTCGATGAGGTGTTGTCGACCGCCGACCCAGACCGTTTTGGTGCCGTGGCCGACGCGGTGTTGGAGCTCGCCGCGGGTGGGCGACAGGTGTTCTACGCCACGCCTGATCCCAACGAGGTTGCCGCCTGGCAGGCGCGCGCCCGAGACGGCGACTTCCCTGAACCATTCGTCGCCTCGCTGACAGACCAAGACACGACCGAGGCGTGGGCCGCTGGCCCCACCAGCGTGCAAGTTCAGCCCCGTCTACCCTTCCCAGCCGCACTCGCGAGCGACCTCAGCGGGCTCATCGCAGCCCGCGGATGGGCGCGGCCACAGCTATATGATCCGGTTGAACGCTGGCCGCTGCTCCTGCTGCTCTTCGACCATCCCGAGGCGGCGTGGCGTGCCGCTGAAGCGAGCCTCAGCCACGTGGGTCAGCTGCAGGTCGCCGCTCAACAACCCGCGCCGGCGCTGCCCGCAGCGCTGTTGTCTCTGGCGTCTACGCGCGCATTCGTCGTACGTCACATCCTCAGTCAGCTGCGCATTGGGCGGGACCGGCCGATCACCTGGGCTGACATCAGCGCCAGCGGCGCGGTCAGCAAGACGTTCGAACATCGCGCGAGAGACATCGTGTCCGAGCACGGTCACCAGCCGGCGGTGGCGCTGACAAGAATCAGCGAAATCTCACGATTTCCTCGGAAGAAAGCGGAAGAACTCGCGGCTCATTTGGTCGACAGCGGCGTGATCTCCGAGGTGCCTGTGATGACCGACATCGACGTCGTGCAGCGCGTGGGACTCGCCTGCAAAGACATGCTGGCCACCGGCAAACTCGCACTCCAACAGATCGAAGCGTTGACCAAGCTGACCCAGGACATCGTCCTCACGATAGACGGAGAGGTCGCGGCTGGGGGGCGCTCGTAACCCCAAATAGACAGGATCGTAGCGGTGTGCTGCGATGGTCGTGAAATGACGCGGCACATGGCTACGGCGTGAAGCAGTTCTTGTCGACGCAGGCGCGGAGGGCTTGGAACTTCGTTTGAGAGGCGCCCGTGAGCTTGTCTCCGCACTTCGCCACGCAGGTCGAATCCTTGCAGCCAGCCACGCAAACCCCAGCGGACGAGCAGCCAGCAAAGTCGAGCACACAAGCGGTCGACTCGGTCGCACATTTCTGGAAGATGCACGTCGTCAGGTTGGTGCCGCCACCACCGGAGCAGTCCTGCGGGCAGGTGATTTGCTCGCCCGTCTGGCATTGCCCATCTCCGCACTGACCGCCACCGCCGCCACCAGCGCAATCCTGCGGGCAGGTCATCGTGGTCTCCGATGGCAGGTCACAGTTTCCGTCGCCGCACTTGCCGCCGCCACCACCGCCGCAATCCTGCGGGCAGGTGATTTGCTCGCCGAGATCGCAGGTGCCATCGCCACATTTAGCGCCGCCGCCACCGCCGCAGTCCTTCGGGCACAAGATCTGCTCGCCGGTCTCGCACTTGCCGTCACCACACTGGGGTTGCGGGCAGTCCTTGGGGCAGGTGAGCTGCTCGCCCAGGTCGCAGGTGCCGTCGCCGCACTTGCCACCACCACCGCCGCCGCCGCCGCCGCCGAGGTTGATGCAGCCTTGCTGGCCGCCGCACTGCATGACCGCGAGTAGCTTCTGCTGCGCGCCGCTCGACAGTCCCGTGCCGCATCCGATCAGGCAAGTCGTGTCGCCCTTGCAGCCGCCGAGACAGCCAACCGCCTTGCCACAATCTGAATCGCCGAGGCAGCCCGTCACTTCGCTGCTGCACTTCTGCGTGAGGCATTTGAGCATCTCAGCCTCAGCGCTGCCGCCGCCACTGCCCGTGTCCGTGGTGCCGCCGCTGCCGGTATCCGTGGTGCCGCCGCCGCTACCTGTATCGGCTGCGCCTGTATCTGCCGGACCGCTATCGGCTTGGGTCGTGTCTGCGGCGCCACCGGAGCCAGCGTCCGTACTCGCCCCCGCATCCGTCCCCGAAGCGCTATCAGCGCCAGATTGCCCATCTTCCAGGGTCGAAGCGCCATCTGCGCTCGTCTGGCTGCCATCCTCGCCAGCGGGGCTGCTGCCCTCACCGGACTCACTGCTGCAAGCGGCAGCGACGACCAAAGTCAGCGCGCAAGCCAAGGCCAACAGGTTAGATTTCTTGAAGTAGATACGCATGTTCAGGCTCCGGGCGGTCTCAAGCGGTGCGCAAGATAGCGACTTGCCGGTCGGGATGCCAGCGAGGATTGTGGCCAACGTGCCCTTGTTTGCCGGCCAATCCATGCGGCACTGTGGCCAAAGGCACAATCAGGCCAGCTTCGGCGCCACAAACCAGGTCCTGCACTCGTCATGAGCGACACCCCACCTCCAAGCAGCCAGCCAACCGCCCGTTCGCTGCGGATGTGGTGGGTTCTCGCCGGAATCGTCGCGCTCACCGCGGCGTTGTATGGATCCGTCAGCACGTTTGGTTTTGTCTACGACGACAACACTTTGCTGGTCCATAACGGGCGCCTTCATTCCTGGCAGGGTCTGGCCGACGCGTGGACCTCGTCGATGTGGTCCTTCGATCAGTGGAAGAGCGCCGGCGGCTTCTACCGTCCGATCACGGCGATGGTGCAGACCACGGCATGGATGGCCTTCGGCTCGGATGCGGGGAGCTGGCACCTACTCAGCCTGATGCTCCACCTCCTGTTGGTTGTGACCACCTATCTTCTCGCGCGCGCGCTGTGTCTGGGGCGGCCTGCGGCGCTGTTCGCGACGGCGGTTGTGGGGCTGCACCCCCTCATGATTCAAGGCGCCACCTGGATCTCCGCGCTCAGCGATCCGCTCTCGGCCATCCTGGCGTACGGCGCGCTGATTGTGGCCGTTCGCAGTTGGCCGCGCGTGTCCTGGCCTGCCTTTGTCTTGCTCGCGCTAGCGGCGCTCACCCTGGAGCGTGCTTGGCTTTTGGCCCCACTTCCTGGGCTTTTCGCGCTGTTGGTGGGTCCGAGTCAGCCGCCGTCGTCCCCTGACACGCCCGCCGTACCGTGGCCTCATCGCTGGCTGCAAGCCACACGCACGGGTGGCCCATACCTGGGCGCCATCGCTCTCGCTGTCCTGCTGCGCGCCCTCCTGCTGCCGGCCACGGAGCAAGCCGTGGGACCGCGCGACTTCACCGGCCTCGCTGCGAAGATTCCGGGAGTCGCCTGGCAGCTGCTCCAGTCGGCCATGTTCCCGCAACACCTTTCGGTCGCTTATACCGACCCGCTCCCCGAGCCGCTGCTCCCGCTTGTGGGCTTGAGCGTGGTTGGCGCGGTGATGGTCTGGCTGTCGCGCAATCGGCCGATTCGCTTGTGCCTGTGCTGCGGATTCTGGGCGTTGCTCGCTGCCGTATCAGCGGGCGGGGCGTTCAACCCTGGGGATCTCGTACAAGACCGCTACATCTACGCGCCCATGGTCCTGCTGGCGTTGTGGGCAGCAGCGCTCTTTGGAACCAGCCCAGACGCGGACTCAGACCAACCCATGTCGCTGCAACGCAAGGTCGGCTGGTCCGCCGCCGTGGGCTGGCTGCTGATGCTGACCTGGCTGCACCCCGCAAACCTAGAGATTTGGCGCGACGAGGTCAGTCTCTATCGGCGGGCCGTGCTCAGCGCCCCTGCCAAGCCGCGCTTTC
>JAGSHB010000127.1 GCA_023954815.1 Myxococcales bacterium | reverse complement strand
GCCATCATGCCGTCGTCTTTGCCCGAGCGCAGCCAATCAGCCATCTCGCGGCCGTGGCGCTGCCACTGGGCAGCCTGGGCACATGGGGCTGCACCGACGCGTCTCTGGGCGGCAGGCGGGGTCCACTTGCGGTCCAACTTGCCAGACCAGCGATCCTCTGCGAGGGGGAGTTCGAGCAGCTCCGGCGCCAACCGGCGGAGCATCTCGTAGTGCTGCCGGTGTTGGGTGCGATCGGCGAGCGGCCCTGTGACATAGCGCTCCAGCATCATCTGGCTTGGCAAGAGCTGCAGCCACGGGTTGGCGCACGCCTCCGCCCTGAGGATGTGGCCCACCCACCGCTGCATCCGCGCTTCCCGGTGCCACCTGTCGTGCAGCAGATCCCACGGGTGGTTCTCTTGGCGGCAGGCGGTCAGCCAGGTGTCGAAGCGCGCTCGCAGATGGGAGGTGGCCTTGTCGGTCAGCAAGTTGTGACGGTCAAACCAGACGTTTCGGCCATAAAAGCGCCGCTGCGCCCAGCCGCCAAGGGCGAAACTGCGCTGCACGTGACTCTTGTACAGCTCACCGAAATAGCCGTTGAGGGTGACTACGTCGCGGACCGTGGCCGTGCCTTTGCGATCCCAGGCATGAACGGCCGCCTCCCCCAAGAACGCGTGCCGCAAGAAGCCTTCCTGCCAAGGCCCAGCGCTGACAGGGCTGTCACGCAGCTCGAGGGGCAATCCGAGCGCGCTCGCCAGCTGCCGCCCAACGGCCAAGTCGGGATCGCCCTCGGGCGCCCACATGATGGTCGTCGTCACCCGCCCGAGCCTGTTCGCCGCGGCCATGGCGGCCAACACCAACCGAATGTCCTTGCCGCCCGATAGCATCACCTCAACGGGATGATCGGGGTAGGCGTCGAGCGCCAGAGGCCGGCGCAGCAGATCGGCGGTGAGGTCATCGAAGCTGTGCAGGTTCTGCGGCAGCGGCGGAGCACAGGTCACAGCAACCTCGCCGGCCTTCACATCGAGGCGGGCACCCTGAGCGAGTAGCTGCACGCCGCGCCACGCCGTCTCCGCGCCGAGCGGCGCGCCCATCTTCGTCAGCGGCCAGAGGGCCTCCGCTGGCTCCAACTCGGGGCCATGGGTGGGATTGAGCGCGGCCGCGACCAGCATCGCCCGCGACCCCAGCGCTGTGACGCCACCAGCCGTGCCGTGAAACAACAACCCGCCGCCGTGATAATCGCAGGTCGCCGAAACCGGGCCGCCTGGGCGTTGCCAAAACAGCGCTCCCTGCCCGTGAACATCGGCCGACAAGGGCCAAAGCCGCTGCGCCGCAGCCTCGGCCAGCAGCGCCGGAGCAGCACCCGCCAACCCGCCAGAACTCGGCGCCAAGTCCGCAGCCAACCACCAGCCCGAACACGCCAACCAAGCGCCATCTGGGGTCACGGTCTGTGCAGCGGGATGGCGGTGAGGAGACCGCGGCGACCACTGCACCACCCGCACGACGTCGTCAGCCGTCCGACCGGCATCGCCAGCGGGCGCCTGATGAACCCGCATCTCCGGCGACAAAAACGGCAACTGACGGGCAGCAGCGGCAACACAGGCATCGAGCGCAGGTTCCGGTCCGATAACGATGAGAGTGGCTGGGCCCATGGTGCAGAGATCCGAGCGGTCAAAAACGAGAGGTGGTCAAAGAGACGGAGCGAGTGCCTAGGGAATGGGGAAGCTCCCCGGTGACCTTGTGGGGTCGTGGCTGCACACAAATCGTAACAGTGACGACTGAAAACTCGCAGGTCCGCGCCTCATTTTCTGGGTAGACGACGGGCATATTTGACCCACCTTGCTTGGGCCTAGACACGCGTCTACGCTCCGGTCGCCCGGCCGATCGTCCCAGATACGACCCGGCCCCACGGACGAGGATCTCTCATGACTGACCTGCCCTTTCTGCCCTACGGCCGCCAGACCATCGACGACTCGGACATCGAAGCGGTGGTCGGTGTGCTGCGGTCGGACTACCTCACCACCGGGCCGATGATTCCGGCGTTTGAAGAGGCCCTGGCCGAGCGGGTGGGCGCCAAGCATGCCGTCGTGGTGAGCAATGGCACCGCCGCGCTCCACGCCACGGCGTTTGCCGCGAAAATCGGTCCCGGAGATGAGGTTCTCGTCCCCGCGATCACCTTCGTCGCCAGCGCCAACTGCGTGCGCTATGAGGGCGGAGAGCCCGTATTTGTCGATGTTGATCCGCAAACTGGGCTGATCGATCTGGCCCACGCCGAGACCCTGGTCACGCCCAAGACCAAGGCGATCATCCCCGTGCATCTCAACGGTGCGCCGGTGGATTTGACCGCATGCCGCGCCTTTGCCGACCGCCACAACCTGGTGCTCATTGAAGACGCGGCCCACGCCTTGGGCGCGACCTTTGGCGGCGAGCCGATTGGGAACGGCCGCTATGGGGATATGGCGATCTTGTCCTTTCATCCGGTCAAGCACATCACCACCGGCGAGGGCGGCGCGATCTTGACGGAAGACGACGAGCTGGCGGTGCGTCTGCGGCGATTTCGCGACCACGGCATCGAGCGGCGCGCCGAGCACTTCACCGAGCCGGATGCGGGCCCCTGGCACTACGAGCAGATCGAGCTGGGCTACAACCTGAGATTGTCGGCCATCCAGTGTGTGCTGGGGATCAACCAGCTGCGACGTTTGGGCGATTTTGTCGGCAAGCGGCAGGCGCTCGCGGCCCGGTACGATGCCTTGCTCGCTGAGGTCCCTGGGGTCTCGCCGGTGCGCACCGCGGCGATGGACAGCGGTCACGACACCAGCGCCTACCACCTGTACGCCGTGCAAATCGACTTCGCCGAGTTTGGGCGCACCCGCAGCGAGGTCATGGCCGCGTTGAGAGCCGCTTCCATCGGCACCCAGGTTCATTACATCCCCGTGCCAGCGCAGCCGTACTACAAGGCGCGCGGGCACAAGATGGCTGATTTTCCGGGCGCTCAGCGCTATTTCGACGGCGCGCTCTCCCTGCCGCTCTACCCCACGCTGGCCCTTACCGATGTCGATCGGGTGGTCACCGCGTTGAAAAATGCGCTCGCACAACCAGCAGCTGTAGACCAGCGCGCCTCATGAGCACCACCCAGAAGCCCCATGTCGCGGCGGTGATTCAGGCCCGCATGGGCTCGTCACGCCTGCCCGGCAAGGTGCTAAAAGATATCGGCGGCCGTAGCGCCATCGCCCATCTGCTCCAGCGTCTGCGGCGCTGCACCACGCTCGATAGCCTCGTCATCGCGACCTCCACCGCGCCGGGGGACGACGCCCTCGAAGCCGCGGTCGCCGAACTCGCCAAGGACCAAAGCGGCCCGCAGGTTCGGGTCTTTCGCGGCTCAGAGTCCGATGTGCTGGCTCGGTTCGCCGGAGCGGCGCCGGATGCTGATGTGGTGGTGCGCCTGACGGGGGATTGCCCGCTGATCTCGGGTGAAGAGGTCGATCGCGTCGTCGGGGAGTTCATCCGACGCCGGGCTGCAGGCGAGCCCCTTGATTTCCTGCGCAACCAGCGCGGTCATACACGTCGCATCCCGCACGGGCTCGACACCGAGGTCATGACGCAGGACGTGCTGCAGCGGTCCCACAAAGAAGCCTCCGCGCCCGGCGAGCGCGAACATGTGACGCCATGGCTCTACGGCGGCCGCGCAGATGTGCGCATCGATCACACCGATCCACCGGGGCCTGATCTCAGCCATTTGCGCCTGACGGTGGACACCCCTGCTGACCTGATGGTGATGCGGGCTGTGGTGGCTGCCCTGGGGCCAGATGCCGATGCCGCCAGTGCCTGCGCCTGGCTTGAACAGCATCCCGAGGTCATGGCGCTGCAACAGGGTGTGCAGCAACGCGGCACGGCCTCGGCCGAAGAGCTGCGCGCCCGTGCGGTGACCGGGCAGCACCTGCTCGCCCGAGTCGATGCGGGTGACGGCATCGGGTTTGGCCACATGGCCCGGGTCGAGGCCATCGCCAGCGCGTGGATCGACGCAGGTGGGCGCGTGACCCTGCTCGGATGGGGACTAGGCGGCCCTGTCGCGAGCCGTCTCAGCGCAATCGGGGCGGAATTCCGGGCGCTCAGCGCGCCAGCGGCCATCGCGGGCAAGGGCGGACCTGACGATGTGGCCGACGCTTGCCAGGCCGACGCGCAACGCACAATCGCCATCGCCACCGAGTTGAACGCGACCCTGGTGCTGGTCGACGGCTACCCCTTTCGGCAGCCGTGGCAGCAGACCGTAGCCGCGGCCCTGCCCCTGGCCGCCATCGACGATCTCGCCGCGTTTGGCCAAGAAGCCGATGTGGTCATCAACCAGAACGTCGGTTTTGATGGGACGCGTTATGTCATGGCGCCCAGTCGTACCGATCGCGCTTGCCAGGTGCTCGCCGGCGCCCCCTTTGTGCTGCTGCGACCCTCGCTGCGTGCGCCGCGGGTCGCCACGGACGAGCTGCCGCGGGTCCTGGTCAACTTCGGCGGTGCCGACCTCGGCGGCTGGACGCTGCCGGTCACCCGCGCCCTGCTCACGAAGCTGCCCGAAGGCGTACAGATCGACGTGCTGCTCGGCTCAGGCGCCAGCTCAGAGACCGCAGCCGAGCTGACGGCCCTGGCGGAAGCGCTGGCAGAAGAGGAAGAAGAAGTAGCGGCAGTGGCGGCGGTGGCGGCAACGGCGGCAACAACCCCAAAGCGCCTCACCGTGCATCGCTCCCTCGCCCATGTAGCTCAGTGGATGGACGGCGCGACGCTGGCCGTGTGCGCCGCCGGCTCGACCTGCTGGGAGCTGCTCGCCCGTGATGTCGTTCCGGTGGCGGTTCCGCTGGCGGACAACCAACGCGTGGTGGCCGCTGGGCTCTCCGACTCCGGCGCCGGACGGGTGCCAGGCTGGCATGCAGACATCAGCGCGGATGACCTCGCCGCTGCCGCCGCCGAGCTGCTGGCCGACGCGTCCGCATTGACTGAGATGCGCCGGTCTGGCGCACGGCTCATCGATGGCCGCGGTGTCTTTCGCGTGGTCGATGCCATGGTCCAAGCCGTCGCCAACCGGGCAACTGCGGCTGCGAAAGCCGAGCCCTGAGCTGCCCCGATATCCTGTCGTGGCCGCCTGAGCGACGACCTTGTATGGTACCGGCCCCGTCGATCTTCCAATCGCGCGGCCACACAACCTCAGCCCAGGTCGCGTTCCCACGAACCGCGCGCCTGGCGCCATGGAGACCCCGATGCAAGGGACGCCCAACACGCTCAATCGCCCCTTTTCGATCGACGGACGGACGGTCGGCCCGGGCCACCCCTGCTACGTCATCGCCGAGGCGGGCAGCAACCACGGCGGCAGCTTGGACACGGCCTTGGCCCTCATCGATGCCGCTGCCGATGCGGGCGCTGATGCGGTCAAGTTCCAGACCTTCCAGGCCAAGCGGCTTTACGCAAAAAGTGCCGGAAAAAGTGACTATTTGGGCGATGAACGCTCCATTTTCGACATCATCGCCGACATGGAGATGCCAGAGAGTTGGCTGCCGACCTTGGCCGAGCGGGCACGCAGTCGTGGGCTTGGGTTTCTGTCGACCCCTTTTCATGAAGAGGCCGTGACGGTGCTCGACCCCTTCATGCAGGCGTGGAAGGTGGCGAGCTATGAGCTGACCCATCACCCGCTGCTCAAGGCGATCGCGCAGACGGGCAAACCGGTGATCATGAGCACGGGCGCGGCGACCACAGGCGAGATCGCGCAAGCGGTGCAGGTGCTGGCTGACGCGGGCTGCGCGGGCTTGGTGCTGCTCCAATGCACGGCCGCCTATCCAGCGCCCCTGGCCTCGGTCAATGTCGGTGCGCTGGTGGATCTACGTGAGCGATTTGGCGTGCCGAGCGGGCTGTCCGATCACAGTCGCGACCCGGTCGTCGCCCCGGCTACTGCAGCGGCGCTCGGCGCTGTGGTGGTAGAAAAACACTTCACCCTGTCCAACCGTCTGCCGGGCCCAGACAACGCGTTCGCCGTCGAGCCCCATGAGCTCGCGCGCTTGGTCAAACGGGTGCGCGACGTGGAGTGCGCCCTGGGCAGCGGCAAGAAGGCGACGGATGCAGGCGCCATCGATCCCGCCGAAGAGGAGCTGCGGGCCTTTGCCCGCCGAACCTTGTTCACCACGCAGCCGATCGCCAAGGGTGAGGCGTTTTCCCGCGATAACATCGATGTGCTGCGCCGCGGTAAGCGTGAAGATGGGCTCGCGCCCTCGGATTTGCCTCGTGTGCTCGGCACTGTAGCCGCCGTCGACCTACCAGCAGATGCGGTCCTCTCCGAAGCGCATCTCACCGCCGCGCACGCCTCATGAGCGACCTGTATCTCCGGCCAGCGACATCCAGTGACATGGAAGCGACCTTGGCCTGGGCCAACGACCCGGATACCCGCGCGGCGTCTTTTCAAACCGCGGTCATCACGAGGCAGATCCACGCGGCCTGGTTTGAAAACTCCTTGCAGCGGCCCGACCGCCACCTGTTCATCGCGATGCTGCCGGACACGCCGCCGCTCTGCGCTGGCTTTGTTCGTTTGCAGTACGTCTCAGACACCCTGGCCGAGGTCAGCATCAACATCGCCCCCGAAGCCCGCGGTCGCGGGGTGGGCAGGCGGGCCCTTCGCGCGCTGGAACAGGCGGCCCGTGAGCGTGGATTTGAAAAGCTATTGGCGACGATTCGGCCCGAAAACTTGGGCAGTGTGCGCGCTTTCCGCTCCGTCGACTACGAAGCCATCACTGACGGCGAGGTCGGTGGCGAGCGTTCCCTGCGCTTCGTTCGCAGCCTGACCGATGGGCAGAATTGAGCCTGCCGGCACTGCCACACAGACGCGCACCTAGCCCAGCTCCAGCCCCCAGCGCTTGCGGTTTTTCACCACGATGTGACGGGTCAGCTTGTAGCGCCACGAGTTGAGCTTGCGGCGGATCGGGCGGTCATTCTTGGTGGTCGCATGCCACTGGTGCAGCATCGCCGTGTCCTCGCCAAGCCAGACGCGACTCAGTCCGAATCGGCGCGCCCTCGAGACCATGTCGTTGTCTTCTGCGCCCCAGAACTTGAAGGCTTCATCGTAGCCGCGCACGGCGACAAAGAAGTCCCGGCGCGCCACTTGGCAAGCCCCGGTTCCGCTAGTGTCACGCACCTCGGCCGTCTCGCGCAGTTTTGGGTAGTCGGCCACCGAGACCGCCCCGTCTACGGCGCCCTCCGCCAAGTCATGACAGCGACAGAGGATCAGCGCGTTGTCCGCTTCAGCCGTGGAGGCCTCAAGCAACTGACTGACAAAGTTCGGCGCGAAGATCATGTCGGCGTCCGTGCAAAAACACAGCTCACCGGTGGCCGATTGAATCCCAATGTTGAGGGCGCGACTGCGATTCCACAGGCCTGTATCCTCAACCCGCACCAGCACCGCATTGTATTTGGCGGCTACCTCAGCGACCGAGGCGGCGTGATCGGGGTCCGAGCCAAAATCCACCAGCACGATTTCGAGGCTCGCTGCGGGCACGTCCTGCCAACGCAGGGATCGCAGGCAGTTGTCGAGCCGCTGACCGCTGCGATTGCGACTCGGAATAATGGCGCTGATCCGTGGCATCTATCCTCCAGCGGCCCTTGTGCCACCCCGGTGGGGTCTCTGCCAAGATCCAAACGCAGCGCCCGTCAGCACGACAGACGTCGACCCCAGTCACTCAGTTGTCCGCGGCGCTTTTCGAGGACTTGCGGCCCAAACGCACGGCGACAAAGAGCATCACCGCGCCAACCACCATGGGGACACCGCTAATGACGGCGTACGGCAACACGTCGAAGAGACTTCCAAAGAAGGAGGCGTCATTGCTCTCGTCAAAAACGATGCTCCAACCCAGCATCAACCCACAGGCGCCTGGTGCAGCGATCAACAGAAAGCCGACGACTGCGAGTCCAGCGAGTCCTACGGTTCGAAGGGTTCCGTTCGCCATGGTGATTGGTCTCTCCGGCAAGTGCGTGTGCCCGCCATCGGCTGCTTGGGTTCAACGAGCAAGACACGCGGGCCTGTGATGCCTCAGAATAGACCACATCGGACGGCTGCGTCATCCGTGTCCACTCCGAGCGCCTGCCCGGCCCTCCCTCGCCCAGCAAGCACCTATGACCCTGCACGCCCTGTTCGATATACTAGCCTGGTCCCTGAGCGCAGCCACCGCCTGGTGGGTGAGACGCCATTGGCTCCCGGCCACGCCGACGGTCCGCAGTTTGCCGTACCTCGCCAGTCTCATCGTTGGCGTCTGTCTTGGTGCCTACCTGCTCGGGAGCGTCAACTTGCTGCTGGCCGGGCAGATGCGCCTCGGTCGCTCGGTTTTGGGCGCGCTGCTCGGGGGCTCGCTGACGGTCGAAGTATATAAGCGCGGCATCGGGCTGCAGGCATCCACCGGCGCCATCTGGGCCCTTCCCTTTGCTGTGGGGGTAGCGGTCGGTCGGGTCGGCTGCCAGCTCAGCGGCCTGGATGACGCGACGTTTGGCATCCCCTCCGATGTCCCTTGGGCCATCGCGCTGGCGGACGGCATCCCGCGCCATCCCGTCGCACTCTATGAGTCTGTGATGATGGGGCTCTTTTCGATCGGGCTCGGATGGGGACTCGCGCGGCGTCGAGTCTGGGCCACAGAAGGTGGATTTGCGCTATTAGCGCTATTTTACGGGGCGCAGCGCTTTTTCTGGGAGGGACTCAAGCCCTTTCCACAGCTGCTCGGCCCGCTGAGTCTGATGCAGCTGGCCTGTCTGCTGCTGGTCGGCTACGGCGCTTGGCTGTGGCGCCATCACAGACGCTCGGGGGCGACGCCGCAGTCCCAAGCAGGCCCCCAATAGAGACCGGCTCGTCTACTGACTGGTACGACGCAACAGGAGCGCCTCGGCCAAGAGCAACCCGAAGAGCGCAGCGAGCGCCAAGGACCACGCGGGCATCATCGGCGTCGCTGCTTCGCCCGACCCATCAGATGCAGCGCTGCGATCCGGCGCCTTGTCCAGCTGGGCTACACTCTCCGTCGCGGGCGGCCGCACGATGACGAACGCCTCGCGCGAACCCTTGTCTGAGCGCACACGCAAGGTCCAAAGCCCGGGCTGC
Source organism: Myxococcales bacterium (assembly GCA_023954815.1). Lineage (GTDB taxonomy): Bacteria > Myxococcota_A > UBA9042 > UBA9042 > UBA9042 > UBA9042. The sequence goes on along the minus strand of JAGSHB010000127.1, from coordinate 10,053 downwards.
TCCAACCCCTTCACACGCCAGAGACCTGGCGGCTGATCGGTGATGTCGATCGTGCGTTGGCGACGCTCGCCGCGCAGCAGGATCAGCTCCCGGTCCGTCGCCTTGCGCTCGAGTAGAACCGGTGCACCGCTGTCGACGACCCGCCTACCCAGCGTCGCCTTACGGCCAGCCGTCGTCCAAATCAGCTGCCGTACAAAGGCGAGCCACCCGGTCTGCATGGGCAGATCCGACCAATCGCGATCGATGCTCGTCGTCCACAGCGCAATCTTTCCCTTCTTGTACGGCACGCTGACCCATGCCGGCACACCATCGTCATAGTTGACCAGCGTCGAAGATCGCAGCTGCGAGTGAGGCTTCAACAGTAGCCGTCGTCGAACCCGGCCATGTCGCATGGCGGGCAGCACTGTCAGGCCCAACTCCCGCTGCAAGGCCTGCGTCTTCGGCTGTTGCGCTCCCAGTCGACTCGACCCTAGGCGCACATCGCACGCCGCACTCGGGTTGCTGATCGGCAGGGGCCACAGGTGATGGAGCCACGGCGAGGGGGCTTGCGCGACGGCGTCACCCGTGGTCAGCAGCACTCCTGCACCAGCGGCGACGCGCTGACGTATCTCGCCAACGTGCGCCCCGGATAGCTCGGCCACATTGGCGAGCACCAACACGTCCCATGGCTGCTGACTGTAGGACTGCGTGACATCGATGCGCAGCTCGTCGGCGCGCTGACGTCCTGCGGCGAGCCCCTGGACCAAGAAGAACGTCTCGTCGTCCCTGGGCACCGGTCGCGGCGAACCGTTGACGACCAGCACCCGCAGCGTGCTGCCCCCGCCCACCAGAACGTGACGCCGATCGTTGCCGGGCTGCCCATCGAACGACTGCGAGCCCTCGTGTTCGAGCGTCACTTCAGCCCGATCGGCGACGGCTGGAACCACAAAGCTGTGGGCCATGACCTCTCCCGCCGGCACGGTCACCCGCTGCCGCACCTCTCTGTCGCCAAGATGAAGGGTCACCTGCCCCTGCCACGGCGTCTTGCCACGGCGGCGCAGCTGCACCCGCACCTGCACAAACTGGGCGCCGCGATCGGTCGCTGGTTCAACGGACACGTCGACAATCTCAGTGTCATCAACAGGCGTTCCGACCGGGACAACGACCCTGGATACCGCGGTGGGCGGGCGCCTGAGGATCTGCCAGCCGCCTTTTTGGAGGTCAGAGATGACCACGATTTGGCGATTTTTGAGCGGTGCATCGGCCAGCAAGCGGCGCGCGATCCGCAGCGCAGACGCCGCGTCGTCAGGCCGTGAACTCACTGCATGGCGATCGACGTCGGCGGCCACGGAGCGCAGATCAGCAGACAGACGCGGCTGCATCGCCCGTGCAGGCCGACTGCTGGTCACAACCAGGGCGAGGGACCCCGCTGGTAGCCCAGCAATTAAGCTGCGAGCGCGCTTTTTTGCCGCAAACATGCGGTTTTGATCGCCCAATCGGCTCGCCATCGACAGGCTATCGTCGAGCACAATCGCGACCGCGACCGGCCCCTGACCGAGCGCGAGGCCGGCATCTGCGGACCAATCGGGCAGCATCGGTCGTGCCAAGGCCAGCGCGACCAAACCAGCGATCGCCATACGGAGCGCGACCAGCAGGCGCTGCTCCAACACCAGCGCACGCGCACGCCTGCGATCATGGGCCAACAGAAATGCCAAGGCAGAAAACGAGACCGCGCGCGCCTTGCGCCGACCGATGAGGTGCAGAACGAGCGGCAGCAGCGCCACCAAGCCAAAGAGCAGCATCTGTGGCTGTCCGAAACTCATCGCAGCCCCCGCCCCGCCAGCCATCGGCCCACGACAGGCGTCAGCGACTCGCCCAGGTCAACGGCGTCGTAGTGGACACCGCCCGCTGCACAGGCCTCCGCCACGGCGTCGCAGTGAGCGCGCATCATCGTCAAATAGCGCTGGCGAATCGCGCGCGGCTCCACGGTCGTTCGTGTTCCCACCTCTGCGCAGGACAGCGCGATGACGTCCTTGAAACCGAAGCGTAGCTCGAGCGGATGCAGGGTCTGGAGCAACACCACCTGCGCCCCTGCCCGGCGCAGGGTGGCGAGGGGGGCGATCGCCGCTGAAGGGTCAGCAAGCAGATCGCTCAAAACGATCACAAGCCCGCGGATAGGTCGCGTGATGTCGAGGGCCAGCAGGCCGCGCGCGCCTTCGGGCGATAGGGTCGCCAGAGACGCCATCACCCGCTCTACCTGGCCCGGGCCGGGACGAACAGAATGGTCTGGCTTATCCGCGACGGTCAGCGCCAACTCATCTCGCTGCCGGCCGACCATCAGCGCGATCGCGGCGGCGAGCACCTGCACCTGAGCCCACTTGTCGACGACTGGCCCGGCGCCGCTGCCCTCAGCAAGCGCCATAGAGGCGGAGCTATCGATGATCACGGTGGTTTGGCCGTGAACCTCCTGCTCAAATCGCTTCACACTGAGCCGGTCATTGCGCGCATACGCACGCCAATCGAGCCGGCGTAGGTCGTCGCCCGGGGCATAGTCCCGATGTTCCGCAAACTCCACGCCACCACCGCGACGCATCCCGCGGTGCAAGCCACCGACGCGACCATCGATCGCATGGCGGTGTCCGACGGCGGCGTTGGGCAAGGCTGCGACCACCTCCGTTGCCGCGCGCAGGAGTTCAGTGGCGGTTGTCATGATCCGATACGCCTCAGCGGCGAGCGGCGAGCAGTCGCTCGATCAGCTCGCGTGCGTCCATGCCCTCGGCTCGAAAACTGGGCACCACACGATGGGCGAGCACCGGGGTGGCCATCTGATCGACATCAGCCCGCTCGGGAGTCGCCCGACCATCGAGGACGGCCCGTGCCTTCGCCCCGAGAATCAGTGCCTGGGAGGCCCGTGGACTGGCCCCAAAATCGATCAGTGGCTTGAGCGCAGCAGGGCAAGCCTCGTCTTGTGGGCGCGTCGCGCGACAGAGTCCGACGGCGTAGGACACGAGATGGTCAGCGACGGGCACCTGCCGCACGAGCGCCTGGATTCGTAGGACGTCCGCCTGGGTAAGCACTGGCACGATGTTCGGCAGCGGCCCTGCCGTCGTCCGCCGCACGATCTCCACCTCTTCGTCATGATTCGGATAATCCACGTGCACAGCCAACATGAATCGGTCGAGCTGCGCCTCGGGCAGGGGATAGGTGCCGTGCTGTTCGATTGGATTTTGCGTCGCCAAGACCAAGAAAGGCTGTGGCAAGGCGCGGGTCTGCCCAGCGGTGGAGACCTGCCGCTCTGCCATGGCCTGCAACAGGGCAGCTTGGGTCTTGGGCGGCGTGCGGTTGAGCTCGTCAGCGAGGAGGATATTGGTGAAGACCGGCCCCTTCATGAAGCGATAGGACCGATGACCCGTAACCCTATCTTCCTCCAAGATTTCGGAGCCTGTTACGTCGCCCGGCATCATGTCGGGCGTGAACTGAATGCGCGCAAAATCTAGCTGCATGGCCTCAGCGAGCGTCGAAATGAGCAGGGTCTTTGCGAGCCCTGGCACACCGATACTCAGCGCGTGGCCGTTGCAAAATAGCGCGACCAGCAGCTGCTCCACGGCGTCGGTCTGACCGACAACCCGGCGGGCGACCTGGGCTCGCAGCTTCGCGGCTACGTCTTTGGCATACGCGAGCGTCTCGACATCACTCATGTGTCTTCTTCCCGGGCCGTACCAACAGGCCGACGCCGATCACCGGCACGTGGCGAGAGAGTCCGTCGCCCAACAGCACCTGATCCGCTAACCAGAATTCAATGCCCACGAAGTGTCGCCAGCGGGCATAGCGAATCGCCGGCATCAACATCACGCCGTTTAATTCTGTGCCATCGAAGCGCTGCACCATCGCAAAGCCGACCATCGTCGATAGGTCCAAGCGTCCCCAGGAGCCCTTGGCAAGCTGCCACTGCCCGTGAGCCCCGATGGCGATGTCCACATCCCTGTGTCCGCCTTGGGCGGGCGTTGACATCCCCTGCGCCGTTCCTCCCAACTGAATCTTGTCTCCCAGATGCATCCGAACGAGGAGAGAAAACCCAGCAGCGAGGGCCCCTGCTCGGGTACCGATGAGCGGTCCGGTGACGAATTCTGTGTCGTTGGCCTGATCTCGCACGGAGCGAGGAGGCGGCGAAACGCGCGGAATGTCCCGCCACGAACCGGTTGCTTTGGCCGGCTTCGCGACCCGGGCGACTCTGGGCTGTAGGTCGAGCGCCCCGCCATGGTGAGCGAGCAGCGCGGCAACGTAATCGGGCCAGATCCGACTGGGTACTTGGCCGCGATCGAGCCGGTTTTTCGGGCTTAGAGCCAGCCAAGCGCGGAAGTCAGCTTGAGCTGGCTTGTGCTGCCCCAAACGTGAGCGGGCAAAGGCGAGCGTCAGCCAATGCTCATTTGCGGTGGATGACGTGGGTTTGGCCCCGGAGAGAGCCGTGACAACACAGGCAGAGTCCGCCCGGGCTACGCAAGCCCGAGCGACCACGAGGGGCGACTTTGTCGGCCGCGCCACGCCGGACGCACTGCTGAGCAACAGCGCACCCATCGCCACATATGGAGCGACCATGCGGAAGCGAGCACGCGGCGAAACCCGATGCCACGGCAACTGAGATGAGTGCATCACGGAGGTCACAACTTGCCTTTGTCGCAGACTGCGCTTGTCGTCTTCGTTCATCGAAGAAGAGCCAGCAGCATGTGGCGCCCGCGGCTAACCCGGGAATTCGCGGTCGAGCTGCTTGGTGATCTGATCGCGAACCATGCCTTTGGCCATCTTGGCGGCGAACCCGATGAGGCTCAGGTCAACTTTGACCTGCGTATCGGTGACACTGAAGGTCCCCTTGAAGAACTTGCCGCTTGCGGTGGCGGTATTGCCCGACCAGGAAAGGTCTTTGACGAGATCAGGCTTCTTCTGTTGAAAGCCATCGAGCATCGTTTTGAGACGCGCGGTTGCGTCGTCGAGACCGTAAGAGTGATTGCGGCTCATGGAAATGTCGGCCATGGGGGCTCCTATGGAGTGCTGCGCACGATTGCGCGGAGAATGAAACGAGCGGAACCTGTGGTCCTAGCCCGAGGTGATGTCCTGTTTTTTGGGAGGGCTTCGAAAGGCACGGAAGAACCCAACTCGCTCGCGGTTTTGATAGATACTACCGTGAATCACCCGGGCGCCAACCCGGCCTCGAAGTTGGAGTGGTTTCGCGCCCTTTCCCTGGGTGCAGTCTGGCCGTCCGATGTCGATGTCGAGCGTCAGTTGCGCGCCCTTCACCTGCCGCTTGCAGATCTTGAGCTGCTGCGGGGCGTCTCCAGGTGCAGCCCAGGTCGCCGTGCTCTGGTCAGCCGACAGCGACAGCGTCAGCGCATAGGCGCTCACCGGACCCAGGTCGGCGGTGCCATCCCAGGCGCCAGCCCAAGACGCACCACAACCACTGAGCAACAGGATCGCGACTGCCCAAAAGAGGTGCGACTTGCGACCTACTATCCGCTGCTGCTTGAGAGCACACGAGTGCTGCTGCATGCTTCGCCCTCCACGCGCGGACCTGTCCGCGCGGCCGATAGTAGAATGACGTCGTCTCCCGGATCAACGGCGACACCATCAAAGAAACTTGCCCTGCCCCAATCACGCCCTCTCCAACCCGACATGGCGTAACAGAGCACGACCTACGAGGCATTTCATGACCCAGCAAGACCTCCAGCCGGTACGCCGCGTTGGCCTGTTGACCGGCGGCGGCGACTGCCCCGGCCTCAACGCCGTTATTTGGTCCGTTGTTCGCAGCGCGACGCAAGCAGGCATCGAAGTCTTCGGGATCGAGGACGGCTTTGAGGGGCTGATCGCGGGCGGCACGACGCGCCCGCTGACCATCGCCGACATTCGCGGTATCCACCGAGAGGGCGGAACCGTGCTGGGCACCACAAACCGCGGCAACCCCTTTCGCTATCCCGTCACCATCAACGGGGAAGTCGTCGAACAAGACTGCAGTGACGATGTAGTGCGCGCAGTGCAGCGACTCGGACTCGATGGTCTCATCGCCATCGGCGGAGACGGCAGCCTCGCCATTGCCCACGAGCTGTCCCGGAAGGGCATCAACATCATCGGTGTGCCGAAGACGATCGACAATGATCTCGGCGCGACGGATTCGACGTTCGGTTTTTACAGCGCCGTCACCACAGCGATGGAGGCCCTCGACAAGCTAAAGACCACGGGTGAGAGCCACGACCGCGTGATGATCTTGGAGGTCATGGGCCGCGGCGCAGGTTGGATCGCCTTACACTCCGGTCTCGCTGGCGGCGCCCACATTATCTTGGTTCCCGAGCTGCCCTACTCGCTCGACGCCGTACTCGACCGAATTCGTGCCAGGTGGGACGAGGAGCGACGGAACTACACGCTGATCGTGGTTGCCGAGGGTGCGTTTCCCGCCGGTGGGTCCGAGAGTCACATCGCGAAAGCAGGCGCCGGTACAGTTGCGCGGGTCGGCGGCGCCGGGCTCCTGCTCGAGCACAACTTGCTGGACGCCTTTGCCGCAGCCGACTGGTCTGGGCGGGACATCCCCGAGGTGCGAACGACTGTGCTGGGTCACTTGCAACGCGGTGGCTCACCAGGGGCCTACGACCGCATCGTGTCCATTCGCTTTGGCTGTAAGGCTGTGGAGTTAATCAAACAAGGGCACTGGAATCGCATGGTCTGTCTGCGTGGCACCCAAATCGAGAGCGTCGATTTGGCCGATGGTATCGCCCAGCCCCACAACGTCGACCCCGACGGTCAGCTGGTCAATCAAGCTCGCGCCGTCGGCGTATGCCTCGGGAACTAGCTCGGCGACTGTTGGCGGCCAGACGAGGGGCGCCTACGTGTGTAGCCTACCGGTTGGCCGCAGCCAGTTCTCAGCTATTTCACTGTAAAAGCAGCTTCTTTGACGTTATTCGCCTTGTTGGCCTCACCCGCGACAACCACGCTCCAGCGCAGCTTGTAGGTCCCTGGCTTCACCGTGCCCGGGATGACCACAGACTCCACAGCCGTCGCCTCCTTGTTGGGGTCGAGGGTCGGCTGCAGCTTCTCCATCAGCTTGAGCGATGACGTCGCCGATAGCACCAGATGCAACGTCGCGGTGAACCCTTTGGCCACATTGCCGAGGTTCTTGTGAGTCGCCGTCACTTTGATCTGCGTGCCCGCCTTGGCGGCGGTCGGCGACACGGTCAGCGCGGTGACCGCGATGTCAGGCGCGCCGATGATACTCAACGCAACATTACGCACGTTGTTGGTCTCGTAGACCTCTTTCACCTTGTTGTCCGGGTCGACCACCATGAGCAGTCGCCAAGCGCCAGTGATGGTCTTGGGAATGGTCACCTTCAGGTTGCCCAGTGCGATCTTGCCGTAGGCCAGAGATGCCACATCAGACTCGCCGACCTTGATGTCGTCCTTGCTGACTTTGGTGTCCTTGGACAGCAAGAAGCGAACCGTAGTCTTAGATGAGGTGCCAAAGCGGTAGTTGCGAACCGCCCAACTAACAGACAGTTGCTGCCCCGAGAATGGCTTGGTCGTGTTGACCTTGAGGTAGTAGGGGTACAGATCGGGCAGGCCCTTTACCGTCACCTGCAAGAAGCTGAGATTATTGGACTCATTGCTCTCGGGCACCTTGCTGTGCGAATCGACCCGGTAGACGATGTAGTAGGTGCCAGGCTTGAGGAAGGCGGAGGGCGTGAAGCTGAACACCGCCGACCCAGACTTGCCAGCCGCGAGCGCTTGGCGTGTGCGCTGACCCAGGTAGGTGCCGCCGTAGGCCTTCTTGGTGTTGAGATAGACCCGGTCGTAGTGCAGCGCGGCGGTGGCCTGACCGATGTTGTTCCACGTCAGTGTCACAGCCGATTTGGTGCCAGCGGTGATCGTCGTCGTGGCTGTCTTGATGCTACCGGTCAGGTCAGCGCGCCCTTTGATCGTGAAGGCATACTTGACCTGATTGTCGTTTTCGTTGCTCTCCTTGATCTTATTGGTCGCGTCCGTGCGAATGATCAGCCAGTACTTGCCCGGCTTGTAGTTGCCCGGGATCTTCCACTTACCGGTCGTGCTCTGCGCTTGGCCCGGCTTGAGTGGCCCACGGGTGAACTTGGCGAGCAGCGTGTCTTTGCTATCCCACTTGTCGTCAGTGGATAGGTAGTACTGCAGCTCATATTGACCAGCGGTGGCCGTGCCATAGTTCCGGTCGTAGGAGTACCAAGTCATCGTCGAGTTCACGTAGTAGGCCGACGAATAGGTCTTGTAGGCGTACGTCCGCAGATTGGGCATCGGCACGATGTTGACCTTGAGGAACTTGAAGTTGTTGGCCTCGTTGGTCTCTTTGACCCGTGAGTGGGAATCGACCCGGTACATCAGGTACCAGACGCCGCCCGTAACCGATGAAGGCACGTTGAGGTTGAGCTTGTTACTCCATGCCTGTCCGCCCTTGATCGCCTTGCGGGTCATGGTCGCGAGGTAGACGTCCGAGCCAACTTTGGTGTCCTTCGAGAAGTAGACCCGGTCGTAGAACGTGCCGGTGGTAGCGTTGCCGTTGTTCTTTCCTGCCAACTCCACGGTGAAGGGCGTGCCGGTCGGGATCGAGGCGGGCGCCTTGAGCACAGTCGGGACCAAGTCGTAGTAGCCGCGGTACGTCACTTTGGTCACGCGGTAGTTGTTGCCTTCGTTGCCTTCCTGGACGGCGTTGCCCGAATCGGCCTGGTAGATGATGTACCAAGTGCCGGGTTTCACAGTCTTGGGCATGGTGAAGAAGACCCAGCCGTAGATGTACTTATTCGGCGCCATCTCGGGCTTGGCCAGCGTCAACAGGTTGATGTCGCTCTTGTCGACTTTGCCGTCCGCCGAGAGCCACAGCTTGTCGGTGTGCTTGCCAACTTTGACCGTGCCGATGTTCCGCGTGTAGCGGTAGTAGCCCAACTTCTGGCCCCAGTTAATCGTCGTGTACTGCGGTTTGCTGGACGTTGAGACCCAAATATCTCCGGCAGGCACCGTCGTAATTTTGACGGCCTTGGTGTTGTTCTTCTCATTGATCTCAGCGGCCTTGTTGAGCGCGTCGACGATGGCACCGACGTAGCGCGTGCTCTTGCCGAGGTTACTGCGCAAGATCACCGAATAGGCGCCCGTCGCGGTCTTGCCGGGAGCGATGGCTGGGAGGTTGATGCCGCCCTTGTACAGGTCCTTGCCGGTGATCGTAGCGTCCACGGATACGTAGAAGTTCAGGCGCACCACAGGCGAGGCGACGATGCCCTTGTTCTGCACCGTCCAGGTGACTTTGACCGACTCGCCAGCTTTGTACTGCGCCTTGTCGAGCTTGAAGCCGGTGATCTCCAAGTCAGGCTTTTTCGGCAAGCCACAGAAGCCCTTGCCCGACTCGATGCGGCAGATGTTGGGCGACTTGCAATCGGAGACTTTGACGTAGTCCTTGTAAAATAGATTCGCCGGATCGGTGCTGCACTTCGGAGCGCTCGCACTGCCCGTGCAGCCCGCAAATCCGGGCCGTTTGTAGACCGCGCTGCCCACGCACTTGAAATCGTCGAGGATCTTGGTGGTGCCGCACTGAAATCCCTTGGCGACTGGGCCGTTGGTGCACTTCTTGGCGCTGGCGTCACACAGGTCGAATGTGCAGGGGTTGTTGTCGTCACAGGTCTGGGTCTTGCCGGGCTTGCACGTGCCGGCGAAGCAAGCGTCGCCCTTGGTGCAGAACGAGCCATCATCGCAGGCCGCGCCGTCTTTGAGCTGACTGCCTTTGCACTTGCCCCCCTCGCAGGTCTCAGTGGTGCACGCGTTGTTGTCGTTGCAATCGAGCGCTTTCGTGCAGGACTTGCAGTTGCTGATGGCCTTGTGTTGGCACTTGCCGCTGACTGGCTCACAGCTGTCGGCCGTGCAGGCATCGCCATCGTCACACGTCTTAACGGCGCCGCTGGCGCAGGTGCCGCCCTTGCAAAGGTCCTTGTCCGTGCATTTATTGCCGTCATCGCATGTGGCTGTGTTCTGCTTGGCGACGCAGCCCTTCGTCTTGTCACAGCTGTCGTCGGTGCAGCTGTT
>JAGSHB010000005.1 GCA_023954815.1 Myxococcales bacterium | reverse complement strand
TACAAGTCGAAAGACGCGCCCTTTGATACGACCGCCGAAGTGCGGCTCATCGACGGCATGACCGACGGGCTGTGGTGCAAGATTCGCAGCCAGCTGACGGTCTACAACACCAACAAGATCAACGTGAACACCGCTCCGATCGACGTGCTCAAGGCGCTGATTTGCAAGAACCTGGCGAACCCGATGCACGAACAGATCGCCTGCCAGCGCAGCTTTCAGGGCCAAGTCTGGACGCCTGTGGACGCTGCAGCGCAGTACCTAGAGGTCTGCCGTACATTGAAGAAGCTGATCTTCAGCCCGCCGTTTTCATCTGCGGTGAAGTTCACCCGCTTTTTCGACAAGTTGGGCAGCGTCCTGCCCGCCGAATACGCCAACGTCGTCCGCATCAACCGCGGCAAGATGCTGGCAGACGTCAACACCAAGGGTCAGATCGTACGGATCGTGGCCTACGGCACCGCAGGGCCGGTCACCAAGACCATCACCGCGCTGCTCGACACAACGACACGTCAGTATGTCTACTGGCGCGAGGACTAGGCGGATAGCCCGCAAAGTCAGGGGATAAGCCATCATGGCCCATCGAATTTTAGGCATCGATTTCGGCACGCGCACCGTGAAATGTGCGGTTGTGGAGCGATCGCTACGCAGCTCAGCGCTGGTCGATTTTCAGACCGAGACCGTGCTGCCGCCCTTTGACGACGACGCGCGGGAAGCCGCCCTGGAGCGCCTGCTCAGTCGGGTGCGCAAGGGTGACGATTTGGTCGAAGCGGGGCTGCCTGCCGCGACCTGCATGCACCGGGTGCTGACCTTCCCTTTTGGCGATAGCAAGAGCCTCAAAGAGTCGGTGGGTTTCGAGTTTGAGTCCCACATTCCGGTCGATCTAGAAGACGTGGTGGTCGACTTTGTGGTCGCTGGGCAAAATCGCGACGGCGACTATGAAGTCCTGACCGTCGCCGCGCCCAAGACGGAGATCGAGCGCAACCTGGAGACACTGAAGAAGGCGGGCGCCGAGCCGCGGGCCATGACCCTGGTGCCGTTGGCGTGCGCGTCGATGCTGGCGCAGCTACCCCAGTACGCTGAGGGCAGCACGCTGCTGCTCGATATCGGCGCTGGTGGCACGGAAGCTGTGGTCGCCCAAGCCGGGCAGGCGCAGTACATCCGCAGCCTGTCGGTGGGCAGTGATGATGTGCGCAATCGCTTTGTCGATCGCTTCAACGTCGATGGGGTCGAGGGCGATCTGCTGGTCAGCCATAGCGTGCTGCTGCCCGAGGGCGTCGCGGCCCGCAACCCCGATGAGCAAGCGCTGGACGAGGCCACCCGCGGCGCGATCTTGCCGTGGCTGCGTGAGGTTCGGCAGACCCTGGCCTTTGCTGCACGCGGCGCCCGTGGTCGGCCCGATCGCATGGTGCTGACGGGCGGCATGTGCCGGATGCGCGGCCTGGTTGAATACGTGGAGGCGGCGTTGGGCCTGCCGGTGACGACCTTGGATCTCAGCGGCCTGGAGATGAACCAGCTGACCTCGGAAGACGTCGGGGACTATGGCGCGGCCGCCGTGGCGCTCGCCATGCAAGGCACCGACGCGCGCACCGAACAGCACATGGACTTTCGCCAGGGAGAGCTGGCCTTTGAGGGCGACTACCAATTTGTGCGCGAACGCCTACCAGCCTTTGCCGCCTTTGTGGTCGTGGCGCTCTGCCTGCTTGGCGTGCGGACGACGATCAACTATCGGGCGTTGGTCAGCGAGAAGGAGCGGCAGGTCTCTCAACTGAAGAAGCTGAGCCGCGACCTGACGGGCAAGCGGATAGGCACGTTTTCAAAGCTCGACACGGAGCTGGCGAGAAATCTCAAGATCGATCTGGCTGGCTATTACCCTGATATTACGGCGATTCGCACATTCCGCGATGTCGCTAAGATCGTCGCGGTCGTCACCGAGCCGCCGGACTTCAAGCCTGGTGGCCCCGCGAATGCCAGGCCACCGACAGGCGTGCGGATCGCCCAGGTCGCCCCGCCAACCATGCACGGCGTGCCGCCCTTGGGTGGGGTGCCGGTTCGCGCTCGCATGCCCGCGCGCGGCGGGGGAGGGGCACCCGGATTCGCGCCGCCAGGAGCGGCACCCGGCACCGATACTGGCGACGGTAGCAGCGGCAAAAAGAAGGCCGAGTTCTTCGGCCACAAGATCGAATTACTCAGCATGACCGTGGGGCGTAGCAAGGCGTCGATGCGCGGCGATTGCGACACCCAAGACGCGTTGCTAGCCCTGCAGCAGCACATCGGCAAACACCCCTGTTTCCACAAGATCAAGTCGTCGTCTGATCGCATCACCTTCCAGCGCCACAAGGGCTGGTTCCGCTTCAACGTCGGCTTCGAGGTGCGTTGCCCATCGAGCAGCGACGACGACAAGGCCAAGAAGAAGGGCGGCAAAGGAAGTAAGGCCAAGGGCAGCAAAGGCAAAAAGAGCGGCGCCAAGGCCAAGAAGGACAAGTCATGAAAGAGGGACGCATCTCCAGCGCCTTCGCGCAAATGAGTGACCGGGAGCGCAAGCTCGTGGTCGGCGGCGGCACCCTGGTCGTCGTCGGTATGGTGGTTATCGCGGGCCTGCTGGTCTCGCGAAAAGTGGCCGCCATGGAAGAGCAGGTGGCACAAAATGGCGAAGCCCTTCGTTCTATTTTGGACGCGGCACCGAGCTACCTGAAAAACCGCCGGGAAGACAAAGCCATCGGCGAACAGCTGACGCGGGCGGAGGGCTCGTCGTTGCAGTCGACCCTGCTCGCTATCGCCAAAGACGTGAAGTTCGAACGGAAATATGGCAACGACGGCACCAGCGAGGCGCGGCTGAGTGACTACATCAAGTTCTCCAACGCCAGCGAGATTTTGGCCGATCTGACGCAGAAGAAGAAGCGTCGCGGCCGGTCGAAGCGTAAGCGCAAGCGCAAGAAGAAGGGCAAGTCGTCCGACAAGCAGGTCTTTCTGGCGACGATTGAGGTGGTGTTCGATCGGATCCCCGACGGCGCCCTGTTTCAGTTCTTGGAAAAGGTCGAAACCAACAAAGAAGCGATGTTTGGCGTCTCACTCAATATCAGCCGTGAGTCCCCAAATCACGACCACTTCCGCGCGAAGCTAAAGGTCGGTCAATTCCGCTACGGCGGGGGCGACCAGTAATCACCTCCTGCGCCTGCACCCCTGACGGGTTGTGCGGCAAGGATGGGGCGGCCCGCGTGGTCGCGAGATGAGACGAGGCATCAGGGCGAAAGCTCTCGTGCAATGAAGGAGCCGACGTGAGCGAAGCAGCAATCCTCCCAAACGCTGAACCAGAGGCCACAAGCCGTCTGAGATCTGCTGGGATCTTCGCGGGCTATGGCCTGTTTTTCCTGCTCGCCTTGATGGTGAGCCTGGTGTTGACCTTCCCCAATCGTCAGCTCAAGGGCTTTGTTGAGAGTCAGGGGCGCAAGGCCGGTTACCCGGTCGCCATCGCAGACATGGCGCTGACGGGACTCGGTGGCGTGTCGCTGGAGGGGGTCTCAGTGACCCTGCCCGAGCCCAAAGGCAAAGACGGCAAGGTCAAAAATCCAGGTGCGAAACCGACGATCATGCACCTCGACGCGCTCAATGCCAGCGTCGCCCTGTGGCCGCTCATCATGCGGCAAGAAGTCGACGCCAAGTTCTCATTTGAAGTAGGTGACGGCGGTATCGAGGACGGGCACATCGTCGTGCGCAAGGGCAAGGTCTTAGCCGATGCACGCGGCGGCAAGCGGTCGAAGAAGAAAAAAGGCAAAAAGTCCAAGAAAGGCCCAGCAAAGAAGGGCAAACGCGGCAGAACGGCTACGCTCATCGACCTCGATATCCCGTCTATCGACAACCTCGACCTGCGTAAATTGGGCATCTCTAAGCGGGCCTTGGGCTTCACCGACAAGGTCGGCGGCGAGCTGCGTGGCTCCTTGTCGGGCGCCGTCAGTCTGCATTGGGAAGGTACCCACGAGGGCGCCCGCGGCGACATCGATCTCGAGCTGACCGACGCCGTGCTGCACAACCCCAGTGTCGGCATCGACGCCAAGGGACCACCGCTAGCGCTCAAGGACCTGCGCCTCGGCGTGGTGACGGTCAAAGTACGTATCGATGAAAAGGGCCGCATCAACCTGCTAAAATCCAAGCGCGGCGTCGATTCGTCGACTGCGATTCACCTCGCCGGCGTCGATATCTTCGGCACGGACCTAGAGATGGTCGCCGAAGAGCGCGGCCACGTGATCATCCCGCCCGGTCGCTCGGGGATGCGGCAAGCGCGTATGCAGGTGCACTTGGTGTTCGCCCTGCCCAAGGCAAAGAAGAAGACCAAGAAAAAGGCCGACCCACAGGCCAGCAGGGCGTCGTGGGACCTGGTCCGCGACATGATGAAAGGCAAATTCAAGCGCTACATGCGGGCGGGTTACCTCGGCATGACGTGCTCGGGCTCGCTGACGCGTCCCATCTGCAAGCCATCGCTGCCACAAGTCACGGTCGGCACACGAAAGAGAGCCCGGACCGAGGCGCGCGCCAAGGCTAAAAAAGACGGAAAGGGCAAGGCCGCCGCCAAGCGCAAGGCGGAGCTCGCCAAGAAGGAGATCGCTGCCAAGAAAGCAGCAGCGGAAGCCAGCAAGAAGAAGAAGGCGGCGGAAGCAGCCAAGAAGAAACCGACCTTCAAACCTGTCGTGCGCCCTGGCGCGAAGACCAAGCCAACCGCTCGCAAGGCTGACAACGGCGCGGTGAAGGTGAAGCAGAACAACGCCAAGAAGAAGAAAGACGACGACGAAGACGAGGATGACGAAGACGAAGACGAAGACGAAGACGAGAAAGGTGAAGACGACGAGGAAGGCGACGACGACGACGAGGATGACGAAGACGGCGACAAGAAAAAGAAGAAGAAGAAGAAAGCCGACAAGAAAGCCAAGAAGAAATCGAAGGATAAGGGCGACGACGAAGACGAAGACGACGAAGATGGTGATGAACCGGAGTAGTTCGGCTTTTGCGTTGTGACGCGAGGTGATACATGGCCCCTCCACACCTTCGGAGGCACCATGCGCGGCATCTACCAGAACGTCCTTCACGCCATCGGCGACACGCCCCTCGTGCAGCTCAACAAGATCGTCGGCCGGCATGACGCCAAGGTGCTCGCCAAGCTCGAGTTCATGAACCCGGGCGGCAGCGTCAAAGACCGGATGGCCCTGCACATCATCGAGGCCGCTGAGCGCAGTGGTGAGCTGAAGCCCGGCTCGGTGATTATCGAAAATACGTCAGGAAATACAGGCGTTGGCGTGGCGATGGCCGCCGCCGTGAAGGGCTACCGCTGCATCTTCACGATGCCCGACAAGATGAGCGAGGAGAAAGTCCGCCGGCTGCGTGCTTTTGGCGCAGAAGTGGTCGTCACGCCCACCGCGGTGCCCGCTGAGCACCCCGACAGCTACTACGAGACGGCAAAACGGCTGTTCCGCGAGACGCCCAACGCGTTCATGCTCAACCAGTACCACAACAAGCTGAACATCGAAGCGCACGCCCTGAGCACTGGCCCTGAGATTTGGGAACAGACCGGCGGCAACTTCGACGTCTTCGTCGCGGGACTCGGAACCGGCGGCACCATGAGCGGCACGGCCAAGTACCTCAAGAGCCAGAATCCGGACCTCCGCACGGTCGGCGTCGATCCCCAGGGTTCGATCTACTACAGCCAGTTTCACACCGGCGTCCCGAGCCAGCCGCACACCTACAAGGTCGAGGGGATCGGCGAGGACATGGTCTGTGGTGCCCTCGAGTTCGATAACATCGACGACATCATGCAGATCAACGATCGCGAGTGCTTTCACATGGCGCGGCGGCTCTGTCGGGAAGAGGGCATCTTCGCCGGCGGTAGCTCCGGTGGCGCCGTGCACGTGGCGGCCAACCTCGCCCGCGAATTGGGTCGCAACCACACCATCGTCGTGTTGCTACCGGACTCCGGCGCGATCTACCTGTCGAAGTTCTTCGATGATCAGTGGATGAAAGAGGGCGGGTTCTTCGACGCTGAGCAGGAGACCCAGTCGGTCGCCGATCTGCTGCGCCGCAAGAGCCACATGGTCTTCACCGCGGCGACGAGCGAGACGATCGGCCACGCCATGGTGACCATGAAGCGCGAAGGCATCAGCCAGATGCCGGTTGTGTCAGACAGCGGCGAGCCGGTCGCCATGGTCCACGAGATCGATCTGCTGACCGCAATGCTAGAAGGCAAAGCGACCAAGGACGACAACGTCGAGCACCTCGCCACACCGCTGCAGGGCATCATCGATCCCAGCGCCAGCTTGGAGCAGCTCAAGGCGATCCTGACCCAAGACAACGTCGCGGTGGTCGTTCAGAACGATCGCCTGCACGGCATCATCACCAAGATCGATCTCATCGAGTACCTGTCGACGTTCCACTGATCGACGTGCGACCTGCGGCCAAGCCGAAATTCAGATAAAACCGTGAGAACATCGACCGTTTTGGGTCCGTGGAGCTGCGCATGGACTTCAGCAAGACCCGGTTTGAGACCCGCGCTATCCACGCTGGCCAAGCGCCCGATGAAAAGACTGGCGCCGTCATCGTGCCGATCTATCAGACCTCGACGTTCGCCCAGCCAAGCCCCGGTCAACACTTGGGGTACGAGTACTCACGGACATCGAACCCGACCCGTGACGCGCTGCAGGATGCCCTCGCTTCCTGTGAAGGCGGCAAGTACGGCCTCGCTTTTGCCTCAGGGGTGGCGGCTAGCAACGCGGTGATCGCGACCCTGAGCGCCGGCGATGAAGTCGTCGCCATGAACGACATGTACGGCGGCACCTTCCGCCTGTTCGATAAGGTCTGGCGGCGTCACGGTCTGGTCTTCAAGTACGCCGATCTGCGGGATGCGGCCGCCTTCGATGCGGTGGTGAGCGACAAGACCAAGCTCTTGTGGTTGGAAACGCCGACCAACCCGATGATGAAGCTGGTCGATATCCGCGCCCTCAGTGACAAGGCTCACGCCAAGGGCATCACCGTCGCGGTCGACAACACCTTCGCGACCCCCTACCTCCAGAACCCACTCGACCTCGGTGCGGACGTGGTGGTGCACTCGACGACCAAGTACATCGGCGGTCACTCCGATGCGGTCGGCGGTGCGGTGGTGACGAGCAGCCAAGAACTCCGTGATGCGATCAAATTCACCCAGAACGCTGCTGGCGGCACGCCCGGTCCCTTCGATTCGTGGTTGACGCTGCGCGGGCTGAAGACCCTAGCGATTCGCATGGAGCGCCATTGTGACAACGCCGAAGCAGTCGCCGCGTTCCTGGAAGCCGACCCGCGCGTCGAGCAGGTCTACTACCCCGGTCTGGCGAGTTTTCCGCAGCACGAGCTCGCCAAACGCCAGATGCGCCGCTTTGGCGGGATGGTCTCGATGGTGCTCAAGGGCGGCCTCGAACAGTCCCGTGTATTTCTCGAAAATGTGACGGTCTTTTGCCTGGCCGAGAGCCTGGGCGGGGTCGAGAGTCTCATCGAGCATCCAGCGATCATGACCCACGCGTCGATCCCGGCCGAACAGCGCGCCGCGCTGGGCATCGACGACAGCTTGGTGCGCCTCAGTGTCGGCATCGAACACATCGACGACCTGATCGATGATCTTCGTCGCGGACTGGACGCTGCATTCGGTGCTTAATTTCGACCTCGATAGATCCATTGTCGCCCCCATGCGTCCGTGCGGTTGTCACAGCGTCTTCCCAACACAAAATGGGCGACGTTGCGGCGTGGATTCATCGGTGCGGACAGGGCATTTATTCAAGGTCCAGTAGCCCTTGGAAGCGTCCTTGACGGGAACGAAGACCGGGACATAGGATTCCGTCGCTCGCGTCGCATCTAGCGACCGGCTTTGGCATCGGCAGCAATGCCTCATGCCTCCCGCCAGGGAAGCAGACAGGGTCGCCCCACGGCCCGTCGTCCCCTGCATCGGACATCAAGTAAGGAGACCCATGAGCGGCGGCAGTATTCTGGCACTCATCGGCAGCGCCCTAGCCCTCTTGGGCCCCATCATCTTGCCTTTCATCTTCGTCGACGAAGAAGAGATCGCGTTCCAAAGCTATGAAGTGCTGACGGGACAGGCTTCGCTAGTGATGGCGCTCGCAATGGGCGCGCTTTCGGCAATCATCCTGCAAAAGCGCAAGCAGAAGCTGGGCTGGATCGTATCCATCCTGTCGCTCGCTCAGATCGCGGCGATGGTCTACACCTATCAGAATGTCTGGACCCTGACGCCATGCGCGGCCGGTGGCCTCAGCCTCTGTGATGCTACGACAGGTGGCCTCATCGATCAGACCTTGGTGACGTTGGATTGGGGCTTGGCCCTGGTCGTTTTCGGCTCGGTGATGAGCGTCTTTGGTGGTCTTGTGGCCGTCGCTGCGCACCCTGAGTACGAAAAGAGCAGCCGTTTCCTCAAGGTCATGCTCACCTGGGAAGGCACGATCATCTACGAAAAGGTGATGTTCGAGGCCGCGCCGGTGACCATCGGCGAGCAAGACAACAACACCTTCCAGCTCGCCGCCAAGGGCCTGCAGAAGCACACGCTGTTCAAGCCAGCGACCGGTGACGCGTGGACCCTCGACATCCCCAGCGATGTGAAGGGCCAGTTGAAGATCGGTGGCGAGGCCAAAGACCCATCGACGATGAACAGCGTCGAGGTCAAACGCGGTGACGCGGGCGTGCTGAGCTTTGAAAATGACGTCGACGTCGTCTTCGCCTTCACCGGCGCAGAGGCAGCGGTCATCGGCGGTTCGAGTGACAAAGGCTCCGTGGCCATGGCGGTTTCGTTCGCCATCTGTGCAGCCCTGATGCTCGCGTTCCTGACGACGGCGCTTCTCAACCAGAAGGCCCACTCCCGCAAGGCGGTGGAGGAGAACCTAGAGCGGCGTTCACGCGAGCTCATCGAGGTGACGCTGGAGGAGCAGGAGCAGTCCGACGAGGAAGAGCTCGAGGGTGAGGACGAAGACACCACCGCCAAGAAGGCATCGGGCGAAGAGGGCAAGTTCGGTGACGCCGATACCGACCCGAATAAGCAGTCCAAAGTTCCGAAGCTCGACGGCAAGATGGTCGACAAGATCGACGTCAAGAACCTCGGTATCGCTAAGGTTCTGGGTGGCCAGCAGGCGCTGACAGGCGCTCTGGGTACCATCATGGCGGGCGACACCGGCGCATTGAACTCGAAGATGGCTGTGGCCATGAGTGGTGAGGGTGGCGAATTGGTCATCGGTCACGGCTCGGGCGGCATGGGCTTCCGCGGCACCGGCTCTGGTGGCGGCGGCACGGGCGGCTACGGTCGTATCCATGGTCTCGGCGCGATCGACACCGGCGGCGGCACAGGCCGCAACGCCAACATCGGCATCGGTCGGAAGAAGCGGAAGAAGGTCGCCAAGCTGCGTCTGTCGGGTGGTCGCTCCAGCGGCGGCTGTGACAAGGGCGACATCGCCAAGAACGTGCGTCGCCGCGCTGCTGCCTTGCGCGCCTGCTACGAGCGTCAGCTCATGAGCAAGCCGAACCTCAAGGGTAAGGTCACCGTGCAGTGGACGATCAACCAGGAAGGCAAGGTGACGCGTCCAAAGACCGTGACCAACACTATCAAGAACGCCAGCGTGACGGACTGCGTGATGCGGACCATCAAGCGCATCCGCTTCAAGAAGCCGGAAGCTGGCATCTGCGTCATTCAGTGGCCGTTCGTATTCGCCCCCGGTTGATGCGGCCGCGCTAGCTGTCAAACACAGCATTCAAACGTCAAACGC
This sequence comes from Myxococcales bacterium, assembly GCA_023954815.1. Taxonomy (GTDB): domain Bacteria; phylum Myxococcota_A; class UBA9042; order UBA9042; family UBA9042; genus UBA9042. Next base: position 66,318 of record JAGSHB010000005.1, on the reverse strand, counting down.
CAGCTCCAATGAGCTGGCGTTTGTCGTTTTGGCATAGGGAAATCGCTGCGGACAACTGGCCCACTCGCGCGCAGCCGGTTGCTAAGCTGAGAGACGGAAAAGGTCGCAATGTCAGGGGTTAAGCGCTATCTTGTACCGGAAAAAGTGACTGGTTGAGCGCTGGAATCAGTTGGACTGCTTGTTCGGACAAGCCACTTTGATGCAACGACCGTAGAGCACCATCCGGTGGTCGACCAACTCGAATCCGAGCCGCTCCGCAACGGCATCCTGCAGTCGCTCTATCTCGGCGTTTTCGAACTCGGTGATCGTGCCGCAATCCCGACAGATCATGTGATCGTGGTGATCGTCATCATCGGTGGCCACCTCGTAGCGCGCCGTACCGTCGACAAAGGTGTTGGTGTGCACCAACTCCAACGACTGCAGCAGCTTGAGCGTGCGGTAGACGGTCGCGTAACCGACCGAGCTGTCCTTGCCACGGACCAGTTGGTGCAGCTCGTCGACGTTGACGTGGCCGTCCTGTTCAAAGAGGACACTGGCGATGAGCCTGCGCTGCGGCGTCAGACGCTGCTGATTACGGGAGAGCTGCGTCTGCAACTCGGAACACCACTGCTCGAAATTCTGGGTCAAGGGGAACTCCGCGAACGACAAGCACTGGGCTTGGGGACTGTGACCGAACATACGTCGGATGATGTCATGGGTATTCGATTAACACGATTATGGCGCGATCGCAGCAGCTTGTCTTGCACTGATGTGGACCGCCCAGGCCTCGGCGTGCTACACCCCGGGCCGCAAATCCCGACAGCGCCCAACTGCGCTTTGTCACGAGGCTTCACATGAACATGATCTTGCTGGCCGGTCTGGCTGCCATTTGCGGCGGATTGGCGATCTTCTTCTGGACCAAGCTTGCGGCGGCCACGACGCTGTCGACAGCTGAAGGCGAGCGTGCCGATAAGGCTGAGGCCGATGCGCGCAAACAGGGCGATCGGGCCGATTCCATGCGGAAAAAGCTGGAATCTGCCAGCGAAGATCGCGCGGTTGCAAAATCCAGCGCAGACAAAGCCAAAGATCAGGTCAAATCGCTTCGCAGCGAGCTGAACAAGGCGTTGTCAGTCGCCAACAAGGCCACCAAGGACAATGCCGAGGCAGAGCGCCGCGCACGGAAGGCGGAGCGCAAGGTCGAAGAGCTCGAGGGGATGCTCGCCCTGCGCGGCCCTGCCAAGACCGTCGCGGCACCGACGCCTGCACCTGAGGTCGTGCGGGAGCCCACCCCGACAGACAGCAAAGACGCCATCCGGATCGCCGAATTGAAGGCGGAGCGCGAGACGCGGCAGCTGGAGTCCGAGCGCCTCAAGACCGAGCGTGAAAAGGCGCGGCAGGAGCGCATCGGCGCCGAAGAGCGCGAGGAGATCATCAAGTTGCGCGAGGAGCGCAAGACGTACCTCGACGAGATCTTCAAACGTGAGCGGGCGATGCGGGCTGGTTTCCGCTACGACCGGGACAACCATCGGGCCTACATCGTCACGAAGGGTCAGCTTGATCTGGCGCTCGACGAGCTCTACCGGATCCGTCACGGCAAGGAGCGTCCCTCCCTCGAGGAAGCGCAAGAGGCCGAGGCTGCAGCCGAACGTAAGAAAGAGCGCAACAAACGCCGCCGGGCCAAGCAGGCAGAAAATCGCGCAGCCAAGGCCGCTGACGCAGCCAATACGACAGATGCGACGCCAGCGGCGGACGCCGCGGCAGCCCCTGCCGACGCTCCTGTACAAGACGCAGCGCCAGCAGCTGACGCGCCTGCCGTTGAGGCCGCTCCGTCTGAAGAAGCGACGGCAGCAGCGAGCACCGCAGAAGCAGCGACCGAAGCAACCGAAGCACCAGCAGCTGAAGCGGTCACCGCACAAGCTGAGGGCGCTGCACAGACTGAGACCGCCGCAGAGGCGAGCGCAGAGACGACCGCGGACGCCGCTATTTCGGCTGATGCGGCCGCCACAGCGTCCGACGATGCGGCCTCCGACACAGCCGCGGCACCGGTCGCAGCGTCGTGACCCAAGCGCGTGGCACGTGCCTTGCTGACGCCCCGCTCCATGTCCCCTTGCAGGTGCTATCGGTGTCCGATGTGGGCGCGATGACGGACCGTTTGGTCGAGTTCGGCATGACCCCTGGCGCCCGTGTGGAGATCCTGCGACGTGCGCCCTGGTCGGGCCCACTTCTGATTCGTCTGCGTCATTTCGTGTTGACCATGCGGCCCGATGCGGCGCGCGCCGTGCGTGTGCAGGCCGCAGGAGAACAGCCCGATGGCTGAGATCGCGCTCGCTGGCAACCCGAATACCGGCAAGACCACCCTGTTCAATCAACTGACGGGCCTCAGCGCGCACGTTGGCAACTATCCGGGCATCACCGTCGACCGGCGCACCGGCACGCGTGAGGTCGGTAACCAATCGTGGCACCTGCACGATCTGCCGGGCACGTACAGCCTCGTCGCGTCGAGCCCAGAGGAACAGATCGCCCATCATGTGTTGACCGGTCAGTACGGCGACGCGGCCTTTGATGCGGTCATCGTCGTCATCGACCCGATGAACCTCGCCCGAAACCTGTTCTTGCTGCTCCAGGTCGCCGAGCTGGGTCTGCCGGTCGTCGCCGCGCTGAACATGATGGACGCGGCCAAAGAAGGCGGGCTCTCGCTTGAGGTCGACGATCTGCATCACGCCCTGGGTTGCCCGGTGGTACCGATGGTGGCGCGGCGCGGTGATGGGGTTGCGGCGCTCGAAGCCGCGGTCGCCAGTGTGATCGCCGATCCAAGTCGTGGCCAAGTCCGCCAGACGGCGTGGCCTGCGATCGTCGATCGTGCGCTGAAGGCGGCGCAGTCGATCCCCGAAGTGCAAGCCCGTGCAGACGGGGACGCACGCTGGTACCTCGCGACCCGACCGGTGGTCTTGAATGCGGAGCGAGCTGGCCTTGGCGACGAGGTGCAAACCGCGCTGGCCGATGCCAATATCGATGTCTCAGAGCTGCGACGGGCCATGGTGCACGCCCGCTACGCCTGGCTCGATCCCCTCGTCGAACGGGTGACGACCCGCAGCCCGCGGCCACCGAGTTGGACGACGCGCATCGACCGATTCGCCTTGCATCCTGTGGCTGGCACGGCGCTGTTTCTGTTGGTGATGGGCGTGCTCTTCCAGGCGGTTTTTGCCTGGTCAGATCCCGCAATTGATGCCATTGACGGCGGAGCCTCGGCCGCTTCCGCTTGGATCGCCAGCCTGCTACCGGCGGGTCTACTCAAGGACGTGCTGATCGACGGCGTCTTAGCTGGCGTCGCGGGGACTTTGGTCTTTGTGCCCCAGATTACCGTGCTTTTTCTCGGAATCTCGCTATTGGAAGACACCGGCTATTTGGCCAGAACTGCCTTTCTCATCGATCGCATCATGCGCATGGCGGGTCTGCCCGGGAAGAGCTTCGTCCCCCTGCTGAGCAGCTTCGCTTGCAACGTCCCAGGTGTCATGGCGGCGCGGACCATCGCGAGCCCAGCGGACCGCATGGTGACGATGCTCATCGCCCCGCTCATGACGTGCTCAGCCCGGCTGCCGGTATATGCCGTCGTCATCGCAGCGGTGTTCGCGCATAGCGAGCCGGTTTTTGGATTCCTCAGCCTCGGAGGGCTCATCCTCACGGGGCTGTACTTGCTCGGTGTGGTCGTCGCGCTGTTGGTGGCATTTGTGCTGCGCCGCACCGTCTTTCAAGGCGAGAGTGCGCCACTACTGCTGGAGATGCCGCCCTACCGGCGTCCGCGGACAGGCAACGTCCTGCGCGTCGTGTGGCGACGGCTGCGGCACTTCCTGGTCGAGACTGGCTCCGTCATCGTCGCGCTCACCGTGGTCCTGTGGGCCCTGATGACCTTCCCGCATTCCGAGTTGCCCACTGATCATCCCGCTCAAGTCGCGGTGACGACGACACAAGCCGAAACGCCGGCGCGAAAGACGGCCGAAGCCAGGCTCGACCACGCCAAACAGCGTCACCAACTCGAACACAGCATCGCCGGCAGGATGGGTAAGACCATCGAACCAGCCATTGCGCCCCTGGGGTTCGATTGGCGTATCGGCATCGGACTCATCGGATCGTTTGCTGCGCGTGAGGTGCTGATTCCGGTGATGGGCCAAGTGTACGGACGCGGAGCTGAGGCAGAGGATGAGGACGCGTTCAACACCGCCGTCGGCGACTCTCTGGTCCGCTTTTCTGGGATGACGCCCCTGGTTGGGCTCTCACTGATGGTGTTTTTTGCCATCGCGATGCAGTGCATGAGCACCATCGCGGTGCTGCAGCGAGAGACGGCCTCCTGGCGATGGCCGATCTTCGCCGTTGTCTACCTCAACACCTTGGCCTACCTTTTGTCGCTGGCGGTGTACCAGGGCGGCCAAGCGCTGGGATACACATAGCGGCGTGCGGCGTTGCTGTATGACTAGCGCGGGCGGTGTCCCCTGATCTCTGTGATTTTATTGCTGTCATCGCTAAGCGTTGACCAGTTGTGGGCCGTGCCCCACCTCGGCTCTGTGCTCGATGGCGTCGGTGTGTTGACCATCGTCGGCTTCGCCGTGTGGTCTCTCGTTCGCAGGCGGGCGCGGCCTGGGTGTGACGTGGCTGCGCAAGCTTCCGAGCCGGTCGTCAAGGTGCCGACAAATCAGCTGTCGCTTCATCGTCGGACGTCAGGCAAGCCGTAGCTGCGGCCAATGCTTCCGCTGCCGAACCACCTTCGAGCTGTACCGTCTCAGCTGCCTGCAGCGCTGGCCGAAACCGAGCCGAGGGCGCGAATCCGAGGGCTTTCAGCGCGGAACCGGTGACAAAAGGCTTGGGTCGCCACTGCGCAGCCGGCGTCTTCAACCGCAGCCGACGAAGGGCGCGCAGCCAGGTTCGCGCGCTGTGTGGCCACCCCTCCGGCACATTGTCTGCCTCGGCCAAGAGCAGACGGAGTGCCGCGTCGGCCTCGGGCTGGCGCAGCAACCTCGCAAGACGGGCATCGTCTGCGCGAACAGCGGGCAGGCGCCCCGCCACCAGACTGTGAAGAAGTTGCGATGCGATGGTCCAGATCGTGCGAAGTCGTTTGGATTGCGCCAAAGACAAACGCAGGGAAGCCGCGACCTCATCGGGCAGGCTGCTGTCGGCCAGGCGCAGGCTCCACATGAACCCCGCGAGCGCCAATGGGAACGGCAGGTCGATGACAGGGGAGAGCCCAGGTTGCTCACGCTGCCCGCCGTCTTCATGGACCGCCCAATGCACCCCATCACACAGCGCTCGCATGCGACGCTCGGTGCGAAGCAGACCGGGATCTCGCTCCAATAGCGAAGGCCACAAGGCCTCTACCAAGCGCAAGCGAGCCAGCAACCGCACGGCTTCACCCGCGTGCGGAGCACGCAGCATCCCCACCAACTCCACGTGCACCCGTTCGCGGCTGATTTGGCCGAGGCCGCTCCTGAGTTCTGTGATGGCAGCGGCTGTGTGACGTTCGATATGAAGGCCAAATCGGGCAGCGAATCGCACCGCGCGCAACAGTCGCAGCGCATCCTCGGAAAAGCGCTCCGCCGGTTGGCCAATCGCACGCAAGTGGCCCTGTTCGAGATCCGCGATGCCACCCACCCAGTCGATGACACGACCGCCAGCGCCGGGAACGGGATCCAGCAGCAGCCCGTTGAGGCTAAAATCCCGACGCAGCACATCCTCGCGGGCATCCGTGAAGCGAACCTCCGTGGGACGGCGGCCATCGATGTAGGCGCCATCGGCGCGGTAGGTGGCGACCTCGATCTCTTGCAGCTCACCGCCGCAGCGCCGCAGCACCCGCACGACGCCAAACGCCACGCCGACCTCAATCACGCGGTCAAATAGGGCGAGCACCTCGTCCGGGCGCGCGTTCGTGGCGACATCGTAGTCCTTGGGCTCGAGACCCAGCACCAAGTCCCGGACGCATCCACCCACCAAAAACGCCGAAAAACCGGCGGCTCTCAAGGCGGTGATGACTTCGATCGATGCCCGAGCGTCGAGGGAGTCGGGCACCACCACCGCACGCTCCGCAAATGGCTGAACAGGCTGCGATGGCGGGATCCGTCGCTCCGTCGGCGTGTCATTGGCTTGATTGGGCGGTTGGTTCGTCATGGGCGCAGAGTATGCCGGGAACGGACACCCAGGTCATCTCAAGGGTCAGTCGACTCAAAGCCGACCTGCTAGGCCAGATCCGGTCACCCGCACCAACAAGAAACCACAGGGGACAAGGCCAATCGCAGCGGAAACATCTTCATATTTGGCTCGGTCCCCTTGGACGTAAGGAAGGGGGTTGTCTATAGTCCGTGCCGGACCGTCCACCCGGTCCACCAAACCCCGCAGCCGACTGCCTTTCGGCACGCAGCGCTGCCTGGAGCCCATACATGGCCTTGAACGACACCAGACGGTCACCCGCGTGCACTCACCTTGCTCTATTCGCGCTCGTGGCGGCGCTTGGGTACGGTTGCGGAGCGGATGGAAATAACAGTGGTTCTGACGCTGGCAATGTTGATGCGGGAACGGACGCAGAAGACACCCACGTCACGATTCCAACCATCGAGCCAAAGCTGACCGCGGACATCGAGAGCGGGAACGTGCCACTGACGGTGAATTTCACCCTGGATCTCGGAGAGAACGACGCCGCTGACTTCTTGATTGCCTGGGATTTCGGTGACGGCGACAAGCTCACCCTCGGCGCCGATCAAGACCCGAACGAGCTGCTCAAGGTCACCCATAAGTTCAAATACAAGGGCCAGTTTCCAACCCGTGCGACCGTGACTTGGAAGAAGAACCTGAAGGTCACGAAGACTGTAACCAAAGAAATCAACGTACTACGCCCGTCGAACATCACGCTGTCGGTCGTTGCCCTGCTAACACCGACAGAAGCCTTCCCCGGCGACACGGTGAAGCTCTCCTTTGACATTCTGAGCGACGGCGAAGCCTACAAGGCCCCACTGGAGACCTGCATCTACCTCTCGTCGAACGACGCCGTCGATGCGGACGACTTGAAAGTTCACACCATCAAGCATCCGGATGGCGTCAAATCCGGGGTCAATGGCACGGAGAAGATCAGCTACACGAAAGACAATCCGGTGACCTTCAAACTGCCTCAGACGGTCAAAGACGGGAACTGGTTCGTCATCGTCAAGGCGGACTGCCAAGACAAGGCACCAGAGCTCAACAAGCAAGACAATGAAGGCTTTGCCACCAGCCTCATTCAGATCGACACCAAGGTGACGTTGCCATCAGATCTAGTCATCACCACGCCGCTTTTCGACAACGCACAATCGGTCTCTCCCGGCCAGAGCGTGAGCTACAACCTAAAATTGAAGAATCAGGGCCAGGGCGAGGGCAAGAACTTCAGCTACGGCGTGTTTCTGTCGAAGGACAAGACCCTCAACTTCGATGTCGAAGGCCCACCAGCCGATGCCGATCTGTCCGAGTACCTGCTCAAGAAGAACAAAGATCTGGAGTTGACCGACCCATCCAGCTCAAAGGTTCCAGAGCTCAAGCCCGGTGTCGCGCTCCCCATCTTCCGGAGCGCCGCTATGCCAGACGTGCCGGACGGCAAGTACTACTTGATCGCCAAGATCGACACCAAAGACACGGTGTCTGAGACGAATGAGACCAACAACATCGTGGTGTCGGACAAGCAGCTGACTGTGAAAAAGGTCATCGTGCAGGGCACGAATCTGAAGCTCGTCGACATGACGGTTTCGCCCAAGAGCTCCTATCTCGGCGGCACGGTAGCGGTAAATTGGCACGTAAAAAACGACGGCACCCTGCCGACGCCCGTGTTCGAAGCGACGGTCTACTTCTGCCCGACGGCGGCGCTATCGACGACCACCTGCGTCATCAACAAGACACACACCACGATTCCGAAACTGGCTGTGGGTCAGGAGAAGAAGGGCGCGGTCAGCATCAAGATCAACACGGGTACGCCCGTGCAGGATTGGTACATTTACCTGCAGATCGACCCCAACAAGAAGGTCAATGAGCTCAACGAAGCCGACAACACCAAGGTCTGGTCCAAGCCGCCTCTGAAGATCACCGCTACGGCCAACATCGAGATCAAACCGGCGAACGTGGGCTACCACCCGACCTCGGTGAAAGCCGGCGGCGTGCTCAAGCTGAGCCACAAGGTGATCAACACTGGCTCGACCAGCTCATCGCAGACAACGACCTACATCGTCATGTCGCCGAACAACAACATCTCGTGGGCCAACCGCAACCAGCTCATCGTGGTCAACAAGGTCACGGAGCCTGGCGTCGACGGACTCGATTTTGGTTATCGCAGCACCAGCTTCGTCGTGCCCAAAGGCCTAAGCCACAAGGTCAGCAAATACTATGTCGGTGTCATCTTGGATCCCGAAATGAAAGAGACCAAGGACAATCACAACGACAACGCGCTCGGCGCAACGCAGGTCTTGCAGGTAACCGACACCAAGGGCGGCTGCTTCCAGGATGCGTTCGACAAGAAGATCAACAACGACACCAAGGGCAACAGCACCGTCGTGACCCCTGGAACTTACAAGAATCTCGGCATGTGCGAGGACGAGGAGGACTGGTTCGCCGTCGACGTCTCCAAGGGCCACTCACTCTTCGTCACCACCGCCAGCGAGAACATCCTGTGGACGTCACCTGTCCCATCGGACATCAACATCGACATCTACGGGCCAGACAATAAGTTGCTCGATTCGGTGAAAGGTCTCGGCGCCCTGAAGAAGGCCGTGGCGCTCACAGTTGCCAAGGGCGGCAAGCACTACCTGCGCATTTACCCGCACACGCCGGCCGTTCGCGCGCACTTTCAGCTCGACATCAAGGTGAACCCTCCGCCCAAGGGCACGGACCTGTTCGGAAACGGCCTCACGGCTGGGCCCGTCTCCACCTTCCCCGGTGGCTTGGTGAAGACCAAGATGCAGCTGACCAACGTCGGTGCCACGGCGGCCGGCCCGTTCAAAGTGAGCTATGTCCTCTCTGCAGATAGCACCATCACCAAAGCCGACACGACGCTGAAGACCGTGTCGGTGGATAAGGGGCTCGGCGGCGCGACCAGCATGAACCTGGCCCAGAATCTGGTGCTGCCCGTGGTCAAGGGCGGCAAGTACTACATCGGTGTACTGATCGACTCTGAAGGCAAAGTGACGGAGTCCGACGAAGCCAACAACGCGGTGACGTCGAACTCCATCCAGCTCAATCCGACGATCAGCTGCGCAACCGACGCCTTCACGGGCAATCACACCGTAGAGGAGGCCGCCCAGCTTCAGCCAATCACGAAGAAGTACGACAAGCTCAACGTCTGCCCGGGTCTGGAGGACTGGTTCGCCGTCAAGCTGCCCGTGGGCAAGGCCTTCAAGGCGAAGGTCAATTGGAGTCAGAAAAAGGACGCCGGAATCATCGGTATCCAGATCGTCGACGCTAGCGGTACTGGTGTGCTGGCGGGTTCGGCCAATCCGCTCAAGACCGAGGCGTCCCTGCCCTATCTGCAGGTCGGCGGCACCTACTACATCCACACCTACGTCTTGCCGATCGGCAGCAAGCCGCCACAGCCCTACGATTATGGCTTGGAGGTGACGGTGAGCGAGCCCGATCCGTCGGACGTCTGCCTCGCGGATGTGTACGAGAGCAACAACAGTCACCAGACGGCCCAGGAGCTGGGCTGCGGTCTCGCCAACATGACGCTTTGTCTAGGTGATGAAGACTGGTTCTACCTCGACCTCGCCAAAGACGAGCAGGTCAAAATCAAGTTCACACATGAGGGGGCTGGCTTCCTCTTCAACTTGTACAGCAACCCCAAGTTACCGCCGATTCAGAAGATCAACGACAAGGGCACCATCGACTTTAAGGCGCCAAGTGCAGGAAAGTACTACATGCAGGCCGTGTACAAATCACCGGGCAAGAAACCCACGGGCAGCTTCGCCTACGAGCTCAAGGTTGATGGCGGTAAAGGCGTGGATCTCTTGCCGACCATCAAGAGCCTATTTCCCGGTCAGGTCATCCAGGGCGAAGACGCCTATCTCACGATGAACGTCAGCAACGAGTGCAAAGACGACGCCGCCGAATTCCACTACGGCTACTACTTCAGCACGGACGCAAAATTCGACGCCAAAGACACGCTCATGCTGCAAAAACCCCTAAAAGGCGGGCTGAAAGGTAAAACAAACAGGGATGTAGACGACAAGGTAGCCATCCCAGTGTCGGCCAAACCCGGACCGGCATACGTCATCGTCAAGGTCGATAACAAGAACGAGGTCAAAGAGAGCCAGGAGCTCAACAACACGGCGCTAGAGGCCGTCAACGTCATCAAACTGTGCTTGGCCGATGCGCAGGAGCCCAATGGTACACCGACCATCGCCAAGCCGCTCTTCACCGGGACCATGGCCGACCTGAGCCTGTGCCCCTACGAGTTCGATTGGTACGGGTTTGAAGCGAAGAAGGGTGAGACCATCACGCTCACCGCAAAGTTCACGCACAAAAACGGCGACTTGGACATGCGCCTGTATGAGGTCGGCAAATTCGGCAAGGCCGTCGCCACATCGGCGACAAAGGGCGATCCGGAGCAGATCGTCTTCACAGCCCCCAAGACCACCAAGTACTTTGTTCGTATCAATGGCTTCGCCGGTGCGAGCAACGTGTACAGCCTGTCGTTCTGCAAGAAGACCGGCGGTGCGTGCGTCGATTGTACAGCCGACTTGCACTGCGCGGGAGCGGGCGCGTTCTGCGGTGAGGGTGGCAACTGTAAACTGCTCGGGTGCACCGTGGGCGATGACAAGACCTGCAACAACGGCAACAGCTGCACCGTCGATATGTGCGTGGCCAAGAAGGGCTGTACGCATACTCCCGTCAAGGCGGGTACCGAGTGTGGCGATGCTGATCTATGCACACTCGGTGAGAGTTGCAGCGACAAGGGTGTCTGCACGGCTCCGACGGCGCAGAGCGTCAAGAAGGACGCCTGGCTCAGCGGCGGTCGTGCGGGCCAATTGATCCATGCGGCGGGCAAGCAGCTGTTCGTGGGATCAGCAGCCGATGGTAAGGGTGCCGTGACAGCGCGCGCCGAGTTGTACGATCGCGGCACAGCCATTTGGGGCAAGGATCTGTCGGCTGCTGGCTACAACGCTGCCCACCTCGCCTCGGCGGCATCTCAGACAGCCACTGGCGCGATCATCTCGGTCGGTTGGCTGCGCAAGGACGACGCGGCGGCCAATTTGCCGACCTCCGCCACACTGACCCTGCCGCAATCTGCCGTGGCCGACGCGGCCTGGATGGTTCGCCTCGATGGCGCCACTGGCAAGGTGCTCGGCTCCAAGACATGGGCCGGAAACCACGGCTTCCATGCCGTGGTCGACGCAGGCAAGGGCAACGTGGTGGCAGTCGGCTTCAAGTCGACCACCAACAAGAGCACGGCCACAGAGGCCTGGGCTGCCCAGATTGACGGAGCCGGCAAGATCCAATGGGAAGTGTTGCTCGGCGGCACCCTCGACGACAGATTCATGGATGTCATCGCGGCGCCCATCGGTGGCTGGTATGCCGTGGGTATCGACGCGACTGCGAGCGGCACCGCCGGTCTACTGGCGTACATCGACGCTGCTGGCAAGCTCGTCTGGAGCAAGACGTACGCGGGTGCCAAGGGCGGCGCCAAGTTCTATGCGGTCACCTCGACTGGCGGCGGCGACTTGGTCTGCGTGGGCTCCAGCGATGAAGGCGCAAAGTCGCTACAGGGCTGGGCGGCCTGGTTGACCGGAGCGACCGCCAAAGCAGCACCGAATATCACTGGCGCCGCGGCCTTCCCGGGAACAACGCCGCAGGACGCGGGCTACAAAGGCGCGACGACGGCGTGGTTTACCGATGTGGTCGCTGGGGGCGACAAAAGCCTGACAATCGCAGGTACCACCGGCGCCACCGCGGCGAAGGGCGGCCTGGACGCTGCGATCTGGTCCATCGGCACCGATAAGAAGGTGAAGAAGCTGTGGACGTGGGGCGGCGCCGGCAACGATGTGATGAACAGCGTCCTGACCAGTCTCGGTCAAATTCGCACATTCGGAACGCTCCTCGCGGACAACCCGACGGCATCCCAGTGGTACGAGACCCTTGTCTCACCGCCCAAGGCCAACTGCGACGACTTCAACCCGTGTACGACGGATGCTTGCAGCGCCAAAACGGGTTGTGGTCACACTCCTGTGAAGGACGGGACCTCCTGTGGTACCGGACTGACCTGCACCAGCGGTGTTTGCAAGTAGGACGATGGGCTGAGCCCCCCCCATCTACGGTCCTGCCGCACGTGAATTCGCGGCTCGACTGGAGGATTCATGGCACGCAGCAAGCGCCGTCGCGGCTTCTATCGGCCGGCGATGGCCGCCGGTCAGCCCCTCGGCCAGGACGGCGCCTCGTCGGAGCAGCTCTGGCAGCTCGGCGAGTCTCTTGAGGAACAATTCGACTATGAGGCGGCTCAGCAGCACTACCGCGAGGCGGTGCGACGTTCGAGCGCGAGCGACGGTCGTGACTGGCTGACGCAATATGCGAGTTTCTTGGTTGAGCGCTATGGCCAATTTCCAGAGGTGGCTGCCTGGCTCGACGACGCGGAGTTCAAGCCGCTCGACGGAGCCGACCTGCGGGATGGTCTGATCCTGCCGCGCCTGGTGCTCAGTGCTGCCCTCGAGAGCGGTCACCAACGAGCCGCAAAGCTCGACGAGGCCATGGCCCACGATCACGGCGAACCTGCCAGCGTCGGGCGGGTGTCCGAGAAGTTGCTCGTTGCGGGTCAGCAGGATGCCGCGCGCCAGTTGCTAGAGCGCTATGAGCCCAGGCTTCCGGCATTTTCGCGCGCTGTCGACTTGCTCGCACAGCTGCGATTAGAAGAAGACGCGGCCTGTGAAGTGGCGTTGGCGCGCGTCCAGTTGGCGCTCGACGAGTATGACGCCGAGGGAGCCAGAGCTGCCCTGGAACTCACCAGGGCGCAGTGGAGCGAACATGCCCGCTTCAAGGCGGCGGAAGCCCACGTCGCTTCGGCTGAACTGAGGCGGTCTTCAGAGCAGCTGCGTGCCCAAATTGAACAGTGTTTGGATACAGAGGACATCGAAAGCGCGGTCGTCGCAGCACAGTCCCTCTGCGCCCTCAATCCGGACAGTGAGGGAGACAAGTCCACGCTCGCTGCGCTGATGCGCCAAGCTGCGGCCCGAGATTTGGAGGGTGCGCTCGGGAAGGCGGCCCATGCAGACGGCCTAGAGCGTCTACGGATTCTCATCGAAGTCAGGGCTCAACACGGTGAAGATACCGTTGTTCCGCCAGTACTCAGCGGTCAATGGGCACTCATTGGAGAGGCGTTCGCCGTCCTGCCGGTGGATATCATTCGGGCCGACAGCCTGATGACGGTCGTCGGCCTCCGCGCCGCGCTGACCTCTGGCGATGTCGCAGCGCTGCGGGCCGGACTCGGAGCACTGCACGGTCCATGGAAAGCCACGGAGACGGCACAAGCTGCTGCAAACCTGATCGCCAAAGCTGATCGTGCCGCGGCTCAGCAGGCTGATGCTGCCTGTGAAACGGCGGTTCGAAAGCACCTCCAGAGCGACGATCTACAGGCTGCTGGGCGCCTTCTCGATGCACGCGGCAAGGACCCAGGAGCTGATGGTGCCCTGTTGAAGAACCTGCGCAAGGAACTCCAAGAGGTCAAGCTACGGATTCAACAACGCAGCCGCCTGAAGATGCAGATCACCGATGCGCTACAGGCCGGCGAGCTCTTTACCGCTCGGCGCGCGCTGGCGACGTTGGAATGCGTCGATGAGGCCGGAGAGCGCATCTCCGATCAATACCGTGAAGCGGTGGACGAGCGCTGCCTCAAGGAGCTGAGAGCCACGCCCGTGCCCCCCTTCAATCTCAGCGTAGACAAGACGGCGATCGCGTGCACGGTGGCCGGTGGCCGCCTGCTCCTGGTGCAAAATCGACTGTGGCTCTCCGTCAATCTCGCGTCGCGCGGCCTGGCGCCGTTTCAACTGCCGGAAGGCTTCCCGCTCGATCAGACGCCTGCGCCACAGTTGGGAGCCAGAGATGGCACAGCGCGGCTCATCGGCACGAGCAAGGGTCGCCTCATTACCATTGAACAGCACGAAGGCCAGCCGCCCGAGGTGACAAACGCTCGACCATTGGCAGAGCTGACCCGCGGCGCGACCCACGTCGTGAGTTGGGCGTTAGAGCCCGATGGCGACACGCTGGCGCTGGTTGTGCAAGGCAAGGGCGGCGCCCCGGTGCTCGTGCGAATCGACGCGGACACCCTGGACGCGGTAGCGCACGATCGCGTCAAGCCTTCCCTCGCTGGTGTCACGGGCATTCGTGGCGCGCCGGAGACCCTGATCGCCACCACTACGCCTGAGGTCCGCATGAAGCGCGGCTGGGCATTGGGCAGGTTCGGAGAGTCGGCCCATCCAGAAAAGACCTGGAGCCAAGACGAAGTCGAAGAGCCCATCGCAGCGATTCGTCGCGCTATCGCGTGGCCAGAGAAAGAACGCATTTTCGCGTCGTATGACACCTTCGACATGTTCGATGTCTCACAGGTTCACCGCAATCCGTCACTGTTTGTGTTACGCGGCGATCGGATCGTTTTTGCGTCATCAGATCTGCGCAAGCGCTTCGCGCCGATGGAGCGGATCGTCGTCGATCACGCCTGGACGCTCGACCCGACCGCCGGGCGTCTGTGGTTTGCGGCGCTGCCACGACAAGACCATGGCGGCGAGGACGCGATGTTGCTCGGCGTCAATGCGGAGAAGCTGCGCGCTGACCCACCCGTGGTGCTCGAAGGCGTCGCGCGCATCCTCGCCATCAATGCAACCGATCAAGGGGCGGCTGCGCTATGTCGTACGCACAGCGGAAAACATGCCGTCGCGCATGCGAGAGTCGGCGATCGCAACGAGATCTCGTTGACGATTGATCACTTGCCAGTCTAACCTGCCGCGCCCCGAGGTCCTGCGGACCAAATTGGGACGCGCGAACGCGCCAACTGCATCGCGCCAAATCACTTCACTTATTGAGAGGAATCACCATGGGTCAGGGAAGCAAGTCTCCAAAAATGCGTCAGAAAGAGAGCCGTCGTAAGATGATCGCTCGCAAGAAGCGCCAGATCGAAGAGGCCAAGGCAGCCGCAAAACAGGCGAAGATGGGCTAACAGCGTGCGGTGTAATTGACATTACTATCGCAGCCCGCTGCTAGATTTATTTTCTACTGAGGGGCTAAGAGCGCCCCCAGCTGCGGTACGCCGTGGCTTCCCCATCCCAGCAGACTGCGTTCCGACACGAGCCTCCCGTCAAGAAAGGAGAAGAAGCGCAGTCTGCTAGAACCGCTTTCTGCGGCCCGCCGAGAGAGGCTATGGTCAGACTTCGCCGTGAGATCGAGGGGATTCACCTTGATCGTTCTGTATCGCCGCCGCCATGGGCAACGGCGGAGCTTCGGCGTGACCTGATCAGCCCCAGTTGGATAGCGGCCATTCGCGCACTCGACGCGTCACGGCTGTTGTTTTGCGGGATTGTTGCGACAGAGTTGGCCCTTGAGCGAGCCGCGGCTGGATGCTGGGTCACGTTGACAGACCTCGGCCCAGCGGAGGCGCGGCAGATCAGCGCATCGCTATCCCCTGATGTCGCCAGCCGATTGCAGTTGGTAAGCAAGTCCTATGGCGAGGCAACTTTTGCTGCCTCGTCGTTTGACGCCGTGATCATGACCGATCAACTCCACGCGTACGATGCGCCGGAGTGGGTCGTGCAGAAGATCAAACGTGAGCTGAAGGTCGATGGTCTTTTGCTCGCGCGGCTGCACGTCAGTGGTGATGTGAGTGAGCTCCCTGAGGACGTCTCATCGGCCCCCATCGGCCCCGAACAGTCGGCATGGCAGCGCACGGCGATCGCCACTGTGAACCGACAGCTATCCCGACTGTCGAGGTCGAGCGCAGCCGCAATCTGGCTTGATGATACCGGCCTCGATGCGGTCTCGCGCGGAGATTTGTGGTCGAATAATACGACTGCCAACCAAGACCTCAGGGTGCAGTTGGCGGCGCTTTCTTCCAGATTGCACCTTGAAAAGATCAATATTGGGTCGACCGCGCGCGCTTCAGCCCTAACCTGGAGTGCGGGTAGCCATCCCAAGGTGAACACCCTCGCCTTGAACCTCGCCGACCGACTACCTGAACTCGCAGATGATGCGGACCGCCTCAACACTGGGGCGCGCGCCGTCTGGATCGTTGCCCGGCGTGCACTTATGAATCGCGGCAAGGCGATCGTCTTCGGCACGAGCGCGAAGTAACCCCGGAGGACAGCCATGTTTGGCATCGGCGGGCCCGAGCTAGCGGTTATCCTTGTGGTGGCCCTGATCTTTGTCGGCCCAGAAAAGCTTCCCAAGGTTGCGCGCACCGTTGGCGCTGGGTTGCGTGACCTTCGGCGTGCGGCCAACTTGGCGCAGGCCGAACTCAAAGAGACCGTCGACGATCTCATTCGTGAGGCCGACCTCGAAGACGAGGCGTGGCAGCGTGAACAGGCTGCAAAATCAAGTGAAAAGCCACAGCCCGAGGCAACAGCCGCGGCCGCACCGACCGCTCCTGAGCCCAACGCGACAGCCGCAGTTCCAGCCTCCGCGGAGTCGCTGGTTGTGGATTCGACAGCTGGCGGGACTGCATCGACCGAGAGCCCACCACCTCAAGACTTCGCGCAGCTGCTCGCCAATGAAGCCAACGCGTGGGAGAGCGAGTCGGAGCTTCCCTTCGAAATGGACTTGCCGGGCGTTCGCCTTGACGACACCCCGTCGCCACAGGTCGCGACGCCGAAGTCTCCGACTCCTTCGATGCCGATTCCGGCCGTGCAGGTCGCGAACGCCGAACCGGACGTGCCGCAGGGTGTTTCGGGCACGCAAGCGCGACGTTCATCCCCCCGGCGGTCGGGCAGCCCAGCCGAGACGGAAGATGCCCAGACGCACGCCAGTGATGCCGAAGGCGGCGCGGAGGGCTCAGCGTGACCGAGCCGAATGAGGAAACCCAACAGGGCAGCATGCCCTTCCGCGAACACCTGACCGAACTCCGCGGTCGTATGCTTCGCGCCACGATTGCCATCGCGCTCGGTTTTTTCGTTGCGTGGAGCTTCCATGTCGAGCTCTACGAATGGCTGAGCGGTCCCGTTCGCAGCGCCATGGCGGACAACGGTCTCTTCGCGATCAAGGCGCTTCAGATCACAGAGAGCATCTCGGTCTACGTGAAGTTGAGCCTCGTCGGCGGCATCTTCATCGCCAGCCCCTTCATTTTCTACCAAGTGTGGGCGTTCGTCGCCCCAGGGATGCTGCGCACGGAACGGCGCATGATCATCCCCGTGGTGGCCGCCTCAGTTGTGTTCTTCGCCGCTGGGGCTGCCTTTTGCTACTCGGTCGTCCTGCCGTTCATGACCGACTTTCTGATCAAGCTGACGGTGGAGGCCCAAGGCATGAGCCTGGAGCCGACGCTCCAATCGACGGTGGCCTACTCCATGTGGCTGCTGCTGGCGTTTGGGCTGGTGTTTGAGCTACCGGTCTTTATGTATTTCCTCAGCGTGATGGGACTCGTGACGGCCTCCGGCTTGCTGGGTTTTTATCGCTATTGGGTTGTCATCGCCTTCGTCGTCGGTGCGATCTTGACGCCAACGCCCGATCCGCTCAACCAGATGCTGATGAGCGGCCCGCTGGTCGTGTTGTATGGGCTGGGGACCGCCGTGGCTTGGCTGGTTGAGCGAGACCGAAGTCAGGGAAACTTGATTCCGCTGCGAGGCGCCCTCGTCCTGCTCGCCCTGCTCGGTGTCGCGGGCTGGTACGCGTCGAACAACCTGTTCGGGCGTGGCCATCGGCAGCCTATCGAGGACGTTCCGCGCGATGTGACCCAGCTCGTGGGCGTGCATCGCGGCGCAGTCGATCGCATTCGGCAGCAGTCGACGGGCTCGCACGGCGACGGCGCGCTCGGCGTCTTGGCGCTATTGGACAGTCTCGACGCAGGCAAGTTGGATGGGACCACAATCTGGCTCGCGCGCTTTCCTGATGGTGTGGCGCTGATCGCGCGGCATCCCAACGCAGACTCCGTTCCGTTGAAGGTCGCGGGCGTTCACAATGTCTCGCAAACGACCTACGCCGGCGGTCCATCAGCGCTGTTTTCGTTGCCCGGCGATCGCAGTCACTGGCGGATCGCCGCACCACAACCAGACGTCATTTGGCTCGGCAATGACGCGGCATTGGCTCGCCTCGCGAAGGTTCGTTCGGGTGATGCGCCGGCGTTGGTCGAAGACATGCGTATCACCGAGCTACTGGAGCCCCTGCGGGCAAGTGGCCCCCTATTTGCCGTCACCCTGGCGCAGTCGGGCCGGACCGGGTGGCTACCACAAGGTGCGTTGGCGGAGACCGTTGATCTAGTCACCGCGAGTTTGCAGAAAGACGGTAAGCGCCTGCGCATTACCTATCGCTGTCAGGGCGAGGATAACGCTCGCAGCCTGCGGGATCGCCTCCAGATCTGGACAGCCGAACAGCGCGACACCCTCACCAAACCGCGCCGAGGAACGGCGGAGTTGCGCGAGATTTCATCACGGCTCGGCAAGGTGGCTGGAGCCCTAGCACGCGTGGCAGATGCCACGGCGCGGATGATGCCGGACGGTAGCCCCGACCAGATCTCATCGCTGAAGGCGAGCCATGACGCCATGCTGATCGCGAGGGAGCTACGCGGCTTTTCACCAGGAAGCAAAGACGCGCCCTCAGGACCACTCGCCCGACTGATCGCGCCCCCAGCGGTCAGTGATACCGAGGCGCGCGTGGCGGAGGTCACGTGGACAGTCGAGGCGACAAGCGATCGGTTGATCGACGCGCTCTTCGCCCCGACCGGCGCCGGCTTCAAGACGGCCTTGTTGCAGCCCAAAGGCGGCAAGAAGCCTGGAAATAAGGCGAAAAAGTCGGGAAACAGCCCTGCTAGTGACAAAGCGGCGGGCCCGAAGGCGACTAGTCAGCGGGCGGATGGTAGAGCGAACGACAAGGGTGCGTCCAAGGGCGAAGGGCCTGCCAAGCGCAGGCTTGGCCAACCGCGCGGTGTCCCAGCAGCAGCGGCCATACCCACACTGCCAGCGATGCTCGCACCACCCAGCGCGCGAGCAGCCGGCGGGCCACCCTAGCTAGCGGCAGGGAACTAGCTAGACGTTGGCTGGGTCCCGGTACCATTCGATGCTGCGGCGTAGGCCCTCGGCGAAATCGATCGATGCGGTGTAACCCAAGTCGCGCACAGCCGCCGTAATGTCGGCCTGACTGTCGCGGATATCGCCTGCCCGTTCTGGGCCATGGATCGGCGCAATACTCGTGCCGAGCGTGTCGTTGATGGACGCGATGAGGTCGAGCAGCGTGTAGCGGCCACCGACAGCCACATTGTAGACTTTGCCCGCTGCATCAGGAGCCGTCAGCGCCTTCAGGTTGGCTTCGACGACGTTGTCGATGTAGCAAAAGTCCCGCGAATGTAGCCCGTCGCCATTCACCGTGGGGCGCTCACCGCTCAGCATCTTCGACACGAACAGCGGGATGACCGCCGCGTAGGCACTATCGGGCGCTTGACGCGGACCGAAGACGTTGAAGTAGCGCAAGGCCACCGTCTCCAAGCCATAGACGTGGTGAAACGCCTGCAAGTAGTACTCACAGGCCAGCTTGGCGACGCCATAGGGCGACTGCGGCTTCGGCGCCATCGTCTCCACTTTCGGCAGGACCGGTGTCTCACCATAGGCGCTGGACGAAGCCGCAAAAACGACGCGTTTGACGCCCAAATTGCGCGCGGTATTCAACACCACCAGACACCCATTCACGTTGACGTCATTGCTCAGAATCGGGTCGTCCACTGAACGTGCGACCGACGGCAGCGCCGCTTGATGCAGCACGTAGTCGCAGCCAGTCATGGCCTCTTCGACCTGAGCGGCGTTGCGAATGTCGCCCTCAAAGAAGGTGACCTGGTCCAAGATCGGCTCGATGTTCACCATCCGACCGGAAGACAAGTCATCCAAGATATGCACGCTGTCGCCCTGAGCGAGCAGCCCACGGGCGAGATTGCTACCAATAAAACCAGCACCACCTGTGATCAGCACAGTTGCCATCTGAAACTCCTGTAGAGATGCGGCAGAAATCACTGCCAGGCGGTTGTTAACGATTCATATCGTCAAGAAAGTCCTGGTTGCTTTCGTATTTGCGCAATTTGTCGAGCAGGAACTCCATCGAGTCGACCACGTTCAGTGGGTGGAGCAGCTGGCGGAGCAGGTAGACGCGGTTGAGCGTGCCCACATCCATGAGCAAGTCTTCCTTACGCGTGCCGCTCTTGTTGATGTCCAAGCACGGGAAGATGCGCTTTTCCATGAGCTTACGGTCGAGGTGAATCTCGCAGTTACCGGTGCCCTTGAACTCTTCGAAGATGACCTCGTCCATGCGGGAGCCGGTGTCGACGAGCGCAGTGCCGATGATCGTGAGGCTGCCGCCTTCCTCGATATTACGAGCCGCACCGAAAAAGCGCTTCGGCTTGTGCAGGGCGTTGGAGTCGACACCACCAGACAGGATCTTGCCGGAGGGCGGAACCACGGTGTTGTAGGCGCGGGCCAGACGGGTGATGGAGTCGAGAAGGATGACCACGTCGCGGCCGTGCTCGACCAGGCGCTTGGCCTTTTCGATGACCATCTCGGCGACCTGCACGTGGCGGCTCGCGGGCTCGTCGAACGTCGAGCTGATGACCTCGCCGTTGACCGTGCGCTGCATGTCCGTCACCTCTTCCGGGCGCTCGTCGATGAGCAGCACGATGAGGTAGACCTCCTTGTGGTTTTCGGCGATCGCGTGGGCAATCTCCTGCAACAGCACAGTCTTACCGGTCCGTGGCGGGGCGACGATCAGCGTGCGCTGGCCCTTACCCTGCGGGCACATCAGGTCGACGACGCGCGTGGTGTTGCTGGCCGACTTGTACTCGAGCGTCAGGCGCTCTTCCGGGTACAGCGGCGTCAGATTGTCGAACAAGATCTTGCGACGGGCGCGCTCGGGCTCCTCGAAGTTGATCTCGTCGACCTTGAGCAGCGCGAAGTAGCGCTCGCCTTCTTTCGGCGGACGAATCTCACCGGCGACCGTATCGCCATTGCGCAGACCGAAACGACGGATCTGCGAGGGCGAGACGTAGATGTCGTCACTGCCGGGGAAGTAGTTGTAGTCAGGCGAACGCAAGAAGCCATAGCCGTCGGGCAGTACCTGGAGCACACCTTCAGCGAAGATGGCGCCTTCGCGATTGGTCTGCGCCTGCAACAGGGCAAAGATCAGATCCTGGCGCGGCAGAGCGGCCGGATCTTCAATGCCGAGCTCGGCACCAAGGTCGACGAGGTCGACCATCTTCATATGCTTGATATCATTAAGGTTCATGGTTCACCTATGGGAGCCACTCAGGGCTCAGGGCATGCCTGAAAACAGGTCAGCGGCCGAAAAATCGCGGAGGCCGGGATGATTTACGAGAGGTCTGGAAGACAAGATCACCCGGTGGATACAGGCGTATCAGCGCAGAGAGCGCCAACACTGGAGATGGGGAAAAGACACGGGAGGAAACTGAGGTCGATAAGTCGGTTAC
The DNA here is from genome assembly GCA_023954815.1 of Myxococcales bacterium. Lineage (GTDB taxonomy): Bacteria > Myxococcota_A > UBA9042 > UBA9042 > UBA9042 > UBA9042. The sequence goes on along the minus strand of JAGSHB010000005.1, from coordinate 44,705 downwards.
AGCTGCTTTGCAAGCTGGATCACTCAGCGCCACAGGTAGTGACGACGCCGCTTGGAAGCGACGTAGACAAAGTGGAACAGATCGCGCGGCGCGCGGAGGCTACGGCCGGCAAATCGGTTCTGTCAACGATCTATTTTGCGATACCGATGGTACCCCGTTTTTGGTCGCTCAGGCACGCCGACAACAAGCTACTGGGCTCGCCACGCACACGGCTCCTGGCAGATCGTGACCTTGTTGCAGTCAAAACGCAGGTGATCGTCCGGTGCGAGCACTTCAAAAGCAGCGGCTTCGACCGAACCCGCCGGCATCGCCGTCGCCAGTTTTTGAGCGGCGGCGATGAGCCGGGCGGTGCTGTGGGCGAAGTGGCTGTCGAGCAACCGCAGACGGTAGGCCATCAAACGATTGTCGCGACTGGGCACGAAGGCGATCTCCTTCGCGGCAGGGTGGGTCCACACCTCGACCCGCACGAGCTCTCGCACCAGCCAGAAAGCGGCCATCGCGGGCGCTCCCTTGAGCAAACCGCGCTGCAGCTCCGTGATGAGGACCACGCTCTTGGGCGCCTCTGCCAGCACCGTGGCCAAATCCTTGCGCGCTTTCAGGGCGCGTCCGCCAATGACCGCGTCCATGATCGCGCGGCGCGCAGCGACATGCTCCGGTGTGGGCAGCGCCAGTCCCCAACGCACGACGACCTCGGTCAATGCCTCCGGGCGATCGAGCAGGACGGCGATCGGACTCAGCCCACCCACGCGATCGATCACCAACTGCGCCAGGCGACCATCGGGGGCGGCGGCGTACAGCCGTGCAAGCAACCCAGCCAGAAACAAAAAGCGCTGCGCCTCGCTGCGGGCGAGCCGCGGTTCGAGACCGCTCGCGAGGAGCAGGGATCCACCTGCAAGCCCTTGTTTACGGCCTTCTTCGCGCAATTGGGCGATCACGTCTGCCAGTTCCAGCGGGTTCTGATCACAAGCGGCGACCTGTGCCCGTTGTGCGATGGCGAGCCGCGGCGGCATCACGCGGCGAGAGACGGATGGCACGGTGACCGGCTCAGCTTCTGCGACCGGCTCAGGCTCCTCCACCATGGCGTCCAGGCTCGCCTGATAACGCGCAAACGCCTCCTCATCGACAGGCGGCGGCTCGGGCGGCAGATCTGGCAAGTCCGGGAGATCTTCTGGCCCTTCTTCGGCGGCGGGCGCGCTCTTCGCAGGCGCAGCCGCTGCCTTTTTCTTCGTAGGCGCGGCAACTTTGAGGGCGGGTGCGGCCGCCTCTTCCTCCTCCTCGGCGGCCTCGTCTTCCTCGTCTTCCTCGGCTTCGTCCTCAAGGAACTCTTCGACGTCGATCATCCGCAGGCGCGGCACGATCTCCTTGCCAGCGTCGGTCAACCCCCAACGAATACCGATCAACTTGACCCGGCCCGACAACACGATCCACCGAATCCAGGCCTGAAAGTCAGGAAGACGAATCGTCTCGCCCGGATAGACGTAGCTGGTCAGCATGCGATGGAGCTCATAGGTCGAGTGCAGTCGCCCGCCTCCCTCCATATCCAGCGCTTCCATGACGTACTTCACCAACAGGGTGTTGCCGTCGAGCAGCAGCTTGAAAATGTGCTCCTGCTGCGCCTCGGTATCCTCTGCGTCGAGCAGCCCCTTCGCCCACTTGCCCAGCTTCGGCTTCGGCTTCAGCGTCACATCCATGATGCTCAGAACTTGCGGCACCAGCTCTTTGTGCCAGAGCCCATCCTCCCGCATCCACTCACGAAACTCTTTAAAAGTCGGACTAGTGCGCTGGATATGGCCAAGGATCTTGTTGATCGTCGGCAGGAAGATGGCGTCACTGACGTTGGGGAAGACGCTGTACTCAACCTGCTGCATGGCGATCTCCGGAGCTACGGGCCCGAGGGCGAAGCCGTCTTGCGCTCAAACAAGCGGACGAGGCGGCTGGCGACCACGGGCGGGCGGTCTGACAATGGATCCGGCGCGCAGTCTAGCAGGATGCCGCCCGAGCCGAACAGACCCCAAGAGATGGATCGATTGGCGACTCAAATTCTGCAGCATAAGGCGTGAGTGATGTGGCCTACCAGGCACATCACTCATGGATTGAGCCCTACGCGGATGCGAACTAAAACTGAGAAAAACACCTGATTTTAAGCGTGTATTGTTAATTCTCAGCAAGGAGGTGACCGCCTATCGCCTTACGACGCGCTGTGGCACAGCTCGTAAACCGCCTGAGAAATGAACTTCCGTGCACGATCGCCAACCAATCAAAATTACAGGTCGGTGATGTTGTTGACCCCAACCGGGGCGCCCTCTAGCATCTACTCCCCGACGAAGCTGAGCGAGGACGACGACCGTGCAACGACCCACCCGACGCCCTGGTCACCTTTGCTGCGTGACACCTTTGCTGCTGACGCTGGCCGTGATGGGCAGTGCGCTTGTCAGTCAACCGGCCGAGGCGCGAGGCAAGCCACGATTGCTAATCTTGCGGACGGAGGGGAACGCGATCAAAGACGCCGATCGGACCCGACTCACCACGGCGCTGTTGCGATCGGCGCGGCGATACAAGCACTACACGTCCGTGGCCTCGAAGGTCGATCTGGTCGAAGAGATGTTCGCGTTCGAATGCACAGAAGCCGGTGTCGCCTGCCTAGCCAAGATCGGCAAGAAGTACCGGGCGAACCGCGTTGTCTACAGTGAGGTGGTTCGCGAGGGTGGCGGCGCGCTGACGTGGTCCATGCGTGTGGTTCATGTCGATAGGAAACGCCTGAGTTCCTCCCGAGTCGCCCAGTCCACCCGCCAAGCGCTGCCCAATCTCGCGGACACAACGAAAGCGGCCAGCAAAGGACTGCTTGTGCTCATCGGCCCGGTGGATCTGCCTACCCGCGCGACCGTGAAACCTGCGCATGTGTTGGTGCGACTCATTGGCGGCGGCGTTGCCCTTGTGTACGCAAACGACCAGCTGCTGGGGCGCACTTCGATCACGGGACTCAAGAAGAAGCTGCCTCCGGGAACGTACAAACTGCGCGTCGTGCGTGCTGGTTATAAGGAGTGGTCCAAGACCACCGTGCTGGCCGCGGGTAAGACGTCGGAACATATGGTGGAGTTGGCGTTGCAGCCGGTCGCCAAACGAAAGGGACCTGGCGATCCAGCTGTCGTCCCGATGACGAAGAAGTGGTGGTTTTGGCCGACAGTGGTCACCGGAGTTGCCGTCGTCGCGGTCACGATCTGGGCTGTCACGCAGGGCGATAGCGCAGCCGAGAAGGGAACCGTCGGGTTCTCGATCGACAGCGCCGACGCTCACAAAGACCCCGTCTTCCTCGCACCTTGATGGAGCCTCGAATGTGGTTCAGATCGCTGCTCATCGGTGGCTTATGTGTCCTGCTCTCCAGTTGCGCTGCGGCTGATGATGCGCCCGTTGACGACAGTCTCGGCTCCTTCACCTTTGCGCTGAGCGGCACGTTGCCCGGGGTACAGGCGTTCAAGCTGTCCATCTATCAAGGACCGCTGACGAGCAGCAAACAGTCGGCCCGCTTTGCGCTGTCCTGTGCACCGTATCTGGTCAGCGCGACCGAAAACCGCAACGCATTCACCCTGCGCGACATGCCTGCGGGCAAGAACTACAGCGTGCTGGTCGAGTTCTTTGAAGATACGGCGTGCACCAAAGCCAAGTTGCGTGCCTATCGCGGTGGCGTCGAGGTCGTCGGAGGCTCTTCTGACGCAGCGGCCGAGACCCCTTACTACATGCAGCCGGTGCGAATCGGTGGTTTTACCGGCATGGCAGAGGCTAACGACGCGCTTGTTGCAGAGGCGGGACAACGGAGCTGCTCGACCGATCAGGACTGCGCGGCAGTACATCCAGCAGCGACGTGCACGGCAGGAAAGAACCGCTGCAACGTCAACAGCCTCTTTCCACTCAACGGGGGTGCAGTTCGCGCATTTCCGAGCCTCGTCGCCCTGGCCAGCGGCACCATCGCGCTAGCCGGCGGTTTCTCTGTGGTCGACGTGTCGACCGGGGTCTGGTCAGCGACGACAAGTAAAGTAGAGCAATTCGATCCCAGCCTTGGAAGGTTCATCGCTCCCGCAAGTTCTGTGGACAACTTCGACGCTGCCGGGCGCGTCGGCATGGCGAGTAGCGCACCGCTAGGCGGGTCGACGTTTGCGATGGTCGGCGGCACCAAGAAGGCACAGGTCAAGCTGGCCGGCTCTGCGTTAACCACAACCTTGCAAGACGCGACCTGCGCGGGTGGCGGGGCGAGCTGCCCAGCGTCCAAATCGGTGTGGCGTGTGGATCTTCCCTCGCGTCTGTCATCCGGCACGCAGTTGCCACAGCCCTTGGCGTTACCGATTGTGGCGCGTGTGGCCACGCCAGGCGGGCCCAGGTTGCTCGTCGCTGGCGGTGCCGATCAGCCGATCCCGAAGTCAGGCAGTTCGCGCAGCGGTGAGGCGCGGCTGTGCGAACTAAGTGGTACAGCAGCCGAGTGCGCTCAATCCGACAGCAAACTGAATGTGGCGCGAGCGCACGCCGCCGTCGGCTGTATCAAAGAGGGTGACGACGGCTGCAAAACACTGCTCATCATCGGTGGGCGCATCAACAAGAATGCAGCGATGGTCGAGCAATATGATGCGGAATCAGACGCATTTAAGGTGCTCCCAGTCACGGGCGCGCCGCCGTACATCTTCGGCGGTCACTTGGTCAGAGCCGGTGCGAGCTTGTTTCTAGTTGGCGCCTCCAGCGCAGCGTTGTTCCTCGAGGGCCGAAACACCAAGACCTCCGCTGGCGTAGTGCCCTACAAGATTGTTGTCGATGACTCGGGTGCTGAGCGTCGCATCCGCTTCGAAAAGGTAGGCCTCGGCTCGTTCGGCGGTGCTGATGGCGGTCGCCGGGTCTTAGCTGCGGCGGTCGGACTCTCGTCTGGCCATGCCCTGCTCATTGGCGGTATTGGTGCTGATTCGAAAGTGGCTGATTCTGCCCTTCTATTCGATGAAACCGGCGTGATAGCGCGTCTGCCGCTGGACAAGCGTCGGTTTGCGGCGGCCGCGGTCGAGATTCCGGGAACCAGCCCCTTTGGTGGGTGCGCGCTGCTCGCTGGCGGCGCCGACATCGGCAAGACGGGAACTGGCCTGAGCCACGTTGAGATCTACTGCCCACCCGATCCGTGATCTTCGGCCTCGCTCTCGCGGCCCTTGTGTGGCTGCTCGCGCCCTCAGTCGCTTGGTTTGATTCTGGAGAGCTGGCTGCATCTGCGGCGATCCTGGGCGTGCCCCACCCGACCGGGTTCCCCCTCTTTCACCTGGGTACCCACCCGCTCATCCTCGTTCCCATCGCGCCCCTCGGCATGCGTATGCATGGTGCTGGAATGCTCGCTGCGGTCGCTGCTTGTGGGTTGTGGTGGCGCCAACTCAACCCGGGCGCCTTGCGCGGCGTGCCGTGGCTGGGAGCGTTGCTCCTGCCGCTGCTCGCCCCGAGCGTCGCGCTCCATGTGCGAGCGGCGGAGATCTACCCCTGGGTTTGGCTTCACGCAGCGTTGATCATCGCGGCTGTCTCCCACCTTCATGGCAACCGTCTCATCAGCGCACTGTGGGCGCTTGGCGGGCTCGGTGTGCTCATCCATGTCGAATCTGCGGGCCTGTCGGCGCTATCTGCCCTGGCTGTCACAGCTTGGCGAATGCGAGCCGGCGAGCCCGTGGCCAGAGGCGTCCTCCTCGGGTGTGTTGTGGCGCTCCTCGCGGGTCTTGGTCTTGGCTATTTGCCGCTCGCGGCGGCGCGAAATCCGGCGCTGTCGTGGGGTGATGTACGTTCTTTCGACGCGCTGTGGGCGCATCTCACGGCCGCGAGCATCCGTCAGGCCTTCGCCCATCGCATGGGAGCAGGGGTTGGCCAGGCGAGCGCGATGCTGTTGGCGCAGCTATGGCGCGATCTGGGCCCTTTGATGCTGGCTGCCATCCCCGGGGCTGCGCTACTGCTGAAGCACCAACGCGTGACGGGCGTGGCCACATTGGCCATCTGCGTCACCGACGCCCTCTACGCCGTACTACTCAATCCCATGGGCCTGCGAGACGGCCAGGTGGGGCTCATCTGCGAGATCGGTGTTGGCTTGCTCGGTTGGCACGCGCTCGTCGCTGGTTCGTCACATCTGATCCGCCGACACGCCTACCCAAACAAGCGCTATGTTCTCGTCACCGGGGCGCTGCTGGCTGTGCTGGGGCTGCGCACGGCGGCGCTGTGGCAGGCGGCGCCCAACGACGATCTGCGGGCTGCGGCGGTGTTGGCCGATGACCTCTTTGCCGATACACCGCCGGGCAGTTTGCTCATGGCCAGTGGCGATCAACGCGCATCGAGCTGCATTTGGCAGCAGGCTGCTGTCGGCGCCAGGCCGGATAGCCCATGCATTCCAATCGTCTTCACGCGTGCGCCCCGCATGGCGAACCAGCTACCAAAACCCCATTTTTCGGAGGCCGCAGCGCTCCTGCGGCTCGCCCGGACCACCAAGGACCGCGCGGCGGCGCTGGGGGCTTGGCTTCGACCGTCGTTGCAAAGCGGACCTGTGTTCTGGGAGCGGGGTCACGGCTTTGAAGATGCCCAAGTTGGCGATCACTTGATCGCTGGCTACCCGTGGGATCGCATCTGGGTCGGCGCGCCTGATGCCGCCCACTCAGCTGGGCTCAAGCAAGCGCTGCAATCGGCACAGCGGGCGTGCGAGCGAACGGGGGCAGGCTCCTGCAAAGTTGGGACGCCGACGGCTGCAATGCTCGGTGCCTGGTCGACGGTTTGGGGAGCTTGGCTGCTGCGACGCCGCTCTCCCGATGCAGATGACTTTCTGGAACGAGCAGTGCAGTGGGCGCCAGAATCCGCACCTGCACTCAATAATCTGGCGGTTTTGCGAATGAATCAGCGGCGCCCTGGCGAGGCGCTGGAGCTATGTAAACGCGCCCTGCAATCCCAACCAGACTACCGCCGCGCCCACCGAACTGCGGCGCGCGCAGCCCTGCGAGCCAACCATCCACCCGAGGCGCTGGATCATGCGCGGATCTGGGTGTCAGGGCGAAAACGGACGAAGGCGTGGCTCATGAATTTGGTTGATGAGGCGGTGGCAGCAAAAAATCAGACGCTGGCCGATCAACTCAGCGGTCTCGCAAGCGCCGATGAATGACGCGCATTTAGATGACCCTCGCACGTGACCGCGATGCGGATGACCCACGCGCGAGAGGAGGCTATGCTCCGACCCGTGGCACGCATGGTCCCAGCGAATGGTGCAAGAAAAGGCGCACAGGCCAGTGCGGTTGAGCGCCGTCTGTATGAACGACTTGCGCGCGCGCTCCCGGACTCATCGATGGTCATCCACCAAGCCAAATGGGTCGGCGCCGGTACGCCTCCGCCAGACGGCCAATGTTCTTTCCTCGTCGCTGACCCTGATAAGGGGCTGCTGCTGCTTGCGGTTCACCCAGGTGGCCTCGCCTATGATCCCCACGGCGATCGCTGGCGGTCAGGCACGAGCGCCATCCCTGATCCCACGACCCTCTTGGACACCTACGCCCATGGCCTGGGCACATTGCTCGGCCGCCAGCCGTCGGCGCCGCTCACCCGGCCGATGGTCGGCTGGGCCTTGGTGTTGCCTGATGCCTTTGTCGGAAGTCGAGGGCTGGCCCCCCAAGCACCCGCGAGTCGCATCATCGACCGGCAAGGGTTGGACGACATCGCTGCCCGTCTTGACCAGCTTTTTTCCCACTGGCACGAGCGCCAGCCCGCCCGCGGCAACGCGTCACCGCGTTGGTGGTGGCGGGCCATGGAGGAACTCTTCGTTGCGCCGCGGGAAGTACGGGTGCGGTTGCGCGACCAAATCGATGCAGATCGCGCAGATATGCTGGCGCTCAGCACCCAGCAGACAGCCGTCTTGGAGATGCTATCGCGGGTGCGGCGCCTAACGGTCTACGGACCTGCTGGCACGGGTAAGACCGTTCTCGCGCTGGCCAAGGCGAGGTCCCTGGCACAGCGTGGTCAGCGGGTTCTGCTCACTTGCTACAACAAGGCGCTCGGCCACTATTTGCGCGAAGAAACAGCCCAAGAGCCGGCGATCACCGCCATGCACTTCCATGAGCTGTGCTGCGACTTCGCCGGTTTGACTCAGGAACAACGCCAACCGCCGACGGGGGCGGGCGCCGTCAATCGCTTTTACGATGAGACCCTCCCCAACCTACTCAAACACCACGCACAGCTCGATGGGCCACAGTATGATGCGGTCGTCGTCGATGAGGCCCAAGACTTCCTGCCGCGCTGGTGGGATGCGCTAGATGCCCTTTGTCATGACGGCGATCGCGCCATTCGTTATCTATTTTATGACGACGGACAGTGCTTGCGGACTCACAAGCCCCCGGTACCGGGCGCCGCCGAAGCGCTCGTCTTGCGGACCAATTGGCGCAACACCAAGACGATCCACGGGTGGCTCGGCAAGACGGAACCGCGCGTGCGGGCGACGCCGTGCGCCTCTCCGAGTGGTGTTCCCGTTCAAGTGGAACGGATGGCTGCGGGGCTGGAGCAAGTACTGCGTCGCGTCTTGCGCCGGTTGATCGACGGCGGCGGGCTGGCGCCGGAAGACATCGTCATCCTGACCGGGCGGAATCCAGACAGATCTGCAGTGGCGGCCCTAGCACAGCCCGTCGGTCCTGCGGTGATCAGCAAAGATGGCGGCCCTGGCGTGGTGCGCCTCAGCTCGGTCTATGCATTCAAAGGACTGGAAGCGCGCGTCGTGATTTTGACTGAACTCAATCAGGCCAAACGCTCCCGTGCGCTATTTTATGTGGGTGCGTCCAGAGCGATGAACCACTTGATCGTCTTGGAAGACGCCCTCCCCGGGCCTGAGTCACAATCGTGACGCCGCCCAGACGTACGGGCTTGATGCTGGCGCTAGTGACCGTGCTCGTCGCGTCTTCGGGCTGCGAAGAAAAAAAGCCGGTTGTTCATTCGCCCAGCCAACCACCCACGCAACAACCCCGCACCCCAAAGACGGCGGAAGTTGAGCGCTTCTGTGTCATGGCGTTGCAGCTCGAACAGAACACACCCAAATCGCGGCGCCTCCCTGGGTTGCCGCTGGATGTCACCCTTGCCGCAGTCGCGCTCCGCCGAGTGCATGAACTAGACGTACCGCGGGGCCCCGGACGATGTGAGCGGACGCCTCCGCTGGGCAAGATCGGTCTCGCAATTGGTGTCGAATATGGCGCGACTGGCGCGACTGGCGCGAATAAAGGCTGGATTCGCCCGGATTCAGCTGCAAAAGGCGCGCAGTTGTACGTATCGGTGACGGCCCACGCGGAGCGGGCGGGTCCAACCGGCAAGCCGGACATCGCTCGTAGCACGGTCGAGGCCTTCAGCCCCTTGGTGAAGTCAGATTTGGATGGCGCCCGCAGACGCGTGAAGATGCGCATGATCGCGGCCATGACCATCGCGACGCAGCGAGCTACGGGGCAACTGTGGATCCGTCATCGTCCGGACACGGACGTGGTAGCAGCCCTCAAGGACAAGCACAGATGGCGCAGGGCCGCGGCGATTTTGGAAGTCGGCGAGCGTGGGCTGATGGCGCAGGTGGAGGCGGTCGAGCACGCCGCCAGTGCGTCTCTGAGCAACATCGCTGTCGTCGCGTGCGCAACACTGGGTCGGTTGGGGCAGGCTCGGTCCATCCCCATCCTCGCTAGACGTCTCGATGGCGCACCAACAGAGGTGACGGACGCCGCGCTATTGGCGCTGTCGGATATTGGCGGCCCCAAGGCTAAGTCCCTGATACGACGCACCTCGGAGTCCCACCGGAGCCCATGGATTCGACTTCGCGCCAAGGCCCTGCTAGACGCAACAGGCAACCCGCGGTGACATCCGAGGGCGCTTTGCAGGAGGCCGCAGTGAGCACCGGAATTTCAGGAACCTGGCACTTGATTGGAATCGGCGGCATCGGCGTCTCAGCGGTCGCGCGATTGCTCCACAGCCGGGGAGCCAAGGTACAGGGCAGTGACGTACGCGAAAGTCAGCTCACGTTGGCGCTGAGAGACCTCGGAATCGGGGTGCATATCGGCCACGATGCCGCTCATCTCGCAGGTGTGGATACGGTCGTCGTCAGTACGGCGATTCCGGAGACCAATCCAGAGCTGGTCGCCGCACGCGCCCAGGGCATGGAGGTGGTTCATCGTTCTGAAGTGCTGGGCAGGCTGCTGCAGGAGCGCCAGTCGGTCGGCGTCATTGGCACCCACGGCAAGGGCACCGTTAGCGGGGCGACAACTTGGCTGCTCGACGCAGGCGGGCACGAGCCGGGCTACATCATTGGTGGCCTGCTGCTCAACTACAACAACAACGCCCGCGACGGCGATACGTGGATGGTCGCTGAAGTCGACGAGAGCGACGGCTCGCTGATCAACTCTCAGCCGACCGTCGCCATCTTGAACAACCTCGAACTCGACCACCTCAACTACTACAAGGATTGGGCCCAGCTCGAGCAGCTGGTTTTGCGCTTTTTCCTTGATAATCCGCGGTTGGAGTTGGCAGTCATCAACATCGATGACCCGGGTGCGCGCAAGATCTACGCGCAGCTCAGCCCGCTTAGAGAGCGTGGTGTGCGCGTGGTCGGCTTCGGTTTCGAGAGCGAAGACGCTGACTACCGCGGCATCAACCTCAACAACCATCGCATGCGCGGCTCCTTCGATTTGGTCCATCGGGAGCAGGGCGCGCTCGGTCCGGTCGCGATCTCGTTGCCAGGGGATTACAACGCCTCCAACGTGCTCGGCGCCATGGCCATCGCCCTCGAAGTCGGTGTGCCATTTGAGACCGTGCAGCAGGCAGCCCCTCAGTATAAGGGCCTCGAAAATCGCTTCACCTTGGTCGATGCCAACGGTGTTGAAGTGGTCAAGGATTACATCAGTCACCCGACCGGGATTCGCCGCGTGCTACAGGCCGCGCGGGGTCAGGCCGACGGCGAGGTGGTGGCGGTGTTCAAGCCCTATCGCTTCACCATGATCCACTACCTACAAGATGATTACGCGCTGGCGTTCAAAGATGCCGATCGTGTGGTGGTGACGGAGCTGTACACCGCCGGAGAGGTCCCGATTCCGGGCACAGACACCGACATGCTCTGTCGTCGCATCCGCGAGCAGTGTGACGAGGTGACCTACGTGCACGAGCTCGAGCGCATTCCGAGTTGGCTGGGTGATCACGTCGCAGCGCCCGCCACAGTGCTGTTCTTTGGCGGTGATGATCTGTTCGAAGTCGCCGATAGTTACGTCGCTCAGCGCGGCGGCCACGCGTGAGCGCCTCGGAACGACATGCCGTCCCTGAGGCCGATGAGCTCGCCGCAAGCGCGGTATGGCGATCGGTCGAAGGAGCGAGTTTCGCGGTACTCGGGCTCGGTCGCAGCGGCGTCGCCGCAGCCAACGCGCTCGCACGCCGCGGTGCCGACGTCATGGCGTGGGACGACCAACCCCATGAACGCATAGCGAGCCAAGTCGCCAAGCTCGACCCACGGGTCACCGCGAGATGTGGCTCCCCGTACGTCGCCCGGCCCGGTGAAATCGCCGTACTGAGCCCAGGAATCGGGCCAACCACCCCCACATTTCGCCGCGCGCGTGCGTCCGCAGCCCTCATCATTGGTGAGATTGAGCTGTTTTATCGGCTGGACCGCGCCGCCAACGACGGGCTCGGTCACCCTATCGTTGCCATCACCGGCACGGACGGAAAGACGACCACTGCCAGCCTCATCGCGGAGTTGTTCGAAAAGGCGGGCCATGAAGTCTTGCTCGCTGGCAACATCGGCGAGCCCTTGTGCAACCACATCGATTCGCTCGGTCCCCAGGCCATCGTCGTCGCAGAGGTCAGCGCTTTTCAGTTGATTACCGCGCCCCTGTTTCGCCCGCGCGTCGCCGTGCTGACCAATATTGCACCCGATCACCTCGACTACTTTGGCGGCGATTTTGAGGCCTATGCAGCGGCCAAGCTCGCGGTATGTCAGCGCAGTGGTGCTGGCGATGTCATCGTCTACAACGGCGTCGACCCTCGGCTGACGGCCTATGCCAGCCAGCACAAAGATCAGCAGCCGACCGGCGCCCGATTCTGGTCATTTTCTGCACGAAGAGCCCTAGAATCCGGGTTCACAGCGGATGGAGAGCGTCTCATTCGAGTTGGACCGGCGGGCACGTCGGCCTTCTGTGAGATGGGAGAGCTCGGCGCCGATGGCGAGCGCCCCTGGGGTGGGATTCACAACCAAGACAACGCCCTCGCAGCCGCTGCGGCCGCTACGGCACTGGGGTTGAGCCCATCGGAGATTCGCCTGGGTCTGCGCTCCTTCGCCCCACCGCCCCATCGCTGCGAGCCAGTGGGCAATATTGGTGGTGTGCGCTTCATCAACGACTCGAAAGCTACGAATCCGCACGCAGCGATCGCCGGCCTGTTGGGAACAGAGGTACCAGTCGGCCAACGGCTGGTCTGGATCGGTGGCGGTAGCGAAAAGGATGCCTCATTTGATGAGCTCGCCGCCGTGGTCAACGCACGTGCGGATGCCGTGATTCTCGCTGGCGCCACGGCCACGCGAATCGAGCAGGCCCTTCGTACGGCTGGCCCAACCCCACCCATCCAACACGCCCCGACGCTCCATGCGGCCGTACCCATGGCGCTGCAGGCGGCCGGTGAGGGGGGCGTGGTGCTGCTGAGTCCTGCGTGTGCGAGTTTTGATGCTTTCAAGAGCTATGCCCACCGCGGCGAAGAGTTCCGGCAAGCTGTGACACAACTCGCGCGGGCCATGGGCGTGTGACGCGGGCTGCTGCCGACGCCCCCTTCCATCGCTGAAGCTAGCGCTGCCGCCTGAGTTGCTGGCGACACCAGCGCGCGTTTCGGCGCGCCTGCGTAGCCTGCTCGCCCTCATTTGCCGCCCGCGTAAACCACGCCTTGGCCGCCCGAAAGCGCCGCGCACGCGCCATCAAGACTGCAGTCGCGTAGGAGCGGGGCCACGCTGGATCGCGCTCCGTCAGCTCTTCGGCGAGCTGCAGGCGGCGACGAAGCGACAGGCCAGTGTGGGCCTCGACACGGAAGCGCAACAGCAGGTTCTGCAGCCCCGACCCCACTTGGGGCCGAGGGTGTGGCAGGCGTCGCGCCAGCGCGAGATAGCGTTGCTCGGCGACCCCTTCGACAACGAGCGCCGCAGCTGGCGATAGGTGCCCATCAGGAGACCTCCACCTTGTGACACCGGACCCCGACAGGGCCTTTGACAGCCCTGGAGCGATGGAGCGATGGCCCTTTGTAGGAGGCGCCCCTACCTGATCGACCTCCAAGCGGACCTGCCTAGCCCAGCGCATCGCCGCAGCTGCCAGTCCCCCTCGGTCGTGGGCGATACCAAAGTTGCGAACCCGCTCTTCCAGCGCCGCCAGTTGCTGCCGGGCGCGTGGATCGGTAGCGACGTCAGCGGTGCCGCGGGTCGATTCAAGGGCCAGCCATAGCGCAAAGTCGTGCGCGATCTGCTCTTCCCCGGGCAACTTCGGCGTGGATCGCAGGGTTGCTGTTCGCTGCTCTGCCAGTCGCGCCGCGCCGTCACGCCAGGAATTGAGGGTGAGATCGGGACGGGCCAGTGGATGGAGCGGAGCCGGTACCAAGATGGCCCAGGCTGCGATGATCACCATCACGACCAAAATGGCTGGCACGAGCCCTTTCGGGACAACGAGCACGGCTTCAACAAGCCCGTCATCCGCAGCCGGCGATCCGTGGCCGCTCTCGTCCGCAGCGCCCGGATTTTCAGTCATTTTGCGGCCTGAGCGAGCGCGATGAGATAGCGCATCGTCGCATCTGCGGACCAGTCCTGGGCGCCGACGAAACGGGAGACCACCTTGTCGCCCTGTAGGACCCAAGTCTCGGGAAGCTTGTCGGTGCCCAGCGCCGTGCGCATCATCTTGGCGGTCTGTCCGTCTTGCCCCTGGGGATCTCTGAGCCACAGCACGTGGGGCGGCGTCGCGGTACCGAGCAACTCCTTGAATACCCGAATCTGGGCCAACCAATCATCATCGTAGCTCACGGCCACAACCTGCACGCCAAAGGGCGCCAAGACGCGGGCGGCGTGCTGCAGCGAGCGCAACTCCTCGAGGCAGGGTGGGCACCAGGACGCCCAAAAATTGAGTAGCACAATGGGATGATCGGCGAGCAAGCCAGCGAGATAGGGGTGCGTCCCTTTTACGCCGGAGCTCGGGATCGCCTCGAGTGGCACATCCAACCTGGTAAGATCGATGACGGTGTCAGTCTGCTCAGCCTTCGCCGCACTCTGAAGTCGCTCCACTTGCCGACCACGATCTTCCGTCGCAGCGCCTTGCCACAGCCTCAGCAGCAGCGTTCCGCCCACCAAGATGATCGCGAGCGTGGTCAGAAGATGGCGGCGAAGAGGATGGTCGGCGGTCACTGCGATTCTCCAGACGGGCATCTGTCGCACCGTCGCACTGGCTGTAGCGCATTGTCGCGCGGTTTTCCAATCATGGGGTGACGGGCCCGGCGTCGGGGCTGTCATCGAGGCGGGTCGCGACTGCTGGCAGGGACAGCGCGTGCTCCCAATGAGAGCCTGTGGGTCGTATGGTCGGTAGCACGCCGCCGAGCGCCTCGGCGTAGGCGGCGAGCATGGCATGGTGCCCGTGAACGACATAGAGCAGGTCGCGGCCGGCCGGCGCGAGAAGCACGTTGGGTTGCCGCCAAACAAAGCGGTGCTCGCGCCACGCACGGGCCATCGCCACGCGGTCCCCTCTATCGAGCGTCAGCAGTTGCGCCGGGCGACCGATGAGCAGCGACCCGGCCAGCGGCAATGAAAAGCACGCGACGCGCCGGGTCGATAGCGTCCAGATCGGATCAACCTGCACGCCATCGCAGCGCCCCTTTCGCCAAACGCCGGAAGGTAAGTGATCAGGCAGCGCGACGCCCTCCAAACGCGAGCTGCGCACTGGCACGACATCGAGCGCCGGCGCGGCATGGGCGCGAACGGCAACCTCGCGAATCGATAAAATCGCGAACACCGACAACACGGTGGCGACGAGCCATGCAGCACGTTGCGGGTGCGTTGAGTGGAGGGCTGCCAGGGGGCGGAGCTCTGCGTCCTTGAGGGCGATGGGCAGCGCGAATGCAATGGCCAACCCACCCAGAAAGCCCCCGATGTGGGCTGCGACATCGGTCGAAGATTCGCCCACCTCGCCGAGGAAACTCAGAGCCAACAGCGCCGCCACAATCACCACCGGAATTCCGACCAACGCCCGACGCAGCTGCGGTGAGAGCTGCGCCCAGAGCCGAACACCGACGGTGATAAAGCCGCCAATCAGGCCAAAAACCGCGCCGGAAGCGCCAACGGAAGCCGTGTGACCGGCAATCATTGTCCCCACCGCGCCGGAGAGACAGGCGCCGAGATACAGGCACAGGAACCCGCTCCGACCGTAGGCCGCCTCGGTATGGCGCCCGATCAAGACCAGACCCACGAGGTTGATCGCAAGGTGCTGCCAGCTGCGATGAATCATCGTGCCGGACAGCAGGCGCCACCAATCGCCCTGATGCACTCGCGCAGGAATCAACGCGCCGTGTAGCAATAGTTTGTCAGATAGCTCTTGCAGCCCCAGGGATTCGCCACCCGCCATGAGGGCGCCAACGCCCGCCAGCAGCGCGGCGATCAGCCAAACGAATACAGGGCGACGGCGGAGCGCCTGACTGAGACGCACGCGAAAAATGGCCCGCTGAAGGCGCCGCGCCTCTCGTTGTTGTCGCTCTTCGGGGCTGGGCAACGGTCAATGCCGGCGGGGAAAGAGCGCGCCAAATGCCTCAAGCACGTCAGGGTGTTGCGCGTAGACGGTCCGCATCTTCTCAAGCCGCTTTTGAATCCCGCCCATCCGTTTGTTGAACGCGGGGCGAATCTCAGCAGGAATATCTTGATCGTAGCCAGCCACACGCAGGCGACTGCGAACCTCATCGGCCCGGTGAAATACGTCGGTGATCTTCTGCTTGTTCTTGTCCTGGTAGCCCTTGAGTTCCGTGGCCGCTTTGTCGGGTGTCTTCACGTTACGCTCGAGGATCTCGACACCTGACTCCAGCAGTGCGCAGGTCGCATCGACCGTCCGCTGAACGTCGGCGAGGGTCTTTTTGTCGAGCTTCATCTGGGGCTTGCCGTGATACGGGACCGTCGAGCCTCCGTCGGTCTTCCCACAATCCCGGCACGGGGCGGCAGGCTTGCCCGTCGCGACGAACTCACTCCGCTGAGCCATCACAGCGCCGCCCTTCGCAATCGGGTTGGGGGCGGACTCTGGAACGCCAGCAGGCGACGCAGCTGGAGGCGGCACAGGCGGCAGCGATCCGGCGTTATGCGCTTTGGGCGTCCGTGAACAGCCGACGGACAGCGCCAGGAGGCACACCAAAATTGAGAGCTTGGTCATGGTTCGTCCTCGTTGCGCGTGGTCTAGCTGGGAGCGTGCCGCAACCGTCGTAAAAGTACGCACCACGCAGCTAGAGCGTTTTGAGCATGCGGCGAGCGAAGTCCGCACGTGGATGATTCGGATGATGGGTCAGCAGGGCCTTGTACGTCCGACGAGCCCGCGCACTGCGACCCTGCTGTTGGTACAATGTCGCCAACAAGATCAAGGCATCCGCGCGACTACCAGCTTTGCGCAGGGCACGTTCCGCGTCCTTGAGGCGATTGGCATCGAAATAGGCGCGACCCAAGAGTGTCAGGGTGCGCGCACTGGAGCGAAGCTGCTGCGATGCGCGCAACGACGCAATAGCAGCACCGTACTGCCGGGCCTGGAGCGAGCGCTTGCCGTCGTAGTACAGGTCCGTCGCGTCCTTGCCCGGTGGCAGCGGCACATCGCTCGCGGGGCTCGTTTTGGGCGGCGCCACAACCCGGGCAGCGCGCGGCCGACGACGCTGGCGGGGCACCTTACGCACGGGTTTCTGTCGACTACGCGGCTTGCGAGTCGCTGGCTTTTTAGCTGCAAATTCAGGATTTTTAACGACTTTGGGGGTGGGTGCGACCGCTTTGGCCACAGGCGTCGGCCCCGGCTGTTTAGCTCTTTTTTCCGATGCCGATGACCCTGCGTCAGCGACCAGTGTGCCAGCATCTGTGACGGATGTGCCGCCAGCGTCCGAGGATGTGTCCGCGGGACCCGCATCCACGGCGCCACCATCTGAATTCGGAGCTGCGGCTGCACCGGCTCGCGCTGGTGCGACAGGCGCGTTCGCTGCTAGCCCAGCGGTGGTCGCAGAGGCCGTCTCAGTAGCCATGGTGGGTAGCGCGCTTGGGTCGGCGAGAGCCGCTGCGACACTCTTTGCCAAAGCCACATCAGCAGGCTCATCGGAGCCACACCCAAGGGAACCGAAGGTCATCAGAGCTATGCAAAATGGGAGGTCGAGACGTCTCATCAAGCGGAGTATGCCCATGGCGCGTCAGGGGTCAAAGGGAAGCTGCGCGGGTGCAGGAAAACAGCGACGCTCAGGGCAAGGTCTGGCGCCACAAGAACGGCGCCTTCCGCTGCCACACTTCATGGGCAGCGAGTACAAACCACGCCGTCGGAGCGGCTGCCGGTGTCAGGGGGAAATCTTGATGCCAATGACTGCTGTAGGCCAGCGGAACCCCGCGAACACAGGCCCACGACGCGAGTTGTGACATCCCTTTGCGGGCCTCTGCCTTGCGGCCGAGTCGGTTGAGCACCATGGATCTGGCCACGGACGCCTCGACGAACCACAGGCGCTTCGGTACTTCGTTGTCCGGCCTATGCGCGTGCCAGCCACCCTCTTCAAAACCGAGCTCTGCATCGACAAAAGCGATGGCGCGTTGCGCTCTTGGAATCTGCATCGCAGCGAGCGCTTGCAACGCCGACCACGTCCCGGCGGCATCCAGAGCGATGACGGTATCCGGCGTGTCTCCGTTGATGCCACGGGCATAGCGGCCCTCTTTGGGGAGCCACAGGCGTTTGGCGATCGAGCGCCCGAGCGCGGCCGGATTGATGTAGCTACCGCTGGGATCGACGTGGGCGGCGAGCCGAACGGCGAACCACGCGTCGACGTTGTGCTCGGTGCTCGCCCAGGAGGCCACGTGGGTCGGCTCGTAGGTCGCCCCGCCGTTGAGCCAGCGTCCGAACCCACCGCGAACAAGCGCGTTTTTGCGATCGATGCGCCCCTTCATCCACTGGCTCGCGCGGCGCATGGACGGAATGAAGCGGCGATCCCCTTTGATTTCGGTGTAGCGCGCCATGGCGTACAGCACCCACGCCACGACCCCGGTTCGTACGTAGCCAGCGTTGTAGAAGCCATCGCCGCTGACATTGAAAGAAAAGCCCCAGGCGCCATCCGGCCGCTGTAGCGCTGCCAGGGTGGACAAGATTTGGCGGGCCTGTTGTGGGCGACCTTCGGCGAGCCGAACCAGCGCAACGAGCGCGTTGTCATAGGTAAAACTACGCTTTTTGAGCCTGTCAAACCCCTTCGGGCCTCCCGCATGACGCAGCGGCATCGGGTAGCTGATCACCGCCATGCAATCATCGCAGCGAACTGTAGGCAGCGAAGTCGCACCACCCTTGCCGTTCAGGTCGTACAGGGGACGGGCGATGAATCGTTCGACGCGCAGTGATTGACTCGCGAGAGAAGCCCAATGCGACACGTCCGGCTTGGCGCAGGGCCCTGTGGTCGGCCTCGGCACCACAGCACCTGAGCAGGCCGTCAGCAGCGCCAACGAGAGCACTAACAGGACATGAACCAGGCTCAGAAGCCGCGCGCCTTTCACCCGTCCGCCTCGAGCATCTGCTCAACAATCGGTGCGTACACTTCCCAAGTGAGTTGTGCTTCGGGCGTGACCAGACCGACGCGACTCAACCACATCCGAATCGTCGTGATGCCAGCGAGCCAGGGCGGGTCAAAGATGCCACCGAAGTCGGAAAAATCACCCGCAAAATAGGCCCGTTCAAAGTTGTCGTCATGGAGGACCGCTGGAAATTGACTCGGGATGCCAAACGCCCGCATCAACTCACCGCCAGCTGGCGTCAGCGGCACCTGATACGTCGCTCGCACGGTCTTGGGATCGCTCGGCACGACGATGTCGAACCAGTAGTGGTATGGGATCTTACGCTCGCCACGGACGACGACCACATCGGGACCACTGAGCTCCGGGCCGACACGCAGCACCAGCACACGACCGTCTTCATGGACAAAGATGACGCCGGGCCCCTCAAGATCCCAGACCTTGCCGAACTCTTTTTCCCACCGCTTGCGGATCCAATCAGCGATCTCGCGATAGTCCGACAGCTCGTTGGCTTTGCGTGCGACCCAACCGGTCCACTTCAGGCGCAGCACCTTCTCCATGCGGCGACGCACGGCTCCGGATGTCGGACTCGCGAAGGAGTTGAACTCAGCCGCGACACGACCACCCGCCTTAGCAAAGCGCTCGATCGCCTGGACCTCTGGCATCGTCAGACCGCCGTAGATCCGCTTTGACCGCTCGAGATGCTCCAGGTTGAGCCTAGCCGCCTCGTAATCGTCTTTGTACACGCCGTAGGTATCCGCGATGTACAGCAGGTCTTTGCCCTTAAGGTGCAGGTCGGACAAGTCCGTGTGATCGCCTGAGCGGGGATCGTAGCCGATGTAGTCACGTTCGCGATTCCACAACAAGCGATTGCCGGGCGCAGGAACTTTGTGCTGCGACAGCATCCACATCAGGCGATGGTGCTCACGAAAACTGGCCAACGGCACGGTTTTGTCGACGACAACAACCTGCGTGTTGTCCCGCGGCTTGACCAGCCACGAGATCGGCAGCGCGAGCATGATCGTGACGAGGGTAATCACGATAGCCGGCACGAAGATGCCGCCACCACCTTGATTGCGTGTGTAGTCGACGGCGAAGCCCTTGCGGGTCATTCGACCCCAGCCATGACCGCCCGTCAGATACTTGAACATGCCGCGAATTCGGTAAAAAAGCAGCATCTGCCGATAACCAAAGTTCTCGAGCAGCGCCACGGTCACCAGCCGACGCATGTCACCGGGCGCGCGGAAAAACGAGAGCGACAGCTCCTCGAGTAAGATCGCGCCGATGCTCAAACCAAAGCCGCTCAGCATGGCGACGATGGCGAATAGGGAGGCGAATAGCGGCTCGAGTTCACCGGCGACAGCCGTGATGAAGAAGTAGAGGTAGCCAAAGAACTCGATGACCGGACCAACCAGCTCAAAGAGCCAGAAAAATGGCATGGCGAACAAGCCGATCGCCCCGTACCGGGGGTTCAGAGTCATCCGACGGTGTCGCCACAGCGTGTCGAAGAGACCGCGCTGCCAGCGATCGCGCTGATTGCCGAGGATGCGAATGGAGTCCGGCGCCTCGGTGAAGCTGACGGGATCGGGCAGGTGCCGAATCGCCCGCGCCTGCAACCAGCGTGGGACGTTGTGGCGCAGACGAGCGATAAGCTCCATGTCCTCGCCGACGGAATCCGTCGCGTAGCCGCCAGCCTGAATCACCGCGCTCCGGCGAAAGAGGCCGAAGGCCCCCGAGATGATGAGATTTCCGCCGAGACCATCCCAGCCCAGACGACCGACGAGGAAGGCGCGCATGTACTCGACGACCTGAAAGCGCGGCAGCCAACGACGGGGCAGCCCAACCTCGATGACGTTGCCCTTTTCGATCTTGCAGCCATTCGCAAGGCAAAGCGTGCCGCCCACACCGACCGTCTCCAAATCGCTGAGGAAGGGCCGAACCAAGCGCAGCAGGGCATCGGGAATGATGAGGGTATCCGCGTCGACTGCGCACACCAACGGAAAGCGGGCTGCGTTCACGGCGCAATTGAGCGCGTCCGCCTTGCCGCCATTTTCCTTGTCGATCACCAGCAGGCGCTGGTTAATCGCCGACCGATACACCGCGCGAATCGGCTTTGTGGACAGATCGTGGCGGATATCGAGTGGAACCGGCTCAAGGGCAAAGGCTGTGCGCAGGCGGAGCAGGGTCTCGTCTTTCGAGCCGTCGTTGACGACCACAACCTCGTGCTCGGGGTAGCGCAGGTTCAGCAGGGCGCGGACGGACTCGACGACGGTCAATTCCTCGTTGTGCGCTGGCACCATGATGCTGATCGGCAAGGTCGCGCGACCGCGCAAGCTCACGTTTTCTGGAGAGGACCCCTCCAGATCGCGACGGACGCGGACGACGCCGAATACCGCAGCGACAAATTGCGCGATGTAGCCCGCCGTGAGGGCCACGAAGTAGACGAGGACGGCGATGTTCAAAAAGCCGGTCACGCGCCCTCCGTGATCAGCCGATGCTCGGCCAGGGCTGAGCTCGCCGACTCATTGCCGCGAGCCGCTGCGTCCCGCAACACCGCCAGCCCAGCAGCACCGCAGCGGCGCAGCGCGAGGGAGGTATTGTGGCGAACCCACTCGGCTTGGTCGTCGAGTAGCGGACCAAGATACTCCGCTGCGCCGTCGCCACCGAGATCGGCGACAGTGCCGGCAGCGGCCGAACGAACTTCCCAAAACTCATCTTGAAGTGCAGCGATACACGCAGCGACAGCGCTGCGATCTTCCATGTCGCGGACGGCCCTGAGCGCCTCGATCCGCACTTCCACGTCTTCATCGGTAATCGCCGCAATGACCACGTCACCCGCATCGGCGTTCTCAGATCGACCCAGCGCGCCGACCGTGACCAGCCGAATTGCAGACGACTCCGAGGTCGCCAGATTGATGAGCTGCTCCCGCGGAAAGGGCTCGCTCGCAGCCAATGCGTCGACTGCGCGCATCCGGGCGAGGCGCCCCTCGACGGCGATGCTACGTAGGGCGACGAGCGCTTCATCGGCGCGGCCCAGGGCACAGAGCGCCTCAAAGGCGGCCAGCCGCACGTCGGCGCTGTCATCTCGAATCAGGTCGGCAAGCAATCCCGCCGGATCGTTGAGCGCGCGGGCCTCACGAATCACACGGAGGCGCTCCCACGGTCGCCGCTTGGCTCCCTGTGCGGTAGCGGTCACCAGCCCGGCCTCGACGTAGATCGTGGAGAGCGGCTCGACTAGGTCAACGGTGAGAAACTCGCCAAGTTCGGTCAATAGACGCCGCGCACTGTCGACACCAATCCGCTCCACGACACCGAAGGCGATGCGCCGGGCGCCAGCATCGTCAGGACCACCGAACTGCTGAATGACCTCGGATAGCTCAGCGCGAGCACGCTCGTAGCGCCGTTCTCGCCCAATCGCCCGGCGCCGGACAACGAGCAGCGCCACGATCGCACCGATGACGATGACGACCTCAACGGCGACGACCACGAGAACGATCAGCTCTGGCAGCGATAGCTGGTCTACGTTCACAGGCGGACCCTCACAGCAGCGATGAGATCCCACATCGTCGCGTTGAGCTCCATCGGCCGATAGGCGGTGCCCATGAGGCGGAAGCCAAAACGCTGACCGAGCCACTGGTCCCAGCCGACGACAGCAGACGGGCCGGACTCGTCGGCGCCGTAGACAGTGCGATTGTTGAACACGGCCTCTTGGCCATAGTAGAGCCAGACGAAAAACGCGGTCCGGATGTTGTGGTCCCAGCGGGTGCGCAAGAAGACGGTATGGCCGACCTGGCCCAAGTCACCAGCGACGGTTGCGCCACGAACAACCAACAAGTAGCCGGGTTTGACGGTGAGTCGGCCGAAATTGATAGGTACGTACGGGCCAATCGTGTACAGCGACGAGACTTGATAGCTGGCGTAGCGCCCCCACAGTCCAACGGAAAAGCGGTTGCTGAATTGGTAGGCAGCCTCTGCCCAAGCGTCGACAGGGGGCAAGAAGCCGCCGGGTTGCGGTGACCATGCGATCCGAGCGTCACCGGTGACCTTGTCGGTAGAGAAAAACAGCTGCGCAACCGCCTGAACGCCCACACGACCGCTGCCGCGATCTTCGACGGTGGCGCCACCGAGCAACGTCAGCTTGGGTGACCACGTATAGGCCGTCGTGAACATGCCGCGGCGCCACTGCTGACCGTTGAAGGCAGTCATCCCGCCCCAGGCCTCAATGCGCCAGGGATAACGCCCCTTGGACAGGCGAAATGCCAACTCCGACGGCAATTCCATACCAGGACGGACTTGAGCCAGCGCCAGGGTGGACTCACGAATATCCAGGTACAGGGAGATGAGTCTGATGGCCAATACGACGTCTGGATCGCCACGGAGCTGGGCTTCCCGGTAGGCGCGAATCGCACCGCGCTTGTCACCGCGCTGCTGCCGAATATCGCCCACGAGCCGCAGGGCCGCAAAGTTGCGGCGTTCGCGCTTGTACACTGCAATCGCGGCTTTTTCGGCGACTTTTGGCTTGCCCAACCAGAACAGTAGCCTGGCGCGTTGCATCGCCACTTCAAGGTCATTGGGGTGGCGTTTGAGGACTGTCTCGGCGACCCGCAGTGCCTCTGGCAGCCGTTTTTGCACGATGAGACTGCGAACTGTGATCGCGTTGGCCGGCCATTCCGCTACGCCAGCAGCGCCGGAACGACGACCCTTGCCACTCGGACCGACGCCGCTGCCGCGCTCAGCTGATCGGGGCGTTTGCCCTGCCCTATCGGTTTCGGCCTTGGGCGCCGCCCGCCGAACGCCTTTATTTGGCAGGGGTTTCGCAGTCGCAGGTGGCGGATTCGACGGTCCGGCTTGCGTGGCGCAGGGCCAAAATAGCGCAATGATTCCTACCGACAGGACGGCACGACATAGAGGTAGAATTCGAACTTGCGTCGTCATTAGGCTTTCGTGGGGGGGACAGTCCGCTTTGGTAGCATCGTTGCATCGTCCAGACAAGGAACAGTCGCACGTGCAGGGGCCTACGATTGGCCAGCACTTCAGATCGGGGGACCCGTCACAGAAACTGCGACAGTTGTCACGCGAATCCAGCCTTTCGTAAAGTTTCCAAGCTAACCCCGCCTTGAGCATTGGGTTGAAGCCCGAGGTCGACGAACCGCCGCATGTACTTGCCAACAATGTCCGACTCGAGGTTAACCCGTGTGCCAGCGCCGCCCTCAAGGAGTTGTGTATGGGCGACTGTGTGGGGGATGAGCGTCACCTGAAAGTGCTCCGGCCAGACGCGATTGACCGTCAGCGAGACGCCGTCGATGCAGATGCTGCCTTTCTGCACCACCTCAGGCTCCAGCTCGGTCGGCATCTTGTAGGACAGGTCCCAGGCCTCACCGTTGCGCGTGACATCGACCAGCGTACCTGTGCCGTCAACGTGACCGGTCACCCAGTGCCCTCCGAGCCGGTCACCCACACGTAGCGCACGCTCCATATTGACCTTGTCGCCAGTGGATAGCGCCCCGAGAGACGTCAGCGCCATGGTTTCGTGACTGGCGTCGAAATCAAGCGTCAATTCGTTGATTTTCTTAGTGAATCGGACAACAGTGAGGCAGGTCCCGTTGATGGCAACGCTATCGCCAAGAGCGACGCCAGGGTAGTCGCCATCCGGCCAAGACGCTGAAATGACAATGCGCGCGTCCTCACCGGTCGTTGATATGCTGACGACCCTTCCGACCGCCTCGATGATTCCAGTGAACATTAGTGAAGCTCCTCGGAAATGGTGGGCCGCCCTGTCAGCCAGATGTCCGGGCCAATCTGCTTGGGCGGGTCAAAGACCAGACGCCGTGCGTCAGACAGGGTCGTAATACCCAACTCGTGCCACAGCGAAGTTCCGCTGCCGAGCAGTCGTGGAGCAAAGAACACATCGAGTCGATCGACGAGTTGTGCTTGGAGGAGCGATCCAGCCAAGGTCGCTCCTCCTTCTACCAATACAGCCATCATCCCGAGATCGTGCAGATGCGCGAGGACTGCGGCCAACCAGTCACTGCCGGGCACGGGCGCCACACACTGCACCTCAACCCCACGAGCCCTCAGCGCCTCAGCGCGCGGCGATACGCCTACCAGTGGGTCGTCGATCAGTACCAAGGTCCGGAGCGCCGAGGTGTCGGCAAGACGGCTATCGGGAGGCAAACGGAGTCGGCGATCGGTGACCACGCGAATGGGCTGTCTGTCTGACTGAAGATGGCGCACGTCGAGCCGCGGATTGTCGGCCAGTGCCGTGCCGCTGCCGATCAGGACGGCGTCGGCGTGGGCGCGCATGCGATGGACCTCAATTCTAGCTGCCGGGCTGGTGATCCATTGGGAAGTGCCATCGGCCGCCGCCGTGAACCCATCGAGGGTCGCGGCCAACTTGAGCTGAACGAAAGCGCGCTTGTGACGCTGGCCCACGAAGAAGATCTCGGCGGCTTGTTCGCATGCGGTCGACTCAACACCGGTCACCACCTCGACGCCGGCTTGGCGCAAGGTGGCACAGCCGCCGCTGGCAGTCGGATTGGGATCAGCGACGCCAATAACAACCCGACGCACACCGGCGGCGATGAGCGCTTGGGCACACGGCGGGGTTCGACCGTGGTGATTGCAGGGTTCGAGTGTGACGTACGCAGTCGCACCTCGAGCAGCATTGCCCGCGGCGGCGAGCGCTTCCGCTTCCGCGTGTGGACCGCCGCACCTGGCGTGATAGCCCTCACCGACGACCACACCATCGGCGACCAAGACACAACCCACCTGGGGATTGGGACGGACCGACGGGCCGCCTCGATGCGCGGCCGCAATCGCCATTCGCATCCAAGCGGCATCCCGCGGACTCATTTCGGCTCGCCCTGCTCGACGAGGGAAGCCACTTCACGCAGCAGCGCGCCAATATCCTTAAACTCACGATAGACGCTGGCGAATCGCACAAAACCGATGTGGTCGACGCCGCGCAAGAACGTCATGATCATCTCGCCGAGCTCGTGCGATTGAACCTCGCGGGCGCTACCGATGCGCGTCTCGACAGTCCTGACGAACTCATCGATCGCGGCTGCAGCGACCGGGCGACGGTGCAACGCCACGTGAATGCCGGCGAGAAACTTGTCACGCTCGAACAACTCCCTCTCGCCATTTTTCTTGATGACGAAGATGTTCGGGAGATCGACGCGCTCGTAGGTGGTGAAACGGTGTCCACAGGTATCGCATTCCCGGCGGCGACGGATGGCATCTTCACCTGGGGTACCGCGAGAATCGACAACACGAGAGCCAACGGAATCGCAGGATGGGCAATGCATTACTTACCTCGCTCGGAGGCGTTGTTGCGTTCCAGGGCGGTCACCTTATCGAGCCGATGCTGATGACGCGCCTCAAAAGGGGTCGTCAGCCAGGCAGTCACGCACTCGGCGAGGGTGACCGGTCCAAGAACACGGCCACCGAGGCACAGAATGTTGGCGTTGTTATGAGCGGCGGCCAGGGCGGCTGTGGTCACGTCGTGCACCAAGGCGGCGCGTATCCCTGGGATCTTGTTCGCTGCGATGCTCATGCCGATGCCGGTGCCACAAACCAGCACGCCGCGATCGGCCTGGCCATCAACGATGCGGGAGGCGACTTGCTCCGCATAGTCCGGATAGTCAACGCGAACCCCCAGCTCAGCGCCGAGATCGGCGACCTCATGACCGGCTGCGCGCAACTGCTCAGCGAGTTCCTGTCGAAGCTCGACGGCCGCGTGATCGGAGGCGATGGCGATACGCATGCTATGCCTCCCTGAGGGGTGAGTGCGCAAAAAAGCGACGAGCCGCCGCAGCAAAAGCCGCGACGGCCGTGCGTAACATCAACGACCTAGGACTCGGTGTCGAGCTGCTCTTCAACCGAACGCGGCTCGACGATCTCGCGACCACGGTAGGTGCCACATTCGAGGCACACGTGGTGCGAGCGAACGGGCGAGCCGCAGTTAGCGCAAGACGACACCGGCGTGGGTGTGAGCTTGTCGTGGTTGGCCCGGCGCTTGTGAGTGCGCGAGCGTGACATGCGACGCTTCGGGACGGCCATGGTCTGATCTCCTCCTGACAGTGGTTGCCAGGGTCCGCTGGTTCCGTGCTGGGCGCATCAAAGTCGCCGCAGCTTCCTGCCCCATCTCGACCCCACTAGCGGTGGAGACGGACCCTGGCGACAATGCCAGGGGTGGCTGGGGCGCGGAGTCTAGGGATGCGACCAGCGGCTGTCAATGAAGGAATAGTGCGGTACTGACGATTGGTTGGAAAGCGCGGGCACCACAGTACAACATCTTGCAATTAAAGACCTTTAAACTTGTGCTTTGGCTCAATCAGCCTGGTTCCGCCGTGTCGAGGCAACAAGACAGCTGGGTCGAACGAATCAAGCGACGACAGTGGCTTGTGATTGTACCGTGATTCATGGTGGTTGGTCGTGACATTCGGCCATGGCGGTACGCGCTGCGGTCTGTCAGGCATGGCGAACCCTTGACACGTCCCTACAGGCGGCAGAACAATCGCCGCCACACGAAAGCCAAGCGCGTCAGGCGCACTTTCACAGCGCGAACCGAGGTCGCCGTGATTACTGAGCATAGTACGTTCCAGCTTGAAGCGTCGAAGCTCAGCCGCGATGTGGTTTTTCAAGTAACGGTGTTTCAAAAGGAAGAGCGGCGACGCAAGCGGCTGTTTGCTGCGACGCAGTGCTCGGACCCGTTTCACTTTCTGATTCAGTTCATCATCCGGGAAGCGCCGGATTTTGACACGCTGCTATCTCGTTTCGTGCGTCAACTTGAGCACCGCGGCTTTGAGCCCATTCGTCTGCGGATGCGCAGCGAAGGCAAGTGGGCCGCTTGGAAGCCAGTCCCCCACGCCGCCGGCGAGGAAAGCCAGGAGGCGGCCGCCGCAGCAGCCGCTGAGCTCACCGCCAAGGGAAAGGGCAAGAAGAAGACGGCGAGCAAACCGAAGTAGGCTGCCGGCCTGCACGCCCACATTCCGCCGCTCATCCAGACGGCGATCCGACGACCATCTGTCCCATAGAGAGCACGTGATGCCACTGCATGGTACCGCTCGGCTGTTGGGTCAGTTGCGCGCTAGCCAGGCCTGTAGCGCCTTTGCGCGAAAGCGCCGGTTGCCGTCGGGATCACGCACCGTCAATCGCTGGCCGTCGAGATACTCGGCAACCGGAATGAGGTGCTTACGGGAGAGCCCCAGGACCTCCTTGAGCTCGCCCGTCGTGAAGCGCTCTTGCTGCGAAAACGCCTGAAACACGGACTCGATCGCTGAATTCAGCCTGGCCGAGGGCAAGACAAATCCCGCGCGAATCTGCACCAACTGACCGCTGGCGACTCCCTCGCGTACAGCCAGCGCGATCTCGTCGGCGTCCGAGCCCGATCGCGCAGAGACCTCAGTCATGAAGGCGTTGCCGATCGGAACAGCCAAATCATCGGCGTGGCCGAGTACAGCGGTGATTGCCTCGTGGACCTCCTTGCGTGCGGTGAGGCGTTTCGGCTTGAAATCCGGCCGCGCCACATCTTTCCCGACCCGCACAAGCACACCGCGCTTGATCAAAGTCGCGACCAACGCGCCTGTCATCTGCGGATCGAGCCATTGACCGATCTGTCGCGTCAGCTCCGCTTCATCGAGGCCAGGGCGATCTGGCATCTGGGTATGACTACGGTCGACGGCCGCCTGCGCGCGCTGCTCGAGCGATTCGACGGCCAACGGGGACAGGTAGCGAGGAGGCTTGCCGAAGCGTCTCAAGCGACCTCGGGCGAGATTGGACTTGACCGCTTTGGCGATAGCGGCGGCGGGCAGGTCGAGATGCTGGGCGAGTTCGGCTTCGTTGAGACCGCGATCTCTCGCCAAAGCCACCATGGCGGCGACCCGTGTCTCACCATCGCCGGTCGACAGTCGATCGAGTTCGGTCAGGACGCGCGCGTCACCCAACCGGTGCCGCGCAGGAGCAGGGTGCAGCACTTGCCCACCAGCGATCGTCTGACCATGGCGCGGATCGACCGATGAACTCCGTACAATGAAACGCTCCCCGCCAGCCACGGCAAGCGGGCGATCGAGGTGCAGCTGCACGAAGGCGGTCTCTCCTGGCAGCAGCGGTTCGCCACTCAGCTGCGTAATCGCAGCCTCAACGTGCGTCGTGCCGAGATGAACCAGCGCGCGCTGCCTCAGCTTGAGCGGGCGCTTGAGGTGCGTGAGCGTTGTGATCTTGGCATCGATGCGATCGGTCTCAAGCAGCGCCCCATCGGCGGCCAACACTGCACCGACCGGAACCTCTTCAGCGGTCGCTCCCGCGAGGTCGAGGGCCACTCGGCCGGGCGCCACGAAAGAGGTCACGTCAGCACCATGGCGCTGCAAACCGCGAACCCGAAACCTCAGGGATCCCGGGTGCACAGCCAGCGACATGCCCGTCTCAATTTGCCCGGCGGCCGCTGTACCCGTGACGATCGTGCCGCGACCCGGGAGGACGAAGCTGCGATCGATCGGCAGGCGAAACGGCATCATCGCCCTACTGGACCGCTGAGCCTGGCGCGCTGACAACCAACCAGCAGCAAGTTCGCCCAGCTGCGTCTTCAACTGTGGGAGCCACCGGTCCGGCTCCATGGCTGAAAACTGGAGGATAGGTGCGCCATCGAGAGCGGTGTCCGTCACCAAGTCTTGCACGTCCTCGGCGACCAACTCGGTGAGGAGTTCGTCGGCCATATCGACCTTCGTCAGCACAATCGCACCCTGCTGCACACCGAGCAGTTCGCAAATAGCGAGGTGCTCACGCCCCTGCGGCATGACCCCCTCGTCAGCCGCGACGACAAGGAGCACCGCGTCGATTCCAGCAGCACCGGAGATCATTCGCCGCACGAAGCGCTCGTGACCGGGCATATCGACAAAGCCGATACGAACCGGCTGTCCCAGGACATCGAGCGTCAGGGGAGCAAAGCCAAGCTCAATGCTGATACCACGGCGTTTTTCTTCGCCGAGCCTGTCGGTTTCGACACCGGTCAACTGTCGTACCAGGGTGGTCTTTCCGTGGTCGACATGGCCGGCGACGCCGATCGTCAGTGCGCGTTCCATGTGCCCCTTCGTCGTGATTGCCACAGGTCTTATCGATGTGAATTCTGTGACGAACTCGCCCGTGCTGTGAGCCAGCGGTAGGCCCCAAACATCGACCAACGTTCTGCGTTTGCGACCGCTGTAGGGCATGGTTCCCAGTCAGAACACCGGGTAACATTGACCCCCTAAAAGACGCAAGGTAGCGTTTATTGAGCTACCACCCCGTGAGCCGCTGAAATAGTGGTCTGTCCCAAGAGCGAGGCGCCCAATTTGAACATTCGGTGCCCCAATTGTGGCGCGGTCTTTCCCGGCCCAGCAGCCGGTCGGGACGCGGAATGCCCCCTCTGTCTTCACACGTTCACGCCGGACGGCAACGTGACCGCTGCGGCGAGCGAAGCGGCGCCGTTGCCAAGCGCTCACAGCGACGGTGAAGACGAGTTCGAGAGTTTCGGTGCCCCTATGGGTGGTGGAGCGACGACGACCTTTGGTGGCGGCGATCCATTCGCTCCGGGCGGATCGGACCCATTCGCTGGCGGCGGGGGGGCGGATCCTTTCGCGTCGAGCGGTGCTGATCCCTTTGGCAGTGGTGGCGATTCTGACAGTCCAGCGGGCAACGCACGCTCCGCGCCTGCCGCCACGGATGATCCCTTCGCTGCGCCAGCGGGCTCAGGCGCTGAAGATGTGGATTTCGGAGCGCTGCTCGGCAACGTCGGCCAACCTTCTGACGATGATGCCGACCCCTTTGGAATGCCGGTAGACGGCGGCGGGGACGGCTTATTCGGCGACAGTGGAGACTTTGGAGCCAAGAAGTTTGCGAGCGGTGAGTTTGGCGGAGACGACTTCGGCGGAGGCGGTGCCGCGACAGACGATGAGCTTTTTGGGGACGACTCAGAAGACTCACTATTTCTGGCGACCGCCAATACGTCCGGCGCGATTTTTGACGAAGGTGAGGACGACGATCTCCTCTTGGGACAAGACGACGCCTCGGAACACGAAGAGCGAGCCGAATCCGATGTCTCGCGGACGCCATTGTCCGATGACCAACGCGAGCCTCGCAACTTTGGTCCCCTGATCGATCGCCTAGTCATCGGCGGAATCATCGTCCTCAGCATCGGCATCGCCCTCGACTACCAAGGTTTGCCTGTATTTGGTCTCGGCGACTTTCTGCCCAGCGTTGGTGGTGGCGACGAGGCCAGCGTTCAACCGCTGAAGGCTAGGCAACGGCCCATTCCGCAAAATCTGAGTGATCCGACTGACATCAAGGACTCCGCGGCCACATACCAACTCGAGATTGCGCGACTGACGAAAGTCCGCGAAGTGCGTCCGAACGACCCCAAGATTCTGCGGGCACTCGTGAGCGCTTACCTCGATCTCATGGAGCGCATGCCCACGGTTTTTGCGGCAGATGCGGCCTATCGCAAGGAGCTGGAAACGCTCCTGACCACCTCGAAGCTGCAATCACCACGCTTCGCCGTGCTGGATCCACTGTCTCGCGGCGACATGCGTGGCATCCAGGATAAAATCGATGCCCTGCGCAAGGTGCCTGAGCCCACTGCAGACGATGTCGGCACGACGGCATGGGCGCTTTTTCAGTTGGAAATGGCTGAGGTTCAGCAATCAGCACTCGACAACCCGGGTCGTATCAGCAACCCGTCGATCGACCCCATGGTGACGCCCCGGCCACACGCCAAGCGCATCAAAGAAGCGAAAAAGCTCGCAGACCGGGCCCTGAAAATGGCCGAGGGAGCCAGCAACCGCATCAAGTTCGTCATGCTCCAGGCTCGGATTGACGACATCTCGGGCAATCATGAGGCCCACATCAAGGGCCTCCAGAGCTTTGCGCCCACCGCGAAAGATGCGGTCGAGGCACGGTTGCTGCTGGTCTCTGGGCTGATCCGAGGCAATCACCTGGGTAAAGCAGCCAATGAGCTCAAGGCCTTGGCGCTGTGGGCGCAAGACGAGCAAGACTCCACGACGCTTCTTCGTGTCTATCTGCAGGAGGCGTGGCTCGCCCACCGTCGCGGCCGTGTGGACGACCAGATCACGGCGCTCAATGCCGCCAAGAAGCTGAACCCGGATGATGAGTTGACCACGGTGCGTCTCGGTCGCCTATTGCTGAAACAAAAGCGGGCGCAGGAATGCATCAAGATGCTCAGCGAGGCCAAGAAGCGCGGCCTCGGCTCCATCGCATTCGAGGTGGCGTTGGTCGAATACTGGCTGTGGGCGCACCGCAACGACGACGCGCTTGCCGAGATCAAACATGCCACGGCCCGCTTTCCAGAGTCGGTCGATTTGCTCTTCCTGCGGGGCCAGGTGGAGGAGCAACAGCAGCACACGGCGACGGCGCGAGATTTCTACTCCAAGGTCATCGCTCGTGAGCCAAAGCACCTGCGCGCTACGCTGCGACTGGCCACCTTGCAGAGTAAGGCTGGTCGCCACGACGACGCCTTGAGCACGCTGAGCAACGCCCGCAGCAAGCTGGGCGCGCTGGCGTCGATTCTGGAGCTGATGGCCCAGGAATTGGTGGTGCT
Organism: Myxococcales bacterium; assembly: GCA_023954815.1. Classification (GTDB taxonomy): domain Bacteria; phylum Myxococcota_A; class UBA9042; order UBA9042; family UBA9042; genus UBA9042. Next base: position 12,360 of record JAGSHB010000005.1, on the reverse strand, counting down.
CAAACGAACGGCCGAAGCGCGAAAGATCTACGGCGAACTGCTCAAGCGGCAGCCAAGTCACAAAGTCTACTTGCTCAACGCTGCCCGAATGGACGTGAAGGCCGGGCACATCGATGCCGCGTTGAAGTCCCTGCTGATCTTACAGGCCGAAGGGGGCCTGGACCGGGAGGGGGCCAAGCAATTGGCGATGGCGCTGGCGAGCAAAGGCAAGCCGGGGGATGCGGCCAAGACCCTTGTGAAGTTCGCCGATCGTGAGCCCAACGACATTCGCCTCAACGCCCTCAGCGGGCAGTACATGCTCGACAGCGGCAATCTTGAGCGGGCTGATACGCTGCTCAAACGTGCATTCCGAGTCGCCCATCGCCAAGGCGGCGACGCCGAGACCCTGTTTCAATACGGACGGCTGGCCTTTCGTCAGAAAGAGGTGTCCAAGGGTATTTCCCGCATGAAGCAGGCCATCAAGGCGGCGCCGAAGCGGCACGATTATCGCTACACCTTCGCCAAGGCGCTGCTCGCCCAATCGCCGAAGAGCTGGCCGAGCGCGGGCGACATGGCCACCAGCCAATTGAAGTGGCTCATCGCTCACGCCGAACGTCTGGAGTCTACAGGGCACAAGATCGAATACTTGGCTGAAGTCTACCGGACGCTGGCGATCTACTACATGGATATTCAGCGGTTCGCCAAGGCGATTCCGATGTTGCGCAAGAGTTTGGCGCTTGAGCCGTCGCACCTGCGCACCCGGGTGAACTTGGGCAATGCGATGTTCCGCATGAGCGATCCGAAGGCGGAAAAAGTCCTGCGTGATGTGCTCAAGCGGCAACCGAACAACCACGTCGGCGCCATGTACCTGGGTTTGACGCTGCAGAACAAAGGGCGCGTCAGTGAGTCCATTGTCTGGCTGACGCGGGCGACGCGCGGCAAGGGCAGTGAGACAGCCGAAGCCTGGTACCAGCTGGCCATTATTCATCGGGATCGCAAACAACACGGCAAGGTGACCCGCTACCTGCGGGAGTTCCTCAAGCGGGCGTCGAAGACCAATCCGTACCGCGCCGACGCTGTCAGCCTACTGTCTCAACTCGGCGGGTAGAAAAGTACTGCTGCCCTACATCTGATGGCCCGTTTCGCGCTGACACCCTGATCTCACCGGCCTTTTATTACAGCATCAGCGTCGCATCGCCGTACGAATAGAAGCGATAACCCGCCGCCACGGCTACGCGATAGGCCGCCAACGCTGGCTCTCTGCCAAGGAACGCGCTCACCAGCACCAGCAGGGAACTGCGTGGCAGGTGGAAGTTGCTCATCAGCCCAGAAACCAACTGAAACTCATGGCCGGGGAGGATCGTCAGATCCGTCCAGCCGGTACCTGCGACGATGCCATCACGGCCTAAGGTCTCGAGCACCCGCGTCGTGGTGGTTCCGACAGCGATGATCGGTCGTCCCGTGTCTTTGGCCATCTGGAGGGTCCGGGCGGTGCGCTCATCGATGGCGAAACGCTCAGCCTGTACCTGATGACTGCGCAGGTTCTCAGTGCGAACTGGCAGAAACGTCCCGGGGCCCACGTGGAGCGTCACGGCGGCGCGCTCAATCCCACGGTCCTTCAGCGCAGCCAAGACACGCTCAGACAGATGCAGACCAGCCGTGGGCGCAGCGACGGCACCCGGATGGGTAGCGTAGGTGCACTGGTATTGAAGCTTGTCATCGGTGTCGTCACGACCACCGCGAATGTAGGGCGGCAAGGGCACATGCCCCGATTGCTCAAGTAGCGCAGCCAGGGACGAGGCGCCGCTGAGATCGACCGTCACCGCGCCGCCTCCAAGCACCTCGCGCACCTCGGCTTGGCCCCCGCCTTCGATGTCGAGCACGTGACCGACGCGCAGCGGCTTGTTGGAGCGTGCAAGGGCGTGGTGGTTGTCCATCCGATCGTGGGTGCCACCGAGCGGACTCGACAGCAGCAGCTCGACACGGCCGCCCGAGGCCTTTCGCGCCCGCAACCGTGCAGGCACCACCTGGGTATCGTTGACCACCAACAGCGCCCCCTCGGGCAGCAGCTGAGGCAAGTCCATGATCGTGTGGTGGCTATGACGTTTCGTCCCGCGATCAATCCCAAGTAGGCGCGCCGAATCACGCGGCTCGGCTGGATGCTGGGCGATTTGCGCGTCTGGCAGATGAAAATCGTAGTCTGACAGCTGGTAGGACCTGCCGTCTGGTGTGCCTTCACTCACCTGATGCCTCCCGCTCGATACAATCGAGGGTCGTGCTGCCAAATTGGCGGCTTCGCACGTGAACCAACCCTTCTGGCAGCGTCGTGGTGTCCAAACCGGCGCGACTCTCGACCCACAGTTGGCCACTGGTCGCGAGCAGACCGCAGGCGGCGATCTGGTGGAGCACGGGTTTGTACAGGTCTCCGTCATAGGGCGGATCGAAGTAGATGTAGTCGAACTGTACGCCGCGACGTTCCAGCGAAGCCAGCGCTCGAAGTGCGTTCGAAGCCAGAACTTCGACCTTTGCCTCATCCGATTGTGGCAGCCGCGCCTTGGCCAGATTGCCTCTGAGACAGGTCAGCGCCTTGCCGTCTTTTTCGACAAATACGGCCGATCCGCAGCCACGAGACAAGAGCTCGATGCCCACGGCGCCACTCCCAGCGCAGAGGTCGAGTACCCGTTCGCCATCGAAGAAGCCGCCAAGAATACTCATCAACGCTTCCCGCACCCGGTCGGGCGTGGGGCGGACGTTTCGACCTGTGGGGACCTGCAGCCTGAGTCCCTTGCGTGTACCAGCAATGACGCGCATCGTTTTGACCTCTTCGCGGCGGCGCACGCTGCCACAGCCCCAGCGGCTATAAAAGTCCCCACTAGAACCGGGATGAATCGGAGTCGAAAGTTGTTCGCGATGGGACCCGAGGAGTGCGCCGTGCCAAGCAGCCCGACTCGCCGATTGGCCGCCGCACAGCTGATCCGTCTCACCATCTGCTGTCTCAGCTTTCTCCTCACCAGCGCTGGCTGCGAGCGGCAGGAAGTCACGCGCGCCAACAAACCTCAGCGTACGCAACGGCTTCGGAAGCGACCGTCGCGCTCGCTCGCAGCCGCAATCACGGTGCGATTTTCCAACAGCGGCGTGGAGCCGGGTAGCGCGCGCCTGGGCTATGATCGGCTGCAGGTCTCCGCGCTGTTTGCCGACGCCGACAGACGCGACAGTCACCTGCTCGGCGATCTGGTCGGTCGAACCTTGCGCGGCCCCCGGGTGGGCCAGCTCGACAGTTGCGTGCGCACGCCAGGTCCATGGCTCACTGGGGCCGCTCGCCCCGGCCCGGCTCCGCGCGCCTGGTTACAGCTACTCGACGTCGGAAACCTCATTCTGACGGCCGGATCACATCGTTTGCCACTCAGAATTTCCCTGGTGCCGAGCCTGTTCTCGGCGGTGCGCGGCGTCCGCTACGACGGCGACATCGACCACAGTCGGGCGTGGCTGGCGGCGCCGGTCTTGCGCCTCGAGGGCACGGGCGGCGATGGGGTGGCCCCATTTGCGGCAGAGATCAAGGTGCCGCGGCCAGTTCGGCTCACGTATGTAGGAGATCAGCGGGTCCGCGGCGGGGCCGTTTCGGGCGTGCAGGCCAAGGGGAATCTGCCACTGCGATGGGGGTCGGTGGACGGCGGCGCCGTGTTGGAGGTGCTCGTCGGATCCGAGCAGGGTGCGGGCAGTGACTGGCTGCGCTGTCGCCTCAAAGATGACGGCGCCTTCACGGTGCCTTCGGTGTTGCTGTCCACGCTACCGCGGCGCACGGTGAAGCGGCCCTGGCTCATCGTGTTGGTGCGTTCACGGGCGGCCAAAGTGCCTGGGTTTGCTGGCAAGCCGCTGCTGTTGGAACTGGTCGACGCCGTGCGGGTACGGCCGTCAGCGGCCCTTGCCGAATAGTCGTTCTAGCAGCGTCGGCTTCTTCTTCAGCGGCACCTTCTTCGCTTCTGGACGCCCTGGTGCAGCGGCTGCTCCAGGGGGAGCGGCGTTGTGTTCGCCGGTCGTCTTCCCGTTGGCATCATGACGCCCGGTTGCGGACCGACGACTGCTCGAACTCGCCCGCGGATGACTGGCGCTACTCGACCGGCGACGCTCAAACAGGCGCATCTCGCGCTTGGCTTCCACGTGTCTTGCGTTGATTGCCAGACAGTTGGAGAGGTGCTTTTTCACCAGCGGGACCTCCCCGTTGAGCTTGCACCAGATCGCCATGCAGTAGTGCGCTTGGGCGACGGCTGCTGGATCGCCGCGCGCCTCGATGACGGCCTCCCAGATCTCCCGAGACTCGGCGGCCCGAGCTTCTTCAAGATTGCGTTCGTTGTTAAAAATCGCCCAGCCCATGTCGACCCGACAATGGTCGTCGACGTCCTCGCCGAAGAGCGCGTTGGCCAAGCGGAGACTCTCTTCAGCGCCCACCCAATCGCGGCGCGTAATGAGCTGCCGAGCGCGGTGGGCGTGGATACGAGCGAGATCTGGATTCGGAGCCGGCGGCCCATCCTCCCCGCCGCTGATGCCCTGTTCGTGCATGTACTCGGCGCGACGGGCGGGATCTGTCAGCACCATCTGAGCGCGCGTCGCCGCTTGAAAGACCCGAGTGGCCATCGCCTTTTCGGCTGGCGTCTTGAAGGCGGGAAGATCTGGATGGAGGCTACGAGCGAGCTGGACAAAGATCTTCTTGATCTCTTCCGTATCCGCTGTCGCTGAAACCCCAAGAACTTGGAAATGATCGGCCCCGTCATCCAGCATCTGTTGCAGTTTGGGGACGAGCTCGCCTGGGCTCAAGTCGATCAAGTTGGTCATTGCACACTCGCACGTGTGGGGGGCTCGCACCGGGCGCAGTGTAGGCAGGGGGACAGCTGCCTCTGCGCGCCGCCAAAAACTACCGCAACCACGAACGCTCGGCAATGTGGCGACACAGATCTCCTCGCTCTCCGATGGCGATTGATAGGGCTCTGACGATCGGCCAGCGATTGACCCAACCCCCGTGGTGCGATATGGCCGTGCCCCTTTCTCCTGCTCGGAGGCGAAGTGAGCACATCAGCCCACTACAACATCGCCATCATTGGTACCGACCTGTCTGGCCTTGTGCTGGGGGCGATGTGTGCAAAAGCGGGCTACCGCGTTGCAGTCATCGGTCAGGGTACCCACGGCTCGCTCTACGAACACAATGGGCAGGTGCTCTGCCGCGCGCCCCACATGACGTACGGGCTCGGCAGCCCGCCAGTGCGGAAAGTGTTTGACCAGCTCGGCCTGGGGCTGGAGCTCCGCAATCTACCGCAGCGCTTAAACCCTGGTTTTCAGGTGGTTTTGCCGAAATCCCGCGTCGATTTCACCACTGATACGACACGCTTTCATGCCGAACTCGACCGTGAGTTTCCCGGTGAAAAGCAGCGTATTGAGGCGTTCTACGACCGTGCGGCGACCGTGGACAAACAGGTCGAGGATGTGCTCGAGCTCGGGATTCGACTGCCGCCACAAGGGCTGCGTGAAAACTTCCAATTCCGCCGTCTAGTCAAACGGTTTCCGTTCTTGGATGACGAATGGGCGATCGAAGATCCCCTGGCCGCCTTTGGCCACAATCACCCGGTTCGCGCGTTCGCCCACGCCCCATTTCGCTTCTGTTCGTCGATGCTGCCGGCGCGGCCCTACCCGGCCACCTTTGTTCGCGCCGTCAACGAAATGCGCAAGGGTATCTTCACCTTCGCCCAAGGCCCCGACACGCTGCGCAACCTGTTCTTGGACATCATCTCCACCGGCGGAGATGTACGGCTACGCGACCACGTCACGCGGATCGAGGTTCGGCGTGGAAAGGCATCGCAGGTGATCTTGCGCGATCGTCGCCAGATCGTCGGCTGCGATCTGCTGGTGTGCAATACGTCGCCCAAGCGCATTTTTCAGCTGATTCCACAGGAGCAACAGCGCGAGGACTACCACCACCTGCTGCACGCCCTCCAGCCGATCTACTACACGTTCACCGGCAACTTTATCGTGCATACCCGCGCGATCCCAGAGGCCATGGCGCGCCACGTGTTCGCCGTGGCGGATCTGAGCAAACCGCTCGATGAAGACAACTTGGTCTACATCGCCCGGGACATCGAGCAAGGCGCGACGCGATCTGATCGCGAAGTGCGTACGCTGACGGCGAGCATGCGGGTGCCAGTGAGTGCGGCGAATCACGGCGCAGCTGGGGCGCGGCGGCTGCTCGATGTGCTGCAGGAGCGAGTCGAAGCGGTGGTGCCGTTTCTGTCTGAGCACTTAGTGAGTCGGCATACCCCCTGGCTGAAGCAGCGCACTGCCGCTGGTACGACGACTGAAGAGCTCGACCCGAGCGAATTGCGTCCGTGCTACGGCGAAGCGATCCCCCATACCCTCGGCACCAGCGCTATCGGCGTGACCACCGGCTACAAGAACATCTTGCTCGGCGGCGACCTGTCCTTCGGCGGCCTCGGCAGTGACGCGCCTTACGTCTCCGCGCTGCACATGTACTCGATCGTGCGCGAGACGGTGACGTTGAAGTCCGGTTTCTAGCTTTTCCGCAGCAACTACGGGCGGGCTGGACAGATCGGGCAATGGCCCCGCCAGATGTCCCGTTGCGTTACACGAACAGTTGGGCTCGAATGTCCGCGCCGTCGCAGCCGGGTGGCTTGGCGATCGCAGGCACGTTTCCGATCTGGGTCGCAATCGCGCTATATCAGGATGACCGACTGTCACACAGCACGGCCACACGACCCGCCTGGAGGCGACATGACCCGCAACCTCTCTCTGCTTCGCTCCGTGCCGGCCGTGGTCTGCCTTGTGTTGGTTGGGCTCGCGCTAGAAGGGGTCGCAGCTAAACCCGCCCCTGCCAAGAAGAAGCCGGCGGCGGTGGTCTGCACATTGGCCGAGTGCACGGATCGTGCGCTCAAGTTCTCGCCATTGATGGCAGCGGCCCGGGCCGACCTCGACAAGTACCGCAGCCTGCTCAGTGAGGCGAAGGCCGCGCGGTACCCCTCGTTCAGCGCGACCGGTTTCCTGGCGCCCTTACCGGAGAAGAAAGAGGGACGCAGCGGTTCGGATCTGCTCAACGACTGGGATTGGACCTCCGTCAGCCCCCTGGCGACTGCGCAGCTCACGTTCACCCAGGTGCTGTGGACCTTCGGCAAGATCGACGCCCTGCGTGAAGCGGCCCGGGCCGGGGTCAATGTGGGCAAGTCGGTGACCCAGGTAGCCAAGATGGAGATGCGCTATCAGGTGGCGCGGGCGTGGTGGGGGCTGCTCATCGCCAAGGAGCTGACCGACATCATCAGCGCGGGCACCAAGAAGCTCGACAAGGAGCGGACCCGGCTGCTGGCGGAACAGGAAGCAGCGGAGGAGGAAGACAAGGAGTACGACCCCACCGCCCTGCTGCGTTTGCGGATGGCCGAAGCCGACTTGCAGGGGCGCGTGCGCCAAGCGCGGCGGGCCAAGCTGTTGGCCGAAGATGCGCTGCGGGTCACCCTGGGGCTGTCGCATCAGACGCCGATTCGAACCAAAGCGAAGTACATCGAGCCGCTTGAGTTTCCGATGCTGTCGGTCGCGGCCTACGAGCGCCTTGCGATCGCCAACCATCCAAAACTGCTGGCGATGCGCAATGGGACCGTCGCGCGATTTGCCCAGCTGCGCTACCAGAAGACCCGACTGTGGCCCGATCTGGTGCTGACCGGTCGACTCGCCTACACCTACGCCCCCGGGGTGGCCAACGACGACGATAGCTTGGCCGATAACCCAACCAACCCAACGCAATCCGGCGGTGGTCTCGCGCTCCGTTGGCGGCTGGATTTTCGACAGTTTGCGCGTATCGATAGGGCCCGTGCAGAGCATCGAAAGGCCGATGGGCTAGCCCAAGGTCAAGCGCAGAAAGTTCGGCTCGCGGTGCGCAATTTGGTCCGGGAGATGCACGACGGCAAGGCGATGATCGCCGTGTACGAGCGCGCCATGAAGGCCGCACGCGGCTGGCTGTCCTCGGAGTCTCAGATGAGCAAGGGCGGATTTTCTGACTACAAAGAGGTCGTGCGGGCCCTCGAACAGTACTACCGCCGCAAGCTCAAGTGGCTGGAGAGCATCTACGCCTACAACATCAAGGTCGCAGAGGTCTCGCGGGCGGTGGGCGTCGACATCACCAGCATGCAGATGGCGGTCAAACCGGGCGATCGTGGGGCGAAGCCGAAAGCAGCTGAAAATCCCGTAAAATCAGGAAAAAAGTCGAAACCCGGCGCCAAGAAACCCGCGGATGGAAAGCAGAAGAACAAGCCCAAGGCCGTCGCGCCGGTGAAGAAATAGCGCCCGTCCCCCTCAGCGATTGAATTGCACCTCAACTAGCGGCGTTGTCAGCATCGGGGACCTCACCCCAGCGAGGATTTGACCATGAGTTTTTCAATTCGTCCCACCCTCCGCCGCACTGTGTGGTGGGTTGCTATCCTGATGGGCCTGACCAGCACGGTCCATGCCAAGGCTTCCAAGGCTGCCAAGGCGAAGTCGCAACCCGCGACCGCTACCAAGGGAGATGGCGCCGCGGCGGCTGCGGCTGTCGATCCAGGTTCGCCGCTAGCGTTCATCCGCGGGGTCTACGAAAAGCTCAACACCATCGCCAAGTCGACGTCGGGCAAGGCGACACTGCACAGCAAGATCGGTGCGCAGATGAGCCAGTTCATGGACTACAACGCCCTGAGCCAGCGCACGCTGGGCAAGAAGACCTGGGCTGGGTTGAGTGAGGCGCAGAAAAAGCAGTTCATCGCCTTGCTGACCGAGATGGTGCAGAAGACCTTCGTGAAGCGCTTCAAGCCGGGGACCCGCGTGCAGATCACTTACAACGACAAGGTGCGGCGGAAGAAAGATGGGCGTGCGCAGGTGCGAACCCAGCTCAAGGTCAAGCGGACCAGCGCGTCGGTGTACTACTCGATGATCGCGACCCAGGGCCAGTGGCGCGTCTACGACATTACCGTCGACGATGTGAGTCAGCTGCAGACCTACAAGCGCTCGTTCCGCAAAATCCTCAAGAAAGAGGGGTGGGCTGAGCTGATCAAACGGATGAAGAAGAGCGCTGGCAAGTAACGACTCACACGACGGCGTTGACGGCTACATTCCTCGAAGCTCTCCGCCAGATTGCGAGGTCGAACACTGGGGACGAATTTACGAGTTGCCGGTGTTGTATCCCTGCCGCGACTTGACGGGCCATGACGCAACGGCAACCGTGCGCCCTGATGCTGACCTTGAACGCAGACCCTTCATGACCCCCCAATCGCTTCCGACATCATCGCCAGAGACCACCATCAATCGCGCGCTCACACGCGGTGTTTGTTTGTTGAGTGGTCTGGGTCTTCGTTTGGCGGCGCTGAGTGTCTGTGGGCTCTTGGTCGGCTTTGGGCCGATGGACCCAGGTAGCATGAGCCCCGCGGGCGTCGCCATGGCAGGCGTTGGGGTCGCGAGCGGCGCGGGAACGACGGCGCTGTACACAAACCCGGCTGGGCTGGCAGCTCACAAGTCGCACAACTTCGAATTTGGCTTTGGTCGGGACAACCGCCACCGCCGCTCGTCGTTTTTCGTGCAGTCCGTCGACGGCCAAGCCCCCGGCTTTGTTCAGGGTGGCTCCTCCTACGCCTATGACTCCGGCACCCTCGCCGACGGCCGCAAGCGCTCTGGGCACGACGCCCGCTTCGGCATGGCTTTATCTGGCCAATCGGACGCAGCCAACGTGATGCTCGGCGTGGCGTCGCGGTATGTGGATCTAGATTACAGCGCGACGGCGACGCAGAAGAAACGCACTTGCTCCGGGTGGACCGGCGATGTGGGCCTCGCGATTGCGTTGACCGGCAACCTGCGTCTGGGTGTGGTCTGGCGCAACATCTTGGAGCTCGAGCCGGAGGAGATGCCGCAACGGATCGCGGGCGGCGTCGCCATCGCGCTCAAGGGCGTCATCGTTGCGGGCGACGCCTCATGGGGCATCGACAAGCCGGGTCATGTCTACCGGGTCGGCGCTGCGGCGAGCGTCATCGATGAGTTGCAGCTGCGTGCCGGTTACAAATACAGCGAACTCGGCCGCCTCGGCGAGATCAACCCGGTGCCGGCCCATTGGCTCAGCGGCGGCTTTGGCTTCCGTTTTGCCAGCTACAGCATCGACGCAGCCGTCGCGCTGGACCTAGCGAGGGCGAGCGAAGTTCAGGTGACTGTCGCGCTCAACTACTACGTGCCCAAAATGCGCTAAAACGCTGATTATTCAGCCCGATCTGCATCTGTGAGCATGATCGCTGCGTCGACGAGCAGCACGGCAACACCGCCGCGGACCGGATAGGCGCGTGTCTTGTCAGCGGTCACAAACGCAGCGTCCATCCCATCCGTCACCAAGTCACCGCCGCGCTGCCGCAAGCTGCGCTCACCGATGGCTGCGTTCAAACGGCTGACCAAGGCCGCGCTACCGCGATGGAGCGCTTGGTGATCGTCCGGGCAGGCGGCGACGGCCAGCAGCGCGTCGATGGGGTCGGGTGTGCTCATCTAGATCTCCTGGGGCATGGCGCCGCCAGCGACGCGTTCAAAGACCTCGCGGGTCTGCTCGGCGGTGCGCGCCCAACTGAACGTCTGCGCCTGGGCCAGTCCACGCCTGGCGAGTTGGCTGCGAAGCTCGGGCTCGTCCAGCAACCGCCGGATGCCACTGACAATGGTCTGGGTGTCGAGCGGATCGACCTGCAGCGCCGCGTCTCCAGCGACCTCATCGAGCGAGCTGCCGCGGGACACCAACACGGGCGCCCCACAGGCCATGGCCTCGATGACCGGCAGGCCGAAGCCTTCGTACAAGCTCGGGTAGCACATCGCCAGCGCACCGGCGTAGAGCGCGCGCAGCTCGTCAAACTCGACGTAGCCAAACGCTTCGATACCGTCCCGCGCGCTCGATTGCCGCAGCGCCGCGGCGATAGCGTCGTCACGCCAGCCCTTGCCGCCCACCAAGATGAGCTTCACCTCCTGGTGATCGGGCCACACCTGCTCGAACGCTTCGATCAAACGCACCAAGTTCTTGCGCGGCTCGAGCGTGCTGACAGCGAGTAGGTAACGGTCGGGCAGCTCGAATTTACGCTGGACGGTGGCCTGACTCTCAGCGCTGACCGGGGTCATGTACGCCGGGTCAGCAGCGAGCGGAATCGCGACGACGCGCCTCGGATCGACGGGCAGCAAGCGCAGCAGGTCTGTCCGGGTTGCCTCACTTGGCGTCACGATCGCCTTGGCGTGACGCAGCAACGGCGGCAGGAGACGGCGCTGTAGGACTCGTTTCTTGAAGGTGAAGGTCTCTGGGTGCAGAAAGACAGCCATGTCATGGACGGTGACGACCGTGGGACAGGCGCTGGCATAAGTCGAAGCCAGTGGTGCGACATAGTTCGGAAAAAAGGCGACATCGGGCCGCTCACGCGCGACGTGCAGCCCCATGGCCGTCTGCATCCACAGCGCCCGCAACGGCATCTGAGGCCCCAGCCGACGCCCAGGTACATCAACATCATCGGTGGCGAGATTTGAGGCGAGGAGCAGCTCATCGCCCCGATCGAGGCCCACCAGCGCGCGCAGCAGACGCTCTGTGTACAGGCCGATTCCCGTGCGACCCGGGACCCATGTGGTGACGTCGACTAGGATGCGCACAGCTCTAGACCTCTCCTGCGCCGACGAAGTCAGCGATGGGCTCAAATACATCCCGCACGGCGCTTCTCGCCATCAGCATGTCGCCGTGGCCGTAGTCGTGGCCGGCACCTTCGTCACGAGACAGGAGGACCCAGCGCTTGTCGACCGTCTCTGCCGGCGCGTCCTTACCCCACGCATCAAAGGCATGACGCACCGAACGGGGCGGCGCCAGGACATCACGCTGTCCAGCCAGAAACAGGGCCGGGACACGCACCTTGGCCAGACCGTCGAGACAGCGCTCGTCGTCCACCCGCAGCTCGTTGTCCCCCGTCGCCCAGCGCACGAAGTCCTGATTCAGACCGCGCGGCACATCCTGCACGCCGTCGACCAAGATGCCGCCAACGACGCCGCGATCGACGTTGTCTGGGTTGTAAGGGATGCGATGAAAGGGTGTCTTGAACCACTCGGATCCAAACGCAATCAGCCGGGCACCGAGGCGCAAATGGAGACGCGGGATGAACCAATGCGGCACCCACGGCGTCTTCGAAAACGGCCAGATCGGCAAGCCGATTTTCGCCGGAGAGCCCATGATCACGGCCTTGCGGACACGTTCCGGCGACACGCTGCGACCCAGCGCGGCGTAGAGCAGCATGCCACCCATGGAAAAGCCGATGTAGTCCAGCGACTGCGCATTGGCACGGGCGAGCACCGCATCCACGGCTGTCGGCAGGTCGT
>JAGSHB010000087.1 GCA_023954815.1 Myxococcales bacterium | reverse complement strand
GAGCGGCACTGCCAGTCGCTTCAGGTTTGTCCGGCAAGGTCGGGACCCAACGGCGACCTTGCCCTGGAATGGCCCGCATATGTCCGCGCACAAGCGCACCGGCCACCAACGCAAGCACGGGACTCGCTCCGAGCGTAAAGGCGACGATCCAAAGCAGCATTTGCTGATCCATAGGGGCACTGTATACCAGCGGGACGCCTGTGTGGGAGGCTGCCCTCGTGACCTTGCTGGGCGCGAGGGTGAGGAGACGAACCGATGAGACGAATCCAAGTGCACGCGACCATTTCAGGCGCGCTGGCAGGAACCAGCTTTCGGTCGATGATTCGGCGCCAAGCAGAGAAGCTCAGCATCACCGGATGGGTCATTCAACACCCGGATGGCGAGCTCGAAGGGGTCTTCAACGGCTCCGAACGTTCGGTCCGCGTGTTTCTGAATTGGTGCGAGCGCGGCCCCATGGCGGAGGCTGTCTCCGGCGTGGTGTCGACGCCGCAACCACGTGAGGCGTTCATGGGATTTTCGGTGCGTACCCCACCGCCCAGCGCAGACGCAGGCGCAGACGAAGACGAAGACGAAGACGCGGCACCAGACCAGGAGTCAGACTAGCAGTCTAACGATAGCGGTTGACTGGTCCCAACTGGCTGATCGTTGGCTACCGAGGGCACGGCTTGAGCGTAGGCCACAGACCCCAGGCGCCTGACCCGCGAAACACATCAGGGTTGCGGCCAGACGCCCTGTTCCCTAGCGTCGAGGCAGCGTAATCCCCCGGGAGCCGATCATGAGTGCGAGCGAGCAGGCGCAACCAGAAGCGCAGCAGCCTGAAGAACAGCCAGAACAGCGCCCCGGTGCTGGGCAAGGTCAGGGAGCCGGTCAGCAGTCGGGTCAAGCTGGCGGTGCTGGCAAGAAGGCCAAACGCGGCGACCAAGACGCCAGGGTCAGCGGGGATCAAGCTCGCAAAGACAAGATCACCGACAAGATCGCACGGGAGCGCTTCAACGCGCAGGCCCAGCGGGTCAGCCCTGGCGCCTACGGTCAGAACCTGGACAAAGCGGGGCTGCGGCCCTTGCGCGCCAACGAGCTCGGCCCAGACAAGAACGTGAGCAAGAAGGCTGTGGCCGCCGCGCCATCTTCTTGGCGTGATCGCGTCATCGCCGAGGTGCCGTCCGAGCAGGTCGCACCAGAAGATCCCGGCCACACCTACCACGTCCTCGACGATCAGACGGTGGTCTCAACCTCCGATCCGGCTGTGGTGGACAACGATACCGCCGCGAAGGCCGCCAATGCCGCTGGCAAGAAAGCCGCGGACAAGGAAGAGCCGCCGCCGCAGGTCACAGAGATCGTCAAACAGATCGAGGATCTGCAGATCCAGATCTCGCGGCACAACCGCACCCGCTCGACAGACCTCAAGACCCCAGAGGTCATCACGGAGGCCCGCGCCAAGGTCAAACGGCTGCGGACGAGGCTCGACGAGGTCGAAGGCGCTGGCACCGACAAGAAGACGTTGCTCAAGGTACGCTTCCGTTTGGATCGTGCCGTCGAGATGGTCGACGCAGCCGAAAACGAGCACCACCGTGCCGTCAAAGAAGAAGAGGCCAAGAAGAAGAAGACCGAAACCGAAGGCGGCGACGGCGCTGACGACGGCAAGACCCAGAGCAAGACTCAAAAAGTGAAGAAGTGGCTCGGCGACAACTCCGATGTGAAGGGCGAGATCGTCAAGAAGGAAGTCTCGGCTAGCGCCACGATGTTCGGCGACGACAAAGCGCAGACGTCGGAAGGCCCGCTCGGTGCCAAGCGCATCTCCAAGCACTCGGCGCTCAGCGCAGAAGCCAAGGCGACAGCTGAAGTGGGCATCGGCAAGGACGGCCTCAAGGCCGAAGCCAGCGCGGAAGCCAAGGCGCAACTGGTCGACCTGCAAGAGCGCTGGGAGTGGAACTTCCCGTTCGAACTATTGGGCGAAAAGACCGAGGCGACCCTGTACTTGTTCGCCAAGGGCACGGTCGGTGCAGAAGCCAAGGCGCAGATCTCGGCGAACGTCAAAGCGCTCAGCCCCAAATCACCGAAACTCGACGAAAACGAGATCATGGCCGGGGTCGGCGGCTTCGCCGGTGCCAAAGTGCAGCTCGGCGTCGGCGCGGCTTACGAGTGGAAGAAAAAGCCCCTGGCATCGTACGCGGGCAAGCTCAAGAAGAGCGCCAAGGCGATTATCCGGCTCATCACGGCGGCCAATCCGGCCCTTGGCTGGGTGCTCAAGCAGCTCGACGGGGACGAAGCCGCAGCGCAGATGCTCGAGTGGCTGTTTTCGTGGGGCGCGACCGGAAAGGTGCCGCTCGTCGGCATCGAAGCCATGGGCGAAGGCAGCGCTGGTATCGGCGCGCAGGCCATGGTCAAGGCGGGAATCAAGGGCGGCAAGCTGGATTTCATGGCCAAGGCCAACGCGACCTTTGGGTTGGGTCTCGGTGGCATGGTCAAGGTCATGCTCGACATCGTCGAGGGTCCGAAGTACGCGGTGTTGTTGCTCGGCGAATTGTTGCCGATGGCTGAGAAGTACGCCCGTGAGCAGATCGACAGGGCCATCCAGTCAGGCCTCGACACCATCGGTGCCCTGTGGGACTGGCTCAGCGCGGACGACAAAGCTCGCGAAGCGGTCGCCAACGGCGCACACAAGGTCCTAGGCGTGAAAGAGCGCGGCAAGATGATCAAGACCATGATGAGTGGTTACTGCGGCGACGCCGACGAAGATGCCATCCTGACGATTCTAAAGAACGCCAAGGGTCGCGGAGATCTGTGGCGGGTCGTGGTTGCCGCAGGCGGTAGCAGCGACATCCTCTGGGCGCTCGATGGTGCCCAAGACACCGCTGCGCGGAAGGTGCTCGGCCTTTGAACAACGTGCACACCACGCTGACAGCGTTTGCCGCGGCCATCGCTGAGCGAGACATGGCTGGCGCGGAGACGTTGTGCAGCGAAGACGCCTGGAACGCAGACCATGGGGACAATCCCCAACGGCTATTTCGCAAGGCATCGGACGAGCGTCGTGGATTCTCGCTCTCGATCGGTGACATCACCCAAGGCGAGGGAGCCGGGCGAGCCGCTGCTACAGTGACCCTCATGAAGGGCGACAAGTCGATCGGATGCATCACGTTGCTGGGTGCGGGTGCCCCATGGCGCATCACGGGTGTCTGCAAGGACGGAGCGTGGCGTGATGCCTATCTCCGCGACCAAGTACCAGCGCTGCTGACGTATGAGTCGCTACCAGTGTACGGCCCAGCGGGCGACGCCGTTGTCGCTGTGTGTGCGCTGAGCCGTCGCGCCGCATCCGGCGTGGGTCAGGCCGACGAGATGCTGGCCGAGCTCATGAATGAAGACCACGAAGGCGCTGTGGTCATCGCCCGGCTGCACTTTCTAGTCAGCCAGGGCTATCAGGTGCGGGTGCGCGATGCGCGCTGGCTGCCGGGTCTCGGGCGCGCTGTGGTCAAGGCGGAGCGGGTCAAAGACGGACAATCCGAAGACTTGTGGATTCACGCTGAGGTCGGGCCGCCGCTGCGCTGGCGCGGTTTCGAAGAGCTCCTGCGAGTCGGCGCGATCGCAGCGGTCTAGTCGCCCAGCCCCCCAACCGCCCAGCCCCCCAACCGCCCAGACGCTCAACCGCATAGCCGTCCAGCCGCTCAGCCGCTCAATCGGCCCGCCGTACAGCGATGACGCCCAAAGCTAGCGGACTCTTTGCGCCTACCAGGTCGGGTCGAGCGTTGATGTCTCGTGCAGTCCCATGGCGAACGTAGCCACCATGACGGCCAATAGCGCGGCGTAGAGCCCAAGCCAGAGCCAATGGCCGCGCCGATCCCTGGGCACGAAGGCTGCTGTCGGCACGCCCCGGTAGATGAACCGGTCGATAGCGAGCGCGAGTCCTGCGCCTGCGAGACCGTCAACAAACCAGTGTTGATCGACGGCGACGGATGCGTACCAAATACCCATCGCCAGCAGCATGGTCCCCGTCCCGGGCCACTTGTCGTGACGCCACACGCACAGCGCCGCAAAGGTCGAGCCTGCCACGTGCATCGACGGAAGACAGTTGGTCGGGGGATCCAGCGCGCGAATCACATGCAAGCCCCAAGTCCACGGATCGACGACGTCGAGCGGCGTTCGCGGAACGGTCACCGGCCACAGCAGCCAAAACGGTGCGCATATCAGCACCAGCAAGCTCATGCCGATGCAGGTGCGAACAGCGACGCGGCGGTCAACAATGGTGACCATGGGCGCGAAGAGAATCGGGTAGAGACCAAAGTAGATCACCACCCACGGCGCCGAAAACGTGATGAGGTCATCGATGGGGGTGGCGAGGGTGTGCACCGCGACGGCGGCTTGGCGCATGCCAATGATGCTGTAGGTGCCAAAGAGAACAAACGCCAGCCCGAGGAGCAGGGCTGTTAGCGTTCGCAGGGTGACGGGCTGCACGGCCGATGGGGGACCGTCGGGGCTGCTAATTGACGTGGCAGCGACGGAAGGTGCCAGGGGGGATTTCGCCATGCAGTCGATCGTAGCACAGCACGGGGCGCCCTCTTGGCGACGTGGAGGCGGGCTTGGCTCCAGGGCATCCGCCACCACCAGCAGGAAACGGCGACCGTGCGCCAAATTGTTCTGATCCAGACACCTGGCGGACTATCTTAGTTCATGACGAATGGACCGAATTTGCTGGCTGCGGGGCCAGTTCCCCCAAGGTTGCACCGCCCTGCCCCGGGGCTGGTCCAACGCAATGATTCCTATTGGCAGGGAGACGCCATGAAGTCACCGAGCGGCAGGCAACAAATCCGGCGACGCGCGACGGTCGAGTCATCCAGCCGATTGACCAGTGACGATGACGCAGATGTCCGTGAGATCGTGCTGCGTATCGTCGGGCGGCCCATGGCCTTTGAACCAGGCCAGTGCATTTCAATACCGCTCCCGCAGGCGCTGACTCCGACCGATCACGACCGCCTGAGGTTTTACAATGTCAACGACTTGGCGCGGGACGAAGAGAGCGGCGAGGCCCTCATTACGATCGCGGTGAAGCGCTGTTTTTTTGTTGATAGGCATGGCCAGCCAGGCACGCCCGGGCTGACGTCCAATTTTCTCTGCGATCTTGAACCAGGGCAGGCCGTCGTGTTCGATGGTCCCTGCAATCTGCCCTTTCCAAAACCGCATCACGACGACGCGGCGGTCTTTCTCATCGCCACCAGCACCGGCATTGCGCCCTTCCGCGCCTTTGTCCGCCAGTTGAATGAGCGAGCGCCGGCGTTTCGAGGAAAGATCCGGATGTTCCACCTCGGTGAGGATGACTTGGAGCTGGTCTATCTCGGGGATGCGCGGCGTGACTTCAAGCGTTATGACGACCTGCAGTCATTTGAGGCCTATCGCAAGCTGTGGTCGGGAGAGCACTGGACGGACGACATCCGTTGGTCTCTGACAGAACAGGAGGCTACCCCGCGGCTGTGGGCGCTGATGGGCCACTCCCGTTCGCACGTCTACATCGCTGGCTTACGCCGCGATCGACCCAAGCTGGTCTCCGTGCTCGCAGAGTTCGCAGGTAGCGAACTGGAATTTGAAGCGCGCCGCGCGGAGATGCACATGAATGGGCGGTGGGTCGAACAGTTCTACTAGGCGGCAACGTCGACCGTATCGAGTTCCGACCTACGCCGAGACCGGATACCGCGCCTCGACAAAGAGGTAGCTCGACGTCACCAAAGCAACCGCCCTGCCCCGCTCGTCGCTCACATCAGTCTTCAACACTGCTGTTCGTCGCCCAGACGAGACCACGCTCGTCTCGGCCCGCAGCGTGATGCCCGGCCGCGCGCTCTTCATGAAGTGAATGTTGAGTTGAGTTGACGTCGGCACGAGTCCGTCCTTCGGCAAACCCGACACAGCCGCGCCCATGCAGTCATCAGCCAGCGTAAAGATCGCGCCGCCATGGCAGACACCGTTGGGGTTGAGGTGATGCGCCTCAAGGGTCAGGTGGGCGACGGCGTGGCCCGGCGAGACTTGCTCGTAGGTCATGCCGAGGTGGTCTGCGAAAGTGCCGACCCAGGCGGGATGCGGGGCGTCCATGGTGTGATCCAGGTTCAGTGCTACTTCTTGGGGGTCGTGACGTACAGGCCCATCAAGCACATCTCGTCGGAGGTCCCGAAACCGGCCTTGACGGGGTCGCTCAGCCCAGAGGTATCGAAGGTGCAGACCGTATCGAGGGTATCGCCCTTGGTGAAGCGCAGCGGCTCCTTGAAGTAGTACATGCGCTGCCAGTTGAAGTCCCAACTGGGCACATCTGTGATGCACGTATCGGCCCCTGCTTGGGTCTTGTGACGCATCGTCATCTTCTTACCCAGCTTGTGCATGTGCGGATACACGCCGAGCACTTCGAGGTCTTTGGTCTTGTCGCTTGGTACCCAGAAGCCCAGGTGCGCCGGCTTGGCCGACCATGTGGTGAGCGACTCTTTGAGCCCCGGCTTGAGCGTCTTGGGGGTCTTGCCAAAACTGCTAAACAAAAAGGGGTCATGCAGGGCCATCCAAGCTTCGCGCTCGACTTTTTCGTTGAGCTGAAGGCGCACGCGGGTGCGGTCCTTGGGGTCTTTCTTCAACACGTTGTAGTGCACTTGCATCACTAGGATGTTGCCCTTCGGCAGCCTCAGCCCCGTGCCCTTGGGGTAGTGATTGACGCCTTCGCCGGGCGCCCAGGCGAGCAGGAGGCTGTCCATGAGCACACCCTTGCCGGCAGCGGCGTAGCATGGCCAACCCTCGCGCTTGCTGTTCTTCGTTTGCAGGTCCTTCATCACGTTTTCATTGGTGCCAAAGCTGGGCGCATCGACGGGAAAGGTGAGCGGATTGACCGAAAACAACAGGACGTGATGCACGATCTCACCGTCGCCCGGGACGACCTCAGTCGCGGTGACGAAGACGTCCTTGTCGAGCTTGGTGTCGATGGGAAAGCAGCGGTAGTCGTCGAATCCGATGCCGCCAGTACCCTTGCTGTCGAACGGCGCATAGTCCGCCTTCATGCTGAGTTCGATCGCTGTGCCTGCTTTGACCTGTGCCGCCAAGGTGGCCGGCGCGCCGGGTTTTGCCGGTGCCTTCTTCGGATCGCCCATCCACAGGCCGCCATCGACCCACTTGCCGACGAGCGCAATCTCGTCATCCGTCAGCCATTCCGCATCCTTGTAGTCCCCACACGAGCCATCGGCGGTGACCAACCAAGGCGGCATGGTGCGGTTCGTGACCGAGGCCTTGATGGCCAAGCCCCACTTCTTCGCGTCCTTGGCGTTGTCGAGCGCCATGGGTGCGATGCCGCCCTTGGTGTGGCAGCTGTCGCAGGCGCGGACGAAGATGGGCGCGATGTGTTCGTTGTAGGTAATGGCCCCAGCGGGCGTGTCTTCCGCCGGCTCGGTTGATTCAGTCGACTCGGTGCCGCAGGCGGATGCAAACAGCAGACACGAGGCGAGTGCGACGAGGGACAGGGAGCGCATAAGGTGCATGTGAGACCTCCGAGGGCCCGATTTTAGCGATTGTTGACGCACTGCGCCATCACTCCTCACATCTCTCAATCTCGACTGTGGTCTGGTTGCCCACACACAATGAGTACCGCTCCCGTACTAGCTCCGAACCATCGGCCGATAGCGCAGGCGCTTGGGCTGGTCGGAGTCATTGCCGAGGCGGGCGCGACGGTCCTTTTCGTAGTCCGAGTAATTTCCTGGGAACCACACCACCTGACTGTCGCCCTCAAAAGCGAGGATGTGCGTGGCGATGCGGTCGAGGAACCACCTGTCGTGGCTAATGACGACGGCGCAGCCAGCGAAGTTCTCCAGCGCCTCTTCGAGGGCACGGAGGGTGTTCACATCCAGGTCATTGGTCGGCTCATCGAGCAGCAGCACGTTGGCGCCGGTCTTGAGCAACCTCGCCAAGTGCACACGGTTGCGCTCACCACCCGAGATCTCGCTGACCTTCTTCTGCTGGTCCGATCCGCTGAAGTTGAACTTCGCCACCCACGCACGGGAGTTGATGCGGGACTTGCCCAGATCGATGGTCTCCTGGCCGTCGGAGATGACCTCCCAGATGGTTTTGTTGGGGTCCAAGTCGTCACGGCCCTGGTCCACATGAGCCAGCTTGACGGTGGATCCAACCCGGAAGCTGCCGGAGTCAGGCGTCTCCGTCTCGGTAATCATCTTAAACAGCGTCGTCTTACCAGCACCGTTGGGCCCAATCACCCCGACAATACCGCCCGGCGGCAGCGCGAAGTTCATGTTGTCCATCAGCATCTTGTCGCCAAAGCCCTTCACGACGTCGGACGCCTCGATGACGACATCGCCAAGACGCGGTCCCGGCGGCAAGAAGATCTCCAGGTCCTCACGGCGCTTCTCACTCTCACCGGCGAGCATCTCCTCGTACCGATTGATGCGTGCCTGGCCCTTGGCTCGCCGCCCCTTGGCCGAAGTCTGAATCCACGCCAGCTCGCGCTTGAGGATCTTCTGGCGGTCGCTCTCGGACTTCTCTTCCTGGGCGAGGCGCTTGCCCTTTTGGTCGAGCCAGCTGGAGTAGTTGCCCTTCCACGGGATACCTTTGCCGCGATCGAGCTCCAAGATCCATCCGGCGACGTTGTCCAAGAAGTACCTATCGTGGGTCACGGCGATGACGGTGCCCTCGTAGCGCTGCAGATGTTGCTCCAGCCAGTGCACGGACTCAGCGTCGAGGTGGTTTGTGGGCTCATCGAGTAGCAGGATGTCCGGTTTACTGAGCAGCAGGCGACACAGCGCGACCCGGCGTCGCTCACCACCCGACAGCACGCTGACCTTGGTGTCCGCAGGGGCACAGCGCAGGGCGTCCATGGCCATCTCAAGACGGGCATCCAAGTCCCAGGCATCGAGGTGGTCGATCTTGTCCTGCACCACCGCCTGCCGGTCCAGCAACGCCATCATCTCGTCATTGTCCATCGGTTCTGCGAACTTGTTGCTGATCTCCTCGAACTCAGCGAGCAGCGCCACCGTCTCAGCGACGCCTTCCTTGACCACCTCGATGACGGTCTTGTCGCTGTCAACGAGGGGCTCCTGCTCCAAATAGCCGACCTTGAAGCCAGCGGAGAGCACGGTCTCACCCGTGAACTCTGTGTCTTGGCCCGCCAAAATGCGCAGCAGAGACGACTTGCCCGAACCGTTGAGGCCGAGCACGCCGATCTTGGCGCCGTAGAAATAGGAGAGGTAGATGTTCTGCAGCACTGGCTTGCGGCCGTAGTGTTTGCTCACACCGACCATCGAATAGATGACCTTATTGGCTTCGGTACTCATGGTGCCTCGCGGTCGCCCCATGGCGGGGCTGTGAGTTGGACGCGCACCGTAGCGGTGACGAGCGGCTGTGTCATCTGCTCCGGTCGCAATCGACCCAGGCGGCGATCCCGACTCTGCAGCGAATTCGATCTGCGATATGAACGCGCGCAATTGGCATTCTTGCCCCATTGACGGCTGATTCTTTGATCCCTGACGACGTCATTGACTCAGGTGATTCGAAAGATTTTCCTTTTACTTTTGTGGATTTTGTCGTACCCCGCCGCCGCAATCGAGAATCAACAGTAGATGATGACGCGGCGCGCCCCACTCGGTTCCGCGTTGTCCAAGGAGAGTTCGTATGAACCGCCGAAACCCCCTAATCAGGTCGGGGCTGGTCGCACTGGTAATCAGCCTTTTGGCGCTACCTGCCTTTGCCGGTCAGCTCGACGTCCACCTCAACCGTGCCGCGAGTCATGCGAACGCAAAGTCCGCTAAGAAACTCGCCCGTACGGGGCAGGTTCGCCTCAACTCGAAAGGCGGCGTGCTCTACGTCAGCGCGTTCATCCAGACCAAGGCGAAAGGAAAGACCGTCGCGGCGCTGGCCAAGCTGGGCGTGAAAGTGCGCGCGATCTTGCCCAACGGCACGGTGACCGCCGACGTTCCGGTCAACAAGTTGCGTGCTGTTGGGGCGATGACCGATGTGGGTCGGGTCGAAGCGGCGCGCAAGATCAAGCTGTACAACGACAAGTCCAACGGCATGGTCGACTCCGGCGCTGGTCAGACCTGGGGCATGAACAACACTCGGGCCTTTACGGGCAACGGCGTTATCGTCGCGGTCATCGACTCCGGTCTTGACTGGACTCACCCCGACTTCATCGACGACGCCACTGGCAAGTCACGCATCCTGTACTACTGGGACCAATCCGACCTCGATGACGACAAGTTGCCCGCCGGCGCTGGCTGGTCGTTTTCCTATGGTCACGAGTACACCAAGGCCGAGTTTGATGCCGCGCTCGGTGGGTGGAGCCACGTCTGGGACAAGGTCAACAACACCTTCTCTCCCATCGACGACCCGACCTACCCCATCAAAGCAGCAGCCCGCGACACCAACGGCCACGGCACCCACGTGACCGGCACCGCGGCTGGCGACGGCAGCGGCAGCGGCTACAAAGGTGTGGCGCCCGACGCTGACATCATCTTCGTCAAGTTTGATTTTGATGGTGACCGCAACAGTGACGCCGCGATCGTCGACGGCATCGACTACATCTTCAAGCGCTCAACTGAGCTGGGCAAACCCTGCGTCATCAACATGAGCCTCGGTAGCGACTTTGGTCCGCACGACGGCTCCACCCTCGAAGAGACGGGCATCGACGCGCTCACCGGCGCTGGCAAAGTGGTCGTCGTCGCCGCTGGTAACCCCGGCAGCAACAACTGGAGCGAGAAACTATCGTGGGGCTTCGCGATGCACGGATCGGGTACGATGAGCGCCGATCCGATCGTCTTTCGCTTCCCCGCGTACGACACCTCCGCCACAGACAGCTACGTGTTCTTTGACCTGTTCTACCCCGGCAGCGACAAGTGCCGCGTCCGCATCACGACGCCATCGGGTGCTGTCTACCCTTCGAACTTCAGCGGTAAGAATCGCCGCACCTGGACGACTGGCTCGAGCTACACCGGCTTTGACACCACAGAGGGCGGCATCCTCGTCGGCAACGGCGGCGACCAGCTGAGCTGGGGCACCACCAGCGACACCAACGAGATCTACATCGAGATCTCCAACTACTGGGGCACCGCACCGGCGACTGGTGAGTGGAAGATCGAGCTCATCCCCATGGAGACCCCCGGCGGCGGCGGCTACCACTCTTGGCACAGCATGAGCAACAACGTGGTCAAAGGGTTCCGCGCTGAGACCGCTCCCCGCAGCCCCACTCCGACCTTCGGTGGCCGGCAGTCCGACAACGCCTACACCATCGGCAGCCCCGCGAGCGCCGACAAAGTCATCGCGGTCGCCGCCTACCAGACGCGCAACAGCTGGAGCAACGTCTACGGCAGCAACACCCTGTGCTCGGAGACCCCCGGTACGCAGTCCTACGGCGTCGCGCCCATCGACTACTACGACGCCTTCGCGCTGGGCGAGCTGGCCTACTTCTCCGGCCGTGGTCCTCGTCGTGACGGCGTCCTGAAGCCAGAGATCGCTGCCCCCGGCGTGGGCATCACCTCGTCCCTCAGCCGCTTCGTCCGTAACGCCGAGTGGCCCAACCGCTGCACCGGTTACTTCGACGGCGGTCCCTACCACTTCGGCACCAACCGGGTGGATCCAAGCCTGGAGGCGACCACCATTCAGGGCACGTCCATGGCCTGCCCGAACGCAACTGGCGCCGTGGCGCTCTTGCTGAGCCTCGATCCGACGTTGGACGACAATGGCTTGCGTAGCGTCTTTGCTGCCTCTGCCCGTCACGACAGCCAGACCGACGTAGCGTCCCACGTCCCCAACACGGCTCAGACCGACACGGACATGTCCGCTGGCACGGGTATCGCCAACAATGACTGGGGATTCGGTAAGCTCGACTTGGCGATGTCGATCGCGTTCATGGGGCCATGCACCGCGGACACACAATGCGACGATGGCAACGCCTGCACGACGGACGTCTGCTCCAGCGGTTCGTGCAGCAACACGGCGGTCAGCGATGATACGGCGTGCGGCGCCGGCGGCTTGTGCTGCAGCGGCACCTGCAGCGTACCTACTTGCACCGACAACGCGGGCTGCGGCGATAGCGAGACCTGCACGGCGGACACCTGCGTGTTCGCCAACACGTGCGCGGCGGTGTGCACCAACGAGTGGCCCTCCTGCGGCACGGCCGACGGCTGCTGCGGCAGCGGTTGCACGGCAGCCAATGACCCCGACTGCAGCGTCTGCAGCAGCAAGGGTGCCACGTGCAGCACTGGCAGCGACTGCTGCAGCGGCAAGTGCGGCGGCAAGCCGAGCAATCGGACCTGCAAGTAGCACCTGAGAGCGACTAACCGACGTGGCGGGCGTCCTTCATTGGAGGGGCGCCCGCCACTGTCGTTTGAGGTCAAAGTGGCAGAGGCTACAGCTTTGCCCCAGCGGCGATCCAGGCCTTGAGCAGGTTGCTACTAGCCGGATCAAGGCCCTTGCCATTGGAGCTGGGCGGCATCTTCTTGCCACACCCATGCACGGCACCAGCGTCGAGCTTCAGCCAGAGCAAGCTCTGCTCGGGCTTGCCCGGGACGACAAACTCAGCCGCGCTGCATTTGCTTGCTCCTTTGTCGTTCGACTTGCCCGCCAGCAGCGCGGCGTGGTCCTTCTTCGCATCACCGGATAGCGAGAGGGCGCCAGCGCTACCCCCGTGGCAGTAGCCGTTATTACAGCTATTGTCGATGATGATCTTCTTGTGAACCTCAGACCAACTCGGGGCGTTCACTGCGCCAGCGTCGCTCTCAACGACACCGCCGGCATCCGCGCTGCCGGATCCAGCATCGCCAGCCACGTCAGGCGCTTCACCATCCTGGGCGGTTCCACCGTCGCTCTCACTCGCTGCATCTACGGCGACGGCATCAGCGGGCGTCGTGGCGCTTGTGTCGGTTTCTGAGCCGCATCCAAGTACGATGAGGGACAACAAGAGGGAGATAGCGATCGTGCAGAAGGAATGTGTGTACGCGGGCATGGTAGGTCCTGTGGTCAGTAGTCAACACAACAAGCCTAGGCAATACACGACAACAGTTAAATCGGGATCATCATGACACTACTGTTCTGTATTTCCGAACAATTAGTCGGCACCCGATTGGTCAAGTACGGTCCGCACGCTGGCCTGTGGCGAATGACGACACACCGGGAAATTCCGTCGTTCTAGGCCCACTAGGCATCAAAACAGGTGTTTTTTCGAGGCTCATGCCCCTAGAGCCGCCGCTATTGCCCCTTACGGCTGTTTGAGGGGGGCCAAGGCATACTAGGGGGGGCGAGCAACGATCGGCCCGCTGGGGGCATCCAGCGCTCGTCCTCTCCACCGTCCGCCCCCGGGTAGTTCTGGAGCAAGCGGGGGTATTAGTCGTCGTCGACGTGCCCAAGACGGCCCCTGCAATGGTGGCGCCGCTGTCGGCGACAAAGGCCCGGTTGTCGTTGGGGATGTTGCCATCTTTGCCCATGAGCCCGGCGCGGTGGGTCACGCCGACCAGGGTGCCCGCGGTGTCGAATAGGTCGACGAATAGGAACGCAAACACGATGGTCACGACGCCGATGTCCAAGGCGCCGGCGATGTCGAGCCGCGCGAACGTCGGCGTCAGACTCGGCGGCATCGACACCACCCCATGAAACGGCGCTAGGCCCGTGAGCACGCCGACGGCCGTCGTGATGAGAATCGCGAGCAAGATGGCCCCCTGCACGCCGCGCCGCTCGAGCGCCACCATGAGCGCCAGGGAGCCGTCCGCCAGGACGATGCGAGGGTCGGATAGATCCCCCAGCCCGACCAACGTGCCGGGATGATCGACGACGATGCCGGCGTTTTTCAGCGCGATAAACCCAGAAAGAGACCGATCCCCGCGCTCATGGCGAGCTTGAGACCGTGCGGGATGCCCGCGATGAGCCACGCACGCACGCGAAAGACGCTGAGCGCCAGAAAGAGCCAGCCGCTCAGGAAGACCGCACCCAGCGCCACCTGCCACGAGTGCCCCATGCCCAGCACGACGCCGTAGGTGAAGTACGCGTTGAGCCCCATCCCGGGCGCGAGCGCAATCGGCAGATTCGCCCACAGACCCATGACGGCACTGCCGAGAGCTGCTGCGAGGCACGTCGCCGTGAACGCGGCACCGCGGTCGACGCCTGCTTCCGCCAACATCGCCGGATTGACGAAGACGATGTAGACCATGCCCACGAAGGTCGTGATGCCAGCGACCAGTTCGCGGCGCGGCGTGGTGCCGAGTTTGTCGAGCTGAAACAGACGCCCAAGCATGAGGAAACCCTCCTTTCGGTGGATGTGACGCTATGCCACTGTAGGCCCGGCGGCAACGTGGGTGGTCCTTTCCGTGAGGCTGCGGGGCATCCGTGAGTACACTGGCGATAAGATGGAGCGTGCTCGCCCAGCCCTCTCGCAAGCCGGGCAGGCATGGACGTCAAGATGAGAGCCAGGCGGGTTTTTCGTGGCGAAGTCATCCTACTGGTCTGTCGAGTCGCGAAGAATCCGTATGGCGACGCAGGTCGGCGTTCAGGCCGACTGGCGCAGAGACGTGCGCCCGTCTCCAAGTACAGCACAATCGACATGCCAATTGCTTCACAGAGACAACGCGGTCTATCGTCGGTGAGCGAAACCGAACTCAGATTGACGGGTCGAATGTATAACGATCGCCCAATCGCACAGGCACAATTCCGCGGCGCACAATGGGTCGCTCCCCGGCCGCAAGCGCTGTAAACGGCCGCATGCGAAGTCCCGATAAGCTGGATCGACGGCATCAGGCCAAGCTTGCCAGCACGGCGAGATGAAGAGGTAGCAAGACAAGAGCGGGGCCTTCAGGCGAATGACCTGCCCAATTGTCGGAATGGAAAGAGATTACCCAGCTCACAGGTTATCGATGGACACCACAAAGCCCACGCCGCAAGACAGCCCAGAGCCCGCGTATCCGGTGTCTTATGTGATCTTTCCGATGGTCCTGAGCATCGGTCTGTTTTGCACGGCTTATTTCTCCGGGCGGGTCGACAATCCGATGTCCGCGGCCATCGCGGTGTCGCTGAGCAGCATGGCGCTCATCGCCCTGCTCGAACGCATCATTCCGTACCGCCGCGACTGGAATCAGGCACGAGGCGACGTCGCGACCGACGTATGGCACACCCTGCTCAATCAGATTTTGTTGTCTCGCGGACTGAACATCGCGTGGACCTTTCTGTTGCTTGGCGCCGCGGCACAGTTGTCCACACGGGCCGGGGGCTCACTCTGGCCGCACCACTGGCCAGCATTTGCGGAGCTGGTCCTCATGCTCGTCGTGGCGGAGTTTGGGCGTTACTGGTGCCATCGATTGTCCCATCGCAACAAGTGGCTGTGGCGCCTACACGCCGTGCATCACAGCCCGTCTCGACTGTATTTCTTGAACGCCGGACGCGTGCACGCCTTAGAGAAGGTGCTCTACATCATCCCGGAGGTCGTGCCCTTCGTGCTCCTCGGCACCAATGTTGAGTGCCTCGCGCTATACGGCACATTCAACAGCATTCAGGGCCTATTTCAGCACGCCAACATCAACGTGCGACTCGGACCTTTGAACTACTTCTTCTCCATGTCGGAGCTGCATCGCTGGCATCACTCGAAAATCGTCGAGGAGTCCGACCACAACTTTGGCAATAACCTCAGCGTTTGGGATGTGGTCTTTCGCACGTGGTATCTGCCCAAGGATCGCCACGTCGGCCCACTGGGGCTGCGCGCCGATGGCTATCCGGAGTCCTTCGGTGGTCAACTAGCGGCGCCATTTCAAGCACGCGATATCAGCCAGGTGGAGCCAAAGCCGGGAGCCACGCCATGAAGACCGAGATCTTTCGGATGTATTCGGCTGTCAGCGGAATCGGCTTGATCTTGGGAGAGAGCTGGTTCGTGTTCACGACCGACAAGTTCGCCCCCCTCTGGCTCGACGACTACGCGGCTGCGGGCAGCCTTCTAGCGGCGTCCCTCCTGTGGCGACGCGCGTACGGCCCTGCCCTGTTGTTGGCTAGCTGGGCGTTCATTGTCGGCAACCTCTACGCGATGCTGTTCACGCGTCTGGAGCCCGCAAATCCAGCCGGCCGGCCCTGGATGCTGCTCGCGGCGCTTGTGGTGTGGGCCGGACTGTCGACCGGTGTGGCGTTGCGCGACGTGCTCGTTGGACGAAGTGACGCCTAGGTTGGTCGTCACCCGCGCAGGCACGGCCATGAATCTCGCGTAAGTGCTCACCGGGCGGTCACACGGGCTGCCCGCCGGCCAGCGTGAACGTGTCGTGTGACGATCGCCATATCAGGGCCTGTGGAGCCCCATGGACGATGTGACGACCCACAGCCGTTCTCACGCTGTGGCGGTTCAGATCGGCCATGCCATCCTCTTTCTTGCGATGACGGGCTGCTCGACGCGCCCAGCCGCCCGCAAATGGGTGCCCCGATAGGCTCAGCCTCAGGGAACAAGCCCTAGGGCAGCGCGAACATGGCGCGGCTCGCCGGTCTCCAGAACAAAAGAGTTCAAGTTGCGCTCAGCGCCCGAGACGCCGCGCGATACGATGAAACAGGCGTCGTTGCCCCAACATTCCGAACGGCTCGGCGCCCAGCTCCGCGTTGTCCTTGAGGTGGATCGTCCCCGACGCCGACGCCTTGACCCGCTTGCTCGCTTGGCGCGTTGCATACCGAAAGAGCAAACGCCCGAGCGCGTGCCGGTCGAGCGGAATCAGCGCCGCGAGGGCCCCCCCCGTTTCGTAGTCAGGATTGCGCTCGAGGAACGGGCGGACCAGGGGATCGACTCGCCAAACGTCATCCGCCTTGTCTCCCTGACGAACAGCGACCCCGATGTGGCCACGGAGCTGACCGAGATCGCCTTGTTCGAGGGAATCGGGCCACGCCCATCGGGTGAGCGTGCGCAACAGATCGCCGTGGTCGCCTCGCGCGTCATCGATGAGGGTCGCCTCGTGCAACGCGAGCAGCCGATAGAGCGACGGGTCCAGGAGCTCCGCGAAGAGAAAAGCACGCTTGCCGGGATGGCGACCGCGGAGACGAGCCACCTCGCGGAGGAGGACTCCCATCACAAGGTTTGCGCCGCGGTACTCGCGGAGGAGGGCGGCTCGCAGACGGACCGCGATAGTCCCCGGGAGCTCCGGGCTCGACGAGGCTGTGACGACACAATATCCCACCGCCTCTCGCTCGCGGTTTCGGAATACGTGCAGCGCCGCGTGAAGGTCCGCGGTCTCCATCGCTGGCCCGACAATGGTCTTGGTGCAGGCGCCCTCACCTGTGGCCGTATTGACGAAGACGCGGCCGGAGATGTCGTCGAGTTGCGCGTAGATGTTGAGACGACGAGAGCCGCTCGCACCACAGAGGTCGACGCGTTCGACCGAGGCCACAACGTCGTGGCCGTGCGCTTCCTCGACGACCCAACTACGCAATCGTGCGACCTCGATTTTGGACATCCCGGTAAAGAGCACACCGACGGTTCCGTCTGCCTTGGAGACGGCGCGGGCGGGGACGACGCAGCTGTCGCTGAGCACCAGCCTCATTTCTTGGCCGACGTCGACCGACTCCGCGGCCCGGATGTCGCCGCCTCGCATGGAGACTTCGACAAGCTCGGCGTGGAAACGGCCGCCACGGCACTCGACTGAGATGGAACGGTTGACAGCGTAGCGAGGAAAGACGGAGCGTTTCATGGTCTTGTGACTCGGCGGGCCTCAGGCCTGGAGATGGTCGAGTAGGGGCTTCGGCCGGTCAGTATTGCACGCTCGTCGCGATCTCTTCGAGGGGGATGTACTTGACGATCCCCATCTCCCAATACTTGTCGCGGAAGGCCTCAGTGAAGCGTCTAGCGTGAGGTTCGATCCTGTGGCCGCGGAACTGTTCATGCAGGTCCACCATGCGTTTGAGGGTGGTGGGCTCGAAGTACATCCGCTTGGCCAGGGCGTGACGAAAGACGTCCTCATGATTGACGAATCGTTCTCGCCCCGTGAGCTTCAAACCCGGTTCGGGCGGAGGGACGCGCAGCCGAAGCGGGCCGCGATGGATGGGGATGCGTGCGTACGAACAGTGGTCGGCGGAGTGGATGATGCCGCAGTTGGTGATGACGGCAGCGACGGTGCGGTGCAGGGTATCTCCCTCGAAGATCTCGTCGCTGCCAGGAAAGCCGGGAAGGTGCTCCGCAATTTGGCCCGCCCACGCAGCGACTGCATCGTCTCCATCAAGCTCGTCAGTGAGGACCGCGGCGACGTATTCGAGGACCACGTCGTACAGGCCGCGGATGAAGGTGCTGTAGTCCGTGCACCCATCCGGGGTTTCTTCCCAAAACCGATAGGCAGGGAAGGCCCGATTCCCATCGACGCCTTCGTAGTCCGCGGACACAAATTCAAAAAGGGATTCTGGCACGTGCAAAAACGGTGTGTACGGTTCGCGCTGACGATTTTGCGCCACGGACTTGTTCACGTAGAGCACGGCGAAATTCAGCGGCAGCTGCATGTAGAAATGCGGCATCAAGAGATCGTGCAGGAGGTGGCCCTCGGGGAGCACGGTCTTCGAAACGGCGACGACGGTGTCGGAAGGGAAGTGCACTCGCGGATGCCACGAGAGGACAAAGCGGAGCACCGCACCTTGGATGGCGTAGAGCTTGGCGAGGCTCCACGCGTCCCCATCGGTGGGTGTGAAGACGTGGCTGCCACAGCGGATGGCCCGCGGCGTAAAGCAGCCGTCGACCTTCTCGAGGAGGGTCACGGTCGGGCAGCAGTAGAGGTCAGGACGAACGGGGACGAAGCGGTCGACGTGATGCGTATCGATTTTGTAGTAATCGCGATCGCTACCGTTCACGGAGGACTTGAGCACTTGCGCGAAATCCTCTTGGTCCCGCTCGTCGAGGCCAGGGCAGATCTCCTGACCCAGGGCGGTCTCCGTGAAGACGGCCATGAACTCAGCGTCACTCGGCAGCTCGGCGTTGGGCTCGGCGATCACGGTGCGCAGGGCG
Source organism: Myxococcales bacterium (assembly GCA_023954815.1). GTDB lineage: Bacteria > Myxococcota_A > UBA9042 > UBA9042 > UBA9042 > UBA9042. Next base: position 6,901 of record JAGSHB010000087.1, on the reverse strand, counting down.
TCGGGCCAGCCCCACCTGAGGGTGTGGATGTAGCGCGCGACGATGGTGTCGAGGAACACTTTTATCTCGGGCTGGGGCACGTGCAGCACCGCCGGCGCGATGCGCCCAGGGGCGTGGGGCGAAGGTTGGGGCCAGGGCGCGCTGAGATATTCCTGAGCGTGTGAGATCTCGCGGGTATTTGGCGAAATGAACTCACGGACGAGGTAGACCGCGTCATTCACCGAATGGCGGCGGTCGGCAAGCTCTAGCACGCGTTTTACCCCCGCAGCGACTCGTCCCACGTTGGTCTCCTTGATGTTTGCCGCTCCAGCGGATCACGTTGCTTGATGGGGCACGGTATACAACTCAATACGTCACACGCGCACGTCGTGTGGAGGCCAGCTTGGAACGTGACAGCCGGCGCGCAGTGGTGTCGAGAGCGTGGAACGGAATGTTGGCTTTTACCTGTCGAGATTGATGCGTTGTTGTTCAAGTCCTGTCCGAGTACCCAGTAGCAGTGCCGCAAAACTGAGAAAACCCCAGCGATGCCGAGGGTTCTTTGGTGCAGTCTGAGCGATAATCTCCCGACTGCGACTATTGATGTCTCGATATAAGTCATTTATTGTCGCGATATGATGAATGACTCAGCCCTCGAAGAAGCACTTCAAACCCTCGGTGCGGTCGTACGTGACGCGCAACATGACTACGAGCTTGTTGTCGTTGGAGGCGGCGCCCTTCTCCTCTGTGGCCTGATGCTCCGCCCTACCGAGGACTTGGATGTCGCAGCCCTGGTGGAGCGGTCGAACGACGGTAGTCTACGCCTCATCACCGCCGAGCCGTTTCCACCGCCGCTAGAGCGCGCGGTCCATGATGTTGCCTTGGCGCTAGACCTAACCAGAGACTGGCTCAATCCCGGCCCCACATCCATCCTGCAATTTGGTCTGCCATCCGGATTCATGGACAGAGCCCAGACCCGCCGATACGCATCGCTGACGGTCCACCTCGCAGACCGAATCGACCAGGTCCATTTGAAGCTGTACGCCGCCGCTGACCACTGGCCGGCCCGTCTCAATAAGCACCTTCAAGATCTGGAGCTTCTGACACCAACGAAAGATGAGTTGCTGCGGGCTGCGGCGTGGACCCAGAATCACGACCCTTCTGACGGATTCTTGCAGCACCAACTGACGCCAGTACTGGCACACTTCGATGTGGAGCCTACTGATGACTAGCGCCATCCAAGACGGTATCGATCGCTTTCTATGGAGCCTCTGGAGCGAACTCGGCGTTCCTGGGGTCGAGCGCCGGCACCGAAGCTGGGCAATTGACCCAGAGGCGCTCATTTACGCGACGCCAGGGCTCAGCAGTGACGCACGACTGCACCTGGAGGTGCTTCGCTGGAGCGCTGCACACGGCCAGCATGTGTCCGCTAGTCGGCTCAAGGGTCTCGCCAACCTGCCGCAGGAGCCAGACACGGCCTTCGCCGACTTCGCTGCGACGCTTGGGGCTATCTCGCCGGTGCGCTGGGCGGCGAGCCGAGGAGTGGCCGACAAGCCGTTGCCTCGCTTGTCGCAGACGAAGGCTCCAGCGCTGCCGATTGAGCGGCCCGCGATGGTCTACTTTCGCTTCCGTGGACTCTGTGGCGTTGGTGCCCGGGCGGACGTGTTGGTCTCGCTGCTGAGCAATCGACGTCGCAAGACGACAGCCCTCGACCTGACAGGGCTTGGTTACAGCAAGCGCAACGTCGCAAGAATGCTGTCGAGCCTCTGTGCGGCAGGGTGGGTGCGACAGGTGGACTATGGGCATACCCACAGCTTCGTGCTGCGTGAGGCGGAGACGTTCGCTCAGTTGGCAGCCGCGAACGACTTGAAATGGCCAGCCTGGCCGCAGCTCTTCGAACTCCTTCGTGGAATCAACCGATGGGATGGGCTGGTATCGAAGTCGCTACCGCTCCAACGCGTTCAGGTCAATCAGACACGCGAGGCGCTGCGGCGGCTGAGCGAGACGCTTGAATTGGAGCCGCCGCCCGTCACACGGGGCGTACGAGACCCGCTACCCGCGTGCCTCGCGTGGGGAGAACAGGTCGTCGTGGAGCTGGCTGAGGGCTCATGGATGCGCTGAGCTCGCGGTGAGGAGCGCAAATAGCGTCCAGGGTTGGAGCGGCGGCGCATCGCCGAATGCGTCGGTCGGTGATGACGCTACCGTTTGTCGGTAGCTCGCGAAGTGGCGATGTTGCACGACTCGTCCTCGGGTGGCGTTGGTGCAAATCTCCGTCGATCTTACCCCAGACCAATCCCTCGATCAGTCTCGCCGCCCAGCTGGGAGGCGGCGATGTCCAATAAGAAGCGGTCCAGGGTCCACCCTAAGTACAAGACGAAGTATCGCGTGCGGAACTGGAAGGAGTACGACAAGGCGCTCGTATCACGCGGCGACCTCACGATCTGGTTCAACGAAGACGCCGTTGCTGCCTGGGAACCAGAGCCGTCAGGTGAACGTGGCCGTCCTCAAAGCTACTCGATGCTTGCCATCGAGACGGCCCTGGCTCTCAGGCTGGTCTACAGTCTCCCATGGCGGCAAACAGAGGGGCTGTTGGGCTCGGTCATCGGGCTCATGGGCTTGGAGATCGGGACGCCCGATCACACTACGCTCTCAAGGCGCGCACGCTCTTCTCGGATCGCGCTGGCAAGCCCAAAACGCTCCGGCCCATTGCATCTTGTTGTTGACGCGACTGGCTTGAAGGTCTTCGGTCAAGGCGAGTGGGCTGCGTGGAAGCATGGAGCCAGCAACACGGGACCGGGATGGAGGAAGTTGCACATCGGCGTCGATGAGGACGGGTTCATCGTGGCCGCCAAGTTGACCGATGCCTCGATCACCGATGCCGCCACCGTTCCCGATCTGCTCGCCCAGCTTGACCGCCCCGTCGCGAGCTTCACCGCCGATGGCGCCTACGATGGCCGTCCTGTCTACGAGGCCCTCCTCGCGGCAGGATCGGCGCCAAGGATCGTGAGCCCGCCCATACGAACCGCCAAGGTTGCTGGCCCATCGGAACCGACGCTCACCCAGCGCAACGCGGCCATCGAGTCCATTGGGCGAGAGGGTCGCAGACAGTGGAAGAAGGCGGCGGGGTATCACCAGCAGGCGCGAGCAGAGAACGGATTCTCGCGATACAAGAGGATCATCGGCCCGAGCCTACGTGCGAGATGTGACGAGGGGCAGAACATGGAGGTGAAGGTGGCGTGCGTGGTCCTCAACAGGATGTCTTCCCTCGGCTTGCCGGACTCGGTTGCAATCCTTGTGGCGTGATCTTGAAGGCCACTGGGAGATCTGGCCTAGTTGTCGAATTGGGCACCAACGCCGTTGTCGAATTGGGCACCAACGCCGGTCAAGGCGTCGCCTAGCAGCGTTACTCGCAGGTAACACCACCGGGCACAGCCAGCTTCTTGTATGGCCAGCCACAGAGCGTCTTCCCGCGTGACTACTGATTTTCATGTAGATCTTCAAACAATAGCTGCGGTCACCCGCGGGTTGGCCCAAATCTTGCTGCTGCAGACTCGCCGAAGTCATCACAGGCTTCGCAGCAACCAGAGGTGTCCCATGTGGAGTGATCCAGACCTAGTGCGCGTGAACGACGCGCGCGTGACCAACCTGGCGTCAGGCTGTGTGCATCGGGTCGCGCTGAGACTGGCGCACGACGCCCTCGGGCGTCCCATCGAAGTACCGCTGTTAGCCGCCGTGGGCCGCAAGCCGGGCCCCAGGGTGGGGCTTACCGCAGCGGTGCATGGCAACGAACTCAACGGCGTGGAGGCGATTCACCGACTCTTCCACGGGTTGGACGTCGCTACGCTGCGAGGGGCCATCCTGGCGTTGCCGATCGTGAATGTGCCAGGTTTTTTGGGTCGGCGACGACACCTGGTCAAGGGATACGACCTCAATCACAGCTTCCCAGGCGACGCGACGGGGCCCACTTGGTCGCAGTACGCCCACAACGTGACGACGCGCTTCCTGGCACACGTGGATGTGCTGCTCGATCTGCACACAGCGAGCACCGGTCGCGTGAACACCCTGTATGTTCGGGCGGATATGCGTGACGCCCGCGCAGCGCGGCTCGCCCATCTCCAACGGCCCAGGATCATTGTTCACAGCCCACCAGCGGATGGAACCCTGCGGGGTGCGGCCAGCGACCGTGGCGTGCCCGCGATCACCGTCGAGATTGGCAACCCGCAGCTTTTTCAGCGCGATGTGGTGCGTTCATCGGTGCGCGGAATCCGAGCGGTCTTGGCCGAGGCCGGGGTCCTGCCAAAGCGGAAGCTGCAGCTGGGACCACCGCCGATTGTGTGCGTGCAGAGCGGCTGGGAGTACACGGACCGAGGCGGACTCATGCAGGTGGAAGTCGACCTCGCCGCGCAGATCGAGGAGGGGGACCTACTCGCCAGTCTCCATGACGCCTGGGGGCTGCCGGTCGCCAGCTACCGGGCGCCTCACGCAGGAATCGTGATCGGCCGTTCGGTCGATCCAGTGGCAGCGACAGGCGCCCGCATCGTGCACCTCGGTCGTCTCGCGAGCCCTTCTGACCAGCTGCACGACCAGAGCAGCGCAATCGACGCGTGGAGGACCCGATGAACCACCGCTGTTTCGTACTCATCAACGACCTCGCGGATCAATTGCAGGGCGACGCGACGTTGGCGCTCGCGGCGGCCGCACAAGAAGAGGGTGTTGAGACCTGGATCGTCGATGTCCGAGGACTGAGTGTCTGGCCAGATGACCGGGTTCGCGTTCGCGGCGTGCGCCTGACAGGCGGTACTAGCCCACGCAGTCAGCTGGCGAACGAGCGGAGCATCGCGGTGCTTCGGCCCCATGATGTTGTGTGGGTGCGTACGAATCCCCCCCGTGACACCGGCGCGGATACGCTGCATCGCCACGTCCCACTCGTCGCTGAAATGGCTGAATCACAGGGTATTCGCGTCGTGAACCCAGCACGCACCCTGGCTGTCGGCTGGACCAAGCTGATGGGCTCCTGGCTGCCACAACAGCTGCGCCCGGCCACGTTGGTGACCAGCGACATGGAGACGCTGTTGTTCTGGCTGCGCCGCCGAGAAGGAACCGTCGTGATCAAGCCGGCAACCGGTAGCCACGGCCGTGGCGTCTTCCTCATTCGACCAGATGACGGCGCCAACCTTGTGCAGCAGTGCGAGGCCGTGCTGGCTGCCGGCCCTGCCGTCGCGCAGGACTTCGTCGAATGGGACGGTGACGGAGATGTTCGTGTGTTGGTGCTGGACGGCGCACCTGTCCGGATTCATGGCGCCGACGCGGCGGTGCATCGTGTGCCGCCACCTCGGGGTTTCCGCAGCAACGTCCACGCGGGTGGAACGGCGCAGCCCATCTCGCTGAGCGATAGCCAACGCCGGACCGCCGAGGCTGCCGCGATGGTCCTGCTGTCATTGGGCGTTCGAGTCGCTGGACTCGACTTGATCGGGGACAAGGTGATCGAGGTGAACGTGCACGCGCCCGGAGGCTTGGAAGACATGAGCCGATTCACTGGGCACGACGTCACCCGAACCGTTGCTCGGCGACTGCTGCGCGCGCGAGACTCAACCCCCGCGTAGATGGTCCGCCAGACCGTGACCCTTGAGCTTCTCCCAGAGATTTTTTCGAGAGATCCCGAGTAACTGAGCGGCGCTGGACCGCTGCCCTCCAGCCGTATGCAGTGCGCGCATCAAGTACTCACGCTCCCACTGCCGGTGGGCTACTCCGAGCGCCATAAACGCCAAGTCCGTGTCGTCGGAGTCGGAGTCGGAGTCGTCACCTCCGAACTCGTCTGGGAGGTGGCACGTGTCGATCTCGTCGCTGTCGCACAACACGACGGCGTGCTGAATCGCGTGCTCCAGCTCTCTGACGTTGCCAGGGAAACTGTAGTTCTGGAGCGCCGCCCAAGCACGCGTGGTGATTGTAGGGACGGTCGCCTGGAACGAGAACCGAGACAGAAAATGCTCGATCAGGGCCGGCAAGTCCCCGGCGCGCTCCCGTAGCGGCGGCACACGCAACTCCAGAACTTTGAGGCGGAAGAGCACGTCGGCGCGGAACGCACCGCGAGCTACTTGTTCCTTGAGGTCGCGGTGGGTCGCTGAGATGATGCGCACGTCGACCTGCATCGTCCGGTCGCTGCCAAGGGGCTCAAGGGTGCCATCCTGCAACACGCGCAACAGCTTCGCCTGAGCGGCGATCGACATCTCGGCGACCTCGTCGAGAAAGAGCGTGCCACCGTGGGCCAGCTGAAAGCGACCGCGGCGTTGACGCACGGCGCCGGTGAACGCCCCTCGCTCGTGCCCGAAGAGCTCAGCCTCCAGCAAGGCATCCGGGAAGGCAGCGCAGTTCACGGCGACAAATGGGCGGTTCGCACGAGGCCCAGTGGCGTGGAGCATCCGCGCCACCAACTCTTTGCCGGTGCCGCTCTCTCCTAGGATCAGCACGGACGCATCCGTGCGCGCGCATCGAGAGACGCGTTGGTTCAACCGCTGCATCGCGGTCGATTCCCCGATCATCGCTGGTCCGAGCACGCGCTCCGTGACCGCCTGCCGAGCGCGAACAAGCTGGCGCTCAAGCTGGACCCGCTCGCGACTGCGACGCAGCGTGCTCGAAAGGAGCGCGGGGTCGATCGGCTTGACCAAATAGTCGCTCGCGCCGGCCTTGAGCGCGCGAACTGCGTCTTCCACGGACCCACGCGACGCCAGGAAGATCACTTCTGATGATGGGTATCTCCGCTTGATCTCCGTCACGAGACTGGTCGGATCTTGGCGAGCGAGCTCGACGTCTGCCAAGACAACGTCGGCGCTCGATCCGGCCATATGGCGAAGCAGCGCCGACTCCGTGCCCACGACGTGCACCAGATCCCGCAACGATTCTAGTTGTTTTCGAAGCGAAACACGGG
>JAGSHB010000249.1 GCA_023954815.1 Myxococcales bacterium | reverse complement strand
TGCTGATCAGCGTGATTGTTGCCGCACCAAGGAGCCATTTTGGATGCGTACGACCCTTCAACGTCCGATAATCGGTCTTATGGAAACTCGATTTTTGGGCGCGAAGCGGGCTCCTGTGGGCTCATGTTTCCTATCCCCTAGCTCGCTATGCCGAGGCTGAGCCACACGGGATGGGGCGGTCCTAGCAGGTCAGGAGCGAGCAGAATCAAGTGTGATTCGTGTGAGTACCGCAGTCGCCAGGGCGATACAGAGTTGTTCTACGGCGCGCAAGTTGAGCCCCGAGGGCATGTCGCGCCTGCTTCCACCAACTGCGGTCTCGCTGCGCTGCGGTTCGGTTACCGAGTCGGCCTTGGTTCGCTGTGACTTGGGAGCGCTTCGCGCCTGATCCTCTATGGCGACACCCTTGCTCGACTTCGCTCATGCGGCCCGGTGACCATTTTCCCCAAAATTCAAGTTCTTTGCCGGCCTCCTGTCGCCTCCACTATGACGCTATGACAGCCTACTCGAGAGACGGAAGGTGTCCGTCGACGGCACGGGCGCGAAGTCATTCGATATCTCGCGGGCAATGGTGATAGGTGGGACAGTTGCTGCAACCCCTTGAATACAAATCAACACCTGCACAGCTCCAAGAAAGCTCCTCAATGCACAAGATGACTCAATACGTCCTGGCTGGGATCGCCGCGCTCGCGCTAACCGCCTGCTCAGACGAGGCTGGGGACAACGAGGACAACATCAGCAGCAACATCGACGTCACCGCTCAAGACACGGGCGGCACAGATGGTGGTGGCGGCACAACGGACGCCGCCGCGACCGATGTTGACCCGATGGATGTCGGCTGTAGCAGCGACGTTGCCTGCCCCACCTCCGAAGAGGCGTGCTTGGTCGCAACGTGCGGCAACGACGGCACCTGCGCGGCTGAGCCAGCGAAAGCCGGCACGCCGTGCGACGACGGCGACTGGTGCACGAGCAAAGATGCATGCAGCAACGGGAAATGCGTCGGGGGGAAGCTAACCTGCGATGACGGACACGCGTGTACCGATGACAGTTGCGACGAGGACGAGGGCTGCCTGTACATCAACAACGCGAGCAGCTGCGATGATGGGGATAAGTGCACTGAAAAGGACCGCTGCAAAGATGGCCAATGCGCAGCCGGTGGACCGCTCAAGTGCGTGGATGACGATCCCTGTACCGATGACACGTGTGACAAGGACAAGGGCTGCCTGCACATGTCGAACACCGCCCCGTGCAGCGACGACAAGGTCTGCACGACCAAAGATATGTGCGTGGGCGGCAAGTGCGTCGGCGGCGCCATGCAAGTATGCAACGATGACAATCCATGCACTGAGGGCGCCTGCAACGAACCCGACAACGGTGGCAAGGGCGGCTGCGTGGCGTTAGCCAAGGCGGCGACCTGTAGTGACAACAACGTTTGCACGACCGATGACACCTGCCAGAACGGCAAGTGCACACCCGGTACCAAGAGCAAGTGCGACGACGGCAACCCATGCACAACGGAGAGCTGCGAAAAGGGCAAGGGATGTCAGTTCACAAACAACGTTGAGAAGTGCAGCGATGGCAGTGTCTGTACCCAGGGCGACGTCTGCAAAGACGGCAAGTGCGCCGGCGCTGCACAGGACTGCGACGACAAGAACCCCTGCACCACGGATGGCTGTGACAAAGACAAGGGCTGCGCGAGCGACCACAAAGATGGCACCTGCGATGACGGCAACCCGTGCACGACCGGCGACACCTGCAAAGCCAGCTCCTGCATCGCCACCCAAAGTGCCAAGTGTGACGACGGCAACCCGTGCACCACGGACAGCTGCGACAAGACCTTAGGCTGCCAGCACAAGATCAAGCCAGGGCCGTGCTGGGACCCTCCCAAGTGCACGCCTCCCTTGGTGCCCAACCTCTCCGGCGTGGGCTGCAGCCACTGCCTGCCCAAGGAGGTCAAGCCTGCCCTGGACAAGATTTGGGCCCACTGGCGGCCTAAGCTCACTGCGTCGATCAAGGTCAAGCACAATCCGACGGTGCTCTACAATGCCCAGGGGTTCACCAACAACCTGCTTCGCGCGGCCACCGCCTGCAAGGACCTAGCCCGCCTTGACGAGATCGCCGCCTATCTGCTGGCCGCCTTCGAACACATCGGCACCAAGCCAGGCTACAAGACCTGGGTCGACACCAAGGGTGTGGAGCTCAACACCCTGTCCGTCTCCCAGTTCCTCTACATGGTCTCCGAGACGATCCACGTCTTCGCCACACTGCCCAAGGCCCAACGCACGGCCTCCATGCAGGCGCTGATGGCGAAGGCGCCGGTGGTGCTGCTGGACCATTACCGGCGCTGGATCATCGGCATCCCCCGGTTCAATACCCACGGCTGGGGCTGCGACGGCGGGGCACCGTTGAACCCACACGAGGCGCTGAGCCTGACAGCGTGGGTCCGGACCACGCAGTCCAAGGGCACGGTGCTGCTCACCAGCGGCACCCGCGCCGAGCTGAAGGTCTCCGGCGGCAAACTGGTGGCCCGCCTGATCACCGACTCGCCCAACCCCACCAAGGGTGACAAGTACACCGTCTACGAGATCACCGGCGGCAAGGTCAGCGACGGCGCCTGGCACCACCTTGCCTTGACCTTCGACAGCGCTGCGGGGCTCTTGGTCGCCTACGTGGACGGCAAGCAGGTGGCCAAGACCATCACCAAGGGCAAGTACTGGCCAAACACCGGTCAGGCCTTCGTTGGCGGATACACTTGGAGCAGCGGCGGCTGTTGCTTCCTCAAAGCCGCCATCGACGACGCACGTCTCTACGGCCGGGCCCTTGCCGCGTCGGAGGTGAGCGCCTGCGCCGGGGCCAAAACATGCAGCGCCAAGGGTCTACGCGCCCACTGGCCGCTAGACGGGGACGGCAAGGACGTCGCGGGTCAAAACCACCTGGAGCAAGTCAACGGCGCCTCCTTTGTGGCCGGTAAGCTCGGCAAGGCCGCAGCCTTCGATGGCGTCAAGGGCGAAGGCCACACCCACAATTGGTACGGCCCGCAGACCCATCTCTACCACCTGCGGGGCAAGGCGATCGGCATGCTCAAGGACAGCCCCAACGATCCCGACTACTGCCACGCGGTGCTGGACAAAGACATGTGGATCTTCACTGGGCTCGTGCAGATGCTGGCCGCTAGGTCCAAAGAGCCGTCTCTGGTCTCGCTGCCAGCGGCCGACGAGGCAGCGCTCAAGGCCTACCTCTCCATGGCCGTGGACCTGATGCAGAAGCGTTTGCAGAACACCACGGTCAAGGACTTCGCCGGCAAAGCGGTGGGCGGGGCAGTGCCTGAACCGGGCATGTACGACCAACACGTGACGCACGCCTACACCGGCTATAGCGGCACAACCTTCCCCACACTGGCCAACAAGAAGGGGGCCAAGGGCGTGGGCTGGGACCTGAGCCACGCCCGGCGTCTGGTCCACGTGTACGAGACGCTCTACCGGCACAAGGCCATCACCGGCAAGACCTTTCCCACGATCGACACCATGAAGCGACTAGCCAACCAATTCGCCTACGTCAGCTTCAACAAGAACTTGTCGGCGCCTCTGTTTCACAACTTCATCGACGGAACGAACGGCTGGTACCGCGTGGGCTACCACGGCCCGGGTTTCGGCTACGCACCCTTCGATATTTCCATGGCTGGACCCACCGGCGGCTACGGCTTTTGGAAGAAGTACAACCCCGACATCCAGAAGATCAATCTCGCGATGTGGCATCTGATGACGACCAAGGATCCGAAGCTGATCGCCCATCGCAAGGCCCACTACGGCACGTACTACAAGGACCACAAGCGGGTGGGTAGCTTCAACGTAGATATGACCACGTCGCTGGACATGCTCTACTTCCTGCCGACGTTCGCTCTTGACCAGTAACAGCGCATGGCGTCAGGGAGGTGCGATCCGATCTATTTTCGACGTTGGGCCGATGAGACAAACTCAATCACACGCACTTCACGCCACATTCTTGCTCTTGTGACCGGGCGGAAACGTCCACCCTGTCCCAGCTTTCAGCGGGGTCACCTTCACGGTGCGCTTCACAGGCAGAAATACGCCGGTCTCCACGGCCAAAGCGGGGTCGCTGACCCACGTTGTCGAGGGAAACTTAAGCGCGCGGAGCAGGCAACCTGTGTACTTGGTTGTCGTCACGCTGCTCTTGTCCTTGGCCAACTCGGTAATCGTGATGGTGAAGCGCTCGTTCTTGCCGCCGTTCACCACTCGCTCCGCCGCCGCGCTCAGGGCGTTGTTCTGATCAGCAGCGTAGATCTGCACGTGCAGATCGCGAAATCGTGGCTCTCCGCCTTTGCCGTCAGAGATGAGTTCACCACCGGTGATGTTGGCTGCTGGGACAGCCACACCACTGACCTCGAGGGTAAAGTTGAAATTCCCGATATGATCGTGCGGTCGTCTGTTTGGCATCGTCTTCTCCGTGGCGGACTAGGTCACTCGCGGTTGGTCATGAGCGGCAACCGGTGAAGCCTAGCCCTTACTCTCATCGACGCGATCGACGCTGCAGCTGATCACGATGGTCTTCAGCTCGCCGCCCGCGTCGCTTGTCGCGGCGGTCATACTCAATGGGTACACGCCGAAGTAATTCACGCTACGCATCACGGTCGACTTGTCGCGCGCCAGAAGGTGCAGCGCGCAGTCTCGGTACAACCCCTTGTCCGTCTCGCCCGACTTGATGGCTTCCGTCGCCCATTTGAGCAGCTTCACATTGTCGGGAGCAGGGGTGACAGTGAGGGTGAGATCCTCGTAGTCGTGGCTGCCGTACGTGTATTCTCGATAGTCGGGCTTGTCCCCGTCTGTGGTCTCTTCAATCGTTAGGGTGAGGTCACCGCCGCTAACCGACGTACAACCAGGCACAGGGCCGTAGATCCCCTTCACTTCGAACTGAAAGTACATGCTGCTCAGCGACGCCTTCGGTTTGCTGAACGTCGGTGTGGGCTTGATGTTGCCAGGCGGAACGCCCTTGCTGCCTTTGCCCTTCTCGATGCTGTTGTCGATGGCGTTCACATTCTCAAGAGCTTCAGCGGCCTCCGCGCCAAGCAGCGCTGTCGCACTGACGGCGACAGTCCCGGACGTCAAGGTCTTGATGAAACGACGGCGGTTGATCGACATAAGTACTCCGTACAAGCCAGATTGGCGGGGCACAGGGTATACGCCTCCTCCTACTGCATGAACACAGAAATTTCGCGTCTGGGGACAAGCGACATGTGCCTGGGCCGTTGGAGCCCGGCTCGGCGAGCTTGCAGTCGTTCGCTACGTTGGCGCCGGCATCCCAGGCGCCCGGGCCAGTTGAACCGTCGTCCTCCGGGGCAGTATCGCGCGGCCCCGCATCTGTGACGCCAGTGTGTTCGGCGCCAGCCTCAAGCGGCCCAAGGTCACGCTACGTGGCGTCGCCGTCCGCACGGTCTCCCGACCTGGGGCGTCTTGTTCCGCGTCGGCAGCGGGACCAACGTCCTCGGAAGAACGAACGTCGTCTGTCGTCGCGCTATGGTTGCCGGAAGCGGAGTCGACTGAAGCGGTGTCGATTATCGACGCATCAGCGGCGCGGCCAGCCTTATTTCGGCCCATCCAAGCTCCATCGGACGTCAACCATTTCAACGCCGTGCGTACCAATTTTGAGTGACCACGCCTCCACTGCATGCGCGACCAATCCTTGACATCGATCCCGTGCACCTTTGGCTGAGTGGGCTCATCGCGTGGTTGAGCGTGATGAAAGGAGTCTCCCATGACCACACCGCTTCGTATCGACATCGTTTCAGACGTGATGTGCCCCTGGTGCATCGTTGGCTATCGCCAGCTGGCTGAAGCGCTCGACGCCTCCGGCGTTGAACATGATATCCACTGGCATCCCTTCGAGCTCAACCCCACTATGCCGCCAGCGGGACAAAACGTGCGCGAGCACATCATCGAGAAGTACGGCTCCACCCCCGAGCAATCCGAGCAAAGTCGACAGCGCTTGACGGACCTCGGCACCGAGTTGGGCTTTGACTTTCGGTTCACCCCCGATATTCGGATGCACAACACCTTCAACACGCACCAGCTGCTGCATTGGGCCGACAAACGGGGCCGCAAACACGACCTCAAGATGGCATTGTTCACCGCGCATTTCACTGACGCGCGAAACCTTTCGGACGTCGCAGTGCTGGCTGACGTAGCGGGTGAGATTGGTCTGGATCGAGACGAGGCGCTCGCTGTGTTGACCGACCAACGTTTCGCATCCGCCGTGCGGGAGGCCGAGCGGTTCTGGATCCAGCAGGGTATTCGCGGCGTGCCGGCGGTGGTTTTTGATCGCAAGCACCTGGTCACGGGCGCGCAAGGCGTCGGCAATTATACGAGCATACTTGGTCAGTTGCGCGAAAACATCGCCTGATCAGACCGGATTCAACGCCGGTAAATCGCGTCGGCCCACCGACTTCGCACGCCGAAAACCTAGGCGCGTCCTGGTGATCGGCCGGTCGTCCGGTTCGTGGGCCAGTATCATCGCCACTGCCCCCGGCCTACGGTGCTTTGACCCGACGGTCTGCCGAGACGGGCAGCCGCGTCCTGATGGCGGAAACGCCATGATTTGTGGATTGATCAGCGTGACTGTTGCCGCACAGAGGGACCATTCTTGGGTACGCACGACCCTTCAATGTCGGATGGTCGGTCCTGTGGAAACTCAATCTTCGGCCTCGCCCCGGCTTCCTGTCGGCTCAGGTCGCCTATCCACTGTTCCGGATGTTTCCTCCCCTCCACCTGCCGTGACGGTGCTCGGATTGGGCAGGTGGCTGGGCGGGGACCGAAGGCCAGATTTCTCGAGCGCCCCTCAGTCAGATGCGACCAAGGGGAACGGCAGGTCCCGGCAACGTATGAGTTGTCGAGACCTGCCATCCCCCCGGTTGCGTATTGGCCCAGCCATATCGCTTATTTGGGCATGATGACGGTGTCGATGAGGTGAACAACGCCATTGCTGGCCTCAATATCGGTCGCCGTGACC
>JAGSHB010000155.1 GCA_023954815.1 Myxococcales bacterium | reverse complement strand
TTGGGCAGCAGCCCGCGTGTGACCCGTCTCGTGATGCGCATCTCGCCGGACGAGATGGACCGGGACCCGATCTTTGGCTTCAACGCGGCCCTGCCCAACGTCAGCAATGAGTACAAGGCGACCTTCAAACGTGTCTGCTCTACTGGCTGGTACCCCTACGACAAGACGCGCCTGACCATCGATGGTGTGGGTTCGTACGTCTTCGACGGCGTCATCCCCAACGACTTCACCTCGAGCGGCAAAGTCGGCAACAACGCCGTCGACAAGCGCTTCATCGAGTCGCCCATGGCCCTGAAGATTGAGCTGCTGGACGAAACAGGCGCAGCAACGCCGGTGCACAACAGTCAGGTGGACTTGGTCGATACGGCCATCGCTGGGGCGACCATCGGCAAGAAGAGCCTGCCGGACAACCTCATTCTGAAGCCAGTGGATCAGCGCTGGGAGTTGCCCAAGAGCGAAAAGAAGTTCGTCCATGTCGACAAGCGCGACGATAGCAAGTGCACCGTCGTTCACGTGAGCAAGCCTTGGGGCACCGCCGCTGACGAGGCCCATCCTGTGTTGAGCTCGGCTGGCGGCTGCACGGCATCTTCTTCCCCTGTTGGCTCCTCCGCCGCTGGCATCCTGCTGGCCCTAGGCACCGCGCTGCTGCTGTGGCGTCGCCGCGAAACTGAAGTGCGCGCGTAGCTGCCCGTTGTTGCGCCGAAGCCGCGTGATGCCTCTCAGGACTCGTCTTGGGACATCACGCGGCGCCGGTGCCCCACCTGCACGACGGTGGTCTCACTACTCAGACCCTGTCGCCGGCAGCGAAGACGACAAATTGGCGCGTGACCTTGCTGGGAGACGAACAATGAACCCGAAGACGCTGCAATACAGCACAGCCCTTAGCCTCACTGCGCTGCTCCTGTTGGCTGGATGTGAAGCCGCACCAGACCAGTTGGTGCAGTCTGGGGCGGCAGGGCAGACGGACGGCGGCGCCACGGATGGCGGCGCGGACACACAGACCTCCGACGCGGGCGCGACCGCTGATACGACGGCACCAAAGCCCAAAAATGGCCCGGGCCCGAACCAACTCGGCTGCCCAGCGGGAACGTCACAGAAGCAAAGTGGTAGCAGCTGGGTGACCCGTTGGTGCGCCCTTCCCAACGGTCAACGTCACGGACCGATGAAGCAATGGAACAAAAACGGGCTGCTCGTGAGCGAGCGGACATACAGCCTGGGCAAACTCCACGGCTCCTATCGAACCTGGGACAGCTTCGGGCAGTTGACCTACGAGGCAGGTTACGCCAACGGCAAGCGCGAGGGCATCGAGCGTCGCTGGTACACCGGCGGCGTGCTGCGCTCCATCACCACGTACGTCGCAAGCAAGATTCACGGTGAAGCCAAGCGGTTTCATGCAGATGGGACCCTGCAATCGCTACAGAACTGGAAAAACGGCAAGGCGCAGGGTACGCACACAGCTTGGTTTGCCGATGGCAAGAAGCAATCAGTCCGTCACTACGAGGACGGCAAGCCCACCGGCCTTTGGCAGGGCTGGTATGCGAGCGGTCAGTTGCAATTTGAGTCGACCTACGCCCTTTCCAAATTGGTTGGCTTGTCGACTCGCTGGTGGCCCAATGGCACCAAGCAGCGGGAGACGACCTACGTCGACGGCAAGCGCAGCGGGCCAGAGCGCGGGTGGTACCAGACCGGCGGCCTGCAGTACGAGCGTCACTACGTCGACAATAAACCCGAAGGCATGTGGACGACCTGGTACGCGTCTGGCGCCAAGCAGAGCCAGGGAAAATACGTCAACTCCAAGCGCGAAGGCACGTGGAGCAATTGGTACGAAAACGGCCAGTGGCAGAGCACGACGCCGTATGGATTGGGCAAGATCGACGGCCCGAGGCGCACGTTTTCGACCAAGGGCGTGAAGCTAACGGAGATTACCTACGTGCTCGGCAAGCGCACCGGCATGGAGCGCCATTGGTACACAAGCGGTACGCTGAAGTGGATGATGATGTGGCAGAACAACTACAAGGAAGGCATCGAGCGGCGCTATTCCTACGGCGGCGTGCGCATCGTTGAGGGGTACTGGACCAAGAACAAGAAGCAGGGCAGCTGGCGGTATTGGTACGACAGCGGCGAGCCGATGAACGAAGGAATGTGGATCAACAACCAGCTCGAGGGCGCGTTCGTCGCCTGGTACGAGGACGGCAAGTTGGCCATGCAGCACACCTATTGGCACGGCAAGTTCGATGGGATGCGCAAGTCCTGGTACGGCGAAGGCGGGCTGTCCAAAGAAGAGGGCTGGAAAAAAGGCCTCAAGCACGGGCTGCATCGCAGCTGGACGAACAAGGGCGGCTGGCTGGGCTCGGCGTGCTACGCCAACAACCTCACCAAGTGGATTGCGCAATCTGAGGACGAAGCGAAGACTGAGGTCTGCAACGTCAAGTAGGACTGACAAACTTCTGACAATCGTTTTGCATCGAACTCACCATCGACTTCCGCAAGTGGCCGAGTCTGGGCAGCATGGAGCGAAGAGCGTCGCTCCGCTGCACCCTCAGCCACGGAACGAGTCATGAATGCGACATTGTTGACAGCACCAACCTCAAGCGACCCACGACTGGTCTGGGCACTTGGCCTCGGCTTGGTCCTATTCGGCGCCCTGCTCTGCTCCGCCACCACAGCCTCCGCCGCGCCTAGTACGGTCCGCGTACAGGCGGTGATGGGCCAGCCGCTAATCTTGGCCAACCGCACCAACCGCGGTTGGCTGCGAGTAAGCATGACCGGACAGCGGTCGTGGCGGCGGGCGCCATTGAACGTGGCGATTGTGCTGGATCGCTCTGGGTCGATGGGCGGCGACAAGATCCGGGCAGCTCGCAAGGCGGCGATTGAGACCGTCAGGCGATTGCGGCCGCAGGACATCGTGTCCGTGGTGACCTATGACTCTGTTGTGCGGGTGGTTGTGCCCGCGACCCGGGCGACCCACAAGAACCGTATCATTCGAGCCATTTCCCGGGTTCGACCGGGCGGGGCGACGGCGCTTTTTGCCGGCGTCGCGACAGGGGCGGCTGAGCTGCGAAAATTTCGACGCAACGACAGGGTCAACCGCATCATCTTGTTGTCGGACGGCCAGGCCAACAGCGGGCCGAGCACGCCTGGGGCGTTGGCTTCCTTGGGGGCGAATCTGGCCCGGGAGGGGATCTCGGTCTCCACCGTAGGCATGGGTCTTGGCTACAACGAGGATCTGATGAGCCGGCTGGCCGCTTCGAGCGATGGCAACCACGCCTTTGTGGAGTCGCCGCGGGATTTGGCGCGCATCTTCGACGCTGAGTTTGGCGATATGCAGGCCGTTGTGGCGCAGAACCTGGACGTCCGGGTGCGCTTTAGTCAGGGGGTTCGCCCCCTTCGGGTGCTGGGTCGCGACGCGCGCATCTTTGGGCAGCAGGTCAGCACGCGCTTGGGTCAGGTCTACGGCGAACAGGAAAAGTACTTGCTGATCGAGGTCGAACTGCCGCCCATGCAGGCGGGTTGGATGCGGCCCGTGGCGCAGGTGAGCGTCGGTTTTACCACGCTCGATGGCGCGCGTCGGGGTCGCGTCGAGCGCTCGGTGTCCGTCAAATCGACCCACTCAGCGGCGGAGGTCGCGCGGCGTACGCGTGCGGGTGTGATGGTGGCGGCGGCGGAGATGGTCGCCAATGAACGCAACAAGACGGCCCTGTCTCTACGTGATGCGGGCAAGGTGCACGAGGCGAGGCGGATGCTGCGGGCCAACACGCGCTTGCTGCACAAGCAGGCGAAACAGTACCGCTCCAAGCGCCTGAACCGACTGGGGAACATCAACCAGGACAACTCGCGCAACCTCGAAAAGCGTGCCTGGCGCAAAACGCGGAAACAGATGAGAAAGACGCAGCACGAGTTCGACAATCAGCAATCTTACTAATGAACCCCGAAGCTTGGAGAGACGATGAACTGGCGCCCGGCAATCGTGCTCGCTCTGCTCGTTGTTGTACCGGTGGTTGGCCTGACTTGGCTGGGGCTGCGGATAGCGGCAGACCAGGAGCATGTGCATCGGCAGCAGGTTGAGTCGCGATTGCGAGGGCGGCTGGCCGAGAGCGCCGAGCGGGTCAGCCGATTCGTGACGAAGCGGCGGCGGCAGGTGGAGGAAGCGATGCCCGCTGCCCAGAAGCCTGCCGCTCTTGCGAAACACCTGACACCTAGCGCGCTGCGGGCGAGACTGGCGAGTTCGCGTATGATCTCAAACATTTTCGTGCGAGGCAGCGACGGCCGCATGACCTTTCCGCCCCGCGATAAGACGGCGACGCAAGCGGAACGGGACTTCGTTCGGCGCCTGCAGAAGCTCTGGGAAGATGGCGCTCTCGCAGGTACGACCCAAGCGGAAAAAGCGACGGGGGGAGGCGGAACACAGTCGGGCTGGACGACTTGGTACTGGCAGAGCGGTCTGCACCTGCTGCATTGGCGGAGACTGGCTGGCGGCGTCATCGTGGGTGCGGAGATTGACCGTGTAGTGCTGCTCGCGGACCTCATCGCGGAGCTGCCGACGACCCACGATGCTGGTTCGCAGGAACGGATAGCGCTGATGGGAGCACGAGGTGAGGTGGTGTATCAGTGGGGCGCCTATGAGCCTCCCAAAGGCAGCGCTCCCCGCTTCCAACACAACCTGCAGCCGCCACTCTCGGCCTGGAAACTTCAGATCTTTGTGCCAGCGGCGACGCTAAGCGCAGCGGGAGAGGTGGACGTGGCGCTCTTCGCCGGCATCGGTGCGCTAGCTGTGGCGCTGCTTGGTCTGGCCTTGTGGCTGTATCGGGCGGGGACGCAGCAGCTAAGAGACACGGCGCAGAAGGTGGGGTTCGTCAATCAGGTGAGCCACGAGTTGAAGACGCCGCTGACCAATATTCGGATGTATGCCGAGCTGCTCGAACGGGATGCAGAGGACTTGGGGCCGGCCGCCCAGCGTCGATTGGACATCATCGTGGGTGAGAGTCAGCGGCTCAGTCGGCTTATCGCAAACGTCCTGACCTATGCGAGACAGCAGCGTCGTGCGTTGACGGTGCGTCCCCGGCAGGCGTGCCTCGACGATGTGGTGAGCGACGTGTTGGAGCAATTCGCGCCCGCGCTGCGGAGAAAGGGATTCGACGTGGTGTGGACGCCTGGTGCACCAGAGATGGTGTTGCTGGATCCAGACGCAATTGGGCAAATCGTGGGCAACCTAGTGGGCAATGTAGAGAAGTACGCCGCCCACGGAGGTGAGCTGAGCGTGGAGAGTCACCAGGGGAGCGGTACAGTGCGTGTGGTGGTTGGCGACCGGGGGCCTGGTATCGCGCGACGGCACGCCGAGCAAATCTTTGAACCGTTCTATCGGATCGAGGACGGCATCACGGAAGGAGTCGCTGGCACGGGGATTGGCCTGGCACTGGCCCGCGAGCTGGCACGGCTCCACGGCGGCGACCTAAAGTTGGTGCATAGGGCTGGTGAGGGCGCATGCTTCGAACTCGCTATCGGAACGGGGGAATCGTCGTGAGAGTGCTCATTGCAGAAGATGACGAGCTGATTCGTGAGGGCATCGTGCAGATCCTCGAAGGCGAGGGTTACAGCACGCTGACAGCTCAGGATGGGGCGGAGGCGTTGCGGTTGTTTCGCGCGGAGCGGCCGGATTTTGTCTGTCTCGACATCATGATGCCCAGGCTGAGTGGTTTCGACGTGTGCCGCGAGATTCGGAAAGAAGACCCAGATGTGCCGCTCGTGTTCATTACGGCACGGACGGAAGAGCTGGACACGGTGTTGGGGCTGGAGCTGGGGGCGGATGATTTCATCGTCAAGCCCTTCGGTGTGCGGGAAGTCGTGGCGCGTATTCGCGCCGTGAGTCGGCGTTGCCTGCGACGGAAGCCGGCTGGGGCATCGCCTGTGCCTTTTCGAATGGGGGATTTGCAGGTGCTACCTGCGGAGCTGCGGGCCCGGCGCGACGGGCAAGCGATTGACCTGAATCCGCGGGATTTGAAGATCTTGCAGTTGCTCCATGAGCGCCAGGGGGAGGCGGTGGATCGGCAGACGTTTTTTGATGTTTGCTGGGGGTTGGATCATCTGCCCAATAGTCGGACGTTGGACCAGCATATTTCGCAGCTGCGGAAGCGGATTGAAGTTGACCCGCGGCGTCCCAACCTCGTTCGAACCGTCCATGGCGTTGGGTATCGGTTCGACCCAAAACAAGCGCCAGGCGATTAGTTGACGGCACAATTGTTGGAATTCTTGGGATATAGCGGTGCCTCCACTCCCAGCGTGGGCGCGTCTGTATGCCCAGAGCATTTCGGAGTTCCGTCCCCGGCAGCCAGTATCGTCGGCTAGCTGCCTCCACAAGTGATGATCGTCAATCGATGGCTGGTGACACTATCTCACCCGCACTCGGCCTAGCGGCCCCGTCCATCGAACCACACGTGATGGAGACATCACCACATCGGAAACCCACCATCATCCGTGATGGCCACGAAGCCGCCCGCGGGGCGAAATGTCCCCTCAGGAAACTCCACGTCCCACTCTCCATCACGAAACCGATCGGATGCTTCCCTATAGGCGTCGGCAATCGCACGCAGCCCACGCTCCAATTCCCGTCGCCGGATCGGGCAGATGCAATGAACCTTGGGTGCGGGACTTCGCCGCTTGTTGGGTCGCTCAACATTGACATCTGCATTCAGCACTGCGGCGATGCCCAGTACGCGCACACCGGTCTCCTCCCGCCGTTTCGCAGCGGTCTCATCAATCTCGACGGCGAGCTCGCGAACGTTCTGCCGCCAGATCGCAGTCTTCTCGTCCGCCCAACACGGTAGGACCGTCATCCGAAGCTCATAGACCGTGTCAAACTCGCCGGGAACCGGCACATAGCTCTTCCGTCGACGGGCGTTGTACCGGGCCGTAAAATCTGTCCAAACACCGCGAATGGGCTCGCCGCGCAGCAGCCAAGGGAGGGAACTCACGCCCGGCCAATCCCCCACCTTCTCGACCAAATCTTCCTTCACACCGTGAGCCATGATGTAGCGCAACCGAGCGGTCTGCGTCTCTTCGTCTGACGCAACGCCGATGGCGCGAAACCGTCGATGCCACATCGTGCCGCGGCGACCATGGAGGTGGTTGAGCTTCTTCGACAGGTTACCGTTAACCAGGCGCATGAACTTGCTCTTCTGCCTCGTATTTCGAACCGTGATGAGCAAGTGGTAGTGGTTCGAGTGAAAATGGAACGCATGAATGCGCACACCGGTCAGTTCCTGCGCACGAGCGAGCACACCTACGATAATCGTGTTGATGTCGTCACCAGGCTTCATCAGGAAGCGGCGATTAATAGTTCGCGTTGTAATTTCATAGCAGTAAA
The DNA here is from genome assembly GCA_023954815.1 of Myxococcales bacterium. Lineage (GTDB taxonomy): Bacteria > Myxococcota_A > UBA9042 > UBA9042 > UBA9042 > UBA9042. The sequence continues at coordinate 7,898 of JAGSHB010000155.1, read as the reverse complement.
GTGGAAATGGGCAGCGCAGCGGTCGCATATCAGGACTCCATGCGAGGGCGGGTGACTTGCGAGCCCTCGCACTCTACGTCGCTGGCCGAAGCCAAAATCGTCGGTTGAAGGTCCAAAAAAGTTTGCGACCGAGCCTCTGCGAAACGCCTGGCACAACATAATCGCTTGAAATCAAATGCATTAGTGAATCATGCGTCATATCGACTTAACCTCCAGATCAATGATCCGATGCCCCGAGGGCCAGATCGCCACACCGCGGCTTGAGTATCTCCAACAAGCTGCTGCAACACTGAACGGCATTTGCTACGCTGCCGGCATGAACCCACATCACCAACACCACGGCGCCGAGCCGATCGGCTTGCCGCTCCTCGTCACCCTCCTGTGGGCATTGAGCCTCGCCGTCGGTCTGGTCACCGCCTGCAGCGCCGAACCGACCGGTGACAAGCCACAGAAAACGGCCGCTGATTCCGTTGTAACCCATCAGGATGTCACACAGATCGATAGCGCCGAAATGGGCAGCGACGCCGCGAGCGCAGATGTGACGACAATCGACACCAGCAAGATGTCGGATGCGCCGGCGACCGAAACCGACGCGACCCAGCAGAGTCTACCTCAGTGTCTTGGAGGTCAGACTGTGGGCAAGCCCTGCCAGAAGACCTGCCTGCCAGGGTTCGCAGGGCGATGTACGTGTGCGGGGTGCAAGTGTAAGTCGACCAAGCGTACCAAACAAACGTGCCCCGGGGCCCCTGGGTGTGACTGCAAGAACCACTGGGATTGCGACCAAGGGCCCTGTGTTCCGGATGAACCAAAGCCTGGGGCACACCGAATCTGTGCTGAACTGTGTGTCGACAGCTGTCAGAAGGACTGGGCCTGCACTCCGGTGACCGACCCGTGCGGCACACAGCGTCACATCTGCCTGCCTAAGGGCGTCACACAAGGCAACGCATGGAACGTCGAGTGATGGAGGCGCTCCAGACAATCAAACCAGCCTGACGCCCTACCCTTTCTTTGCAAGACAAGAGCAGCGAACCTGTGTCCACGCGAAGATGCGCGTAGCGAGGTAGCCGTCATGGGCAAGAAGCGAAAAATCGGCGGGGTCATCGGGGCAATTGTTGTGGGTGGGCTAGGAATTTTCCTCGCCATCGGCCCCGGCATCGTCGAAAAGCAGCGCAACGCTGTCCGCCCGCACGCCCCCTGGCCGGCGTCGGCTGAAGCGCAGGCGCTGCACAAGACGCTGTTCATTGGTGACTGGCACACCGACTCCCTGCTCTGGAACCGCGATCTGCTCGAGCGCGGCACCTATGGGCAGGCTGATGTGCCCAGATGGGATGAAGGCAATGTGGGCATTCAAGTCTTGACCGCGGTGACCAAGTCGCCCAGCGGTCAGAACTACGAGCACAACGCAACGGACGCCCACGACAACATCACCCTGCTCGCGGTCGCTCAGCTATGGCCACCGGTGACCTGGACCAGCCTGTTGCAACGTGCGCTCTACCAGGCCCGTAAACTACACGGCCTGGTAGAGCGCGCCCCCAAACGGCTCGCCGTCATTCGTACCCAGCGCGATTTGGAGGCTGTGATCAAGCGCCGTGCCGCTGGTGAGCGCGTGCTCGGCACCCTGCTAGGCATCGAGGGCGGTCATCCGCTGGAGGGCAATCTGGCCAACGTCGACACGCTATTTGAGGCTGGCTACCGGCTCATCGGCATCACCCACTTTTTCGACAACGAGCTCGGCGGCTCGCTTCATGGCCAATCCAACGCCGGGCTGACGGACTTCGGCAAGGCGGTGGTACAGGCGTGCATCAAACGCGGCATCGTCGTGGATGTGGCCCACGCCAGCCCGCAAGTCGCCGAGGATGTACTGAAGCTCGATCCCCGGCCCATCGTGGTCAGCCACACCGGAATTCGCAGCCACTGCGACACCAAGCGCAACTTCCCCGACGCCCTCATGAAGCGCATCGCTAAACACGGAGGGGTCATCGCTATTGGGTTTTGGAAAGACGTCACCTGTGACGATAGCCCCAAGGGCGTGGTGGCGGCCATCTCAGCGGCGGTGAAGCTCGTCGGCGAGAACCACGTCTCTCTCGGTTCGGATTACGATGGCTCCGTGCCGGTCGCCTTCGACGCCTCAGAGCTCGCCGCGGTGACCCACGAGATGCTGGCAGCCGGTTATTCACCCGAGCGAATCAGGAAGATCATGGGCGGCAATATGGTGCGGGTGTTGCGAGCAGCGCTACCCAAATAGTAGCCACACAACAGCGCATCCGGCGCTACATACACCGCCAATACTACTTCTTTCTAGGCTTGGACCAACCGCCCGCCATCAGGGACTCGGCGGTACGCTTGAGCGTCTCGTCGAGCGGGGCGTAGTCGATACCGAGCGCCTGACGGCTCCGGCTGCTATCAAACTTCGTCTCCACGTCCAGCATGCGGTCCAGCGTTGCCTTGTCAGCCCTTTTGTCGAACATGGCGACAAGGTACATGACGAGGTTCGGCATCCGATGCTTGGGAAAGCGGTAGTTCGGATACAGGCTGGCCATGCGCTGCGACAGCTCCAACAGCCACAAATGCTCCCCAGCTAGGATGTAGCGCCCGGTGGCGTCCGCTTGCATCAGCCCGTTCACGTGGGCCTGCGCCACATCAGCCGCGTCGACTGATGCGAACTGAAACGACGGACAGGCAGGGAACGTTCCGATGAGCAGGTCGTGCACAAACAAGGGGCTCGTCCGCACGTGGGCCTTGGTGAACACCGTACCGAACACCATCGCCGGATTGACCGTCATGAGCCGAAAGCGACTGGCTTCAGGCATCGCCTCGACAAAGTCCCACGCGGCGCGCTCGGCCAGCGTCTTGGCATAGCCGTACGGATCGGTCTCCAGGGTGCTCTCAGTGTTCCAATCGGCCTCGGTGAACACAGCGCCCTTTCGTGCATCAGCCGTGCGATGAACAGCAGCCACCGACGAGGTGTGGGCGACCGCGCGAATCGACCCCGCCTTGGCGGCTGAGCGATAGACGTTGGCGACACCAAAGACGCTGGGGTCAACGATGTCCTTCTGTGGGTCCTTGGCGGTGAAACGAGCCACAGCGGCGACGTGGGCGAGCCCGTCACAACCTGCAAGCGCGTCGTCAAAGCTGCCCTCGACCATCAGGTCACCCGCGACCAATTCCAGCCGATCACCTGCATCCAGTTCTGCTGCGATGGCGTGCAGATGGGCAACTTTTGCCGCGTTACCGGGGTCTCGAACGGTGCCCCGCACACGCAGCCCGCTGGCTAGCGCCGCGCGGACGACGTGACTGCCGACAAAGCCGGTCGCGCCGGTGACGCAGACGAGATCACCAGGGACAAGCACTTGGTTCGAGGCTGCTGAATTCACGGGGACTCCTGGGGCACGTTGCGATGTTGCGCCGCGAGTGTGGCAGGACCGCACGCAATGGCAACCAACACCCACATAACGTCGTTTATGAGCGACTGTTCTGCTCCGGCGCACAGCCCATCGTGCCCCGCCGTTGCAAGCGGCAAGCTAGGTGCCTAGTCTTCGGCCACCGAAGGAGGTCTCCCGTGCTTACACTGAACCGAACACTCGTCCCTATCGCCTTGCTGCTCATGACCAGTGCCTGCGTCCAGACCCACAGTGGCCGGCGGGCACTGATTCTGATTCCCAACGCTCAGGAGATGAAGCTCGGCGCGGATGCCTTCAAAGAGGTCAACGCCAAGGAAAAGCGCTGTGGTAACGCCCAGGCCAATGCGCTCGTCCAGGACATCGGCCGGCGGATCGCGGCGGTGTCGCCCAAACCGCGCTGGCAGTGGCAGTTTCATCTCTTCGACTCGCCCAACATGGCCAACGCCTTCGCGCTGCCGGGCGGTAAAGTCGGCGTCTACACGGGCCTGATGAAGTACGCCGGCAACGCCGCCGGTCTCGCCGCCGTGGTCGGCCACGAGGTGGCTCACGCGATTCAACGTCATGGAGCCGAGCGCATGTCGCGGGCCATGATCGTCAAGGCGGGTCTCAGCGCTGCCGATGTGACCCTGAAGAACGGCAAGTATCACGACCAAATCATGGCGGCCATGGGCATTGGTGCCAACGTCGGTGTGATGCTGCCGTACTCCCGCGATATGGAGCTGGAAGCCGATCGCATGGGGCTGCTCTACATGGCGCGTGCGGGCTACGATCCGGTGCACGCCATCCATTTCTGGCAGCGCTTCGGCAAGGCCAACAAGGGTCAAATCGAGTTGATCAGCACGCACCCAGCCAACCAGCGGCGCATCGATGGGCTCAAGGCGGCCTTGCCCGAGGCGCAACGGATCTATGCAACGAGTTCGCGCCTCGGAGCCGGAATGCAACTGAGTGTACCGAATTGCGGTGCCAGCACTTTTGGAGCGGCGGCGCCGTCACGGCCATCACCTTCGCGGACCGCACCAGCGCCGGCTCCCACCAAGAAGTCGAGCGGCGGTCGGATTCGCCCGGGGCGGTAGCAGGAACAAGATCCCGCGCAAACCTAGAACTGGGTCCCAGCGCACACCCCACCGATCTTCATGCTCGACGGCACCTTGAAGTTCACCGACGTCTTGTCGAGCGTCAGCGTGTAGTCCCCTGCAGCCAGCACCTCCGAGCTACACGTCGCATAGCCGCCGCCGTTGCAGTCGGCCGTACAAGGCTGTCCCGGCCCGCCGGTGCCTTCCAGGCAAATTTGACCGGCCACGCTCAGCTTTGTCGTCTTGCCGCTGACCGTGCACGTCGCCTTGTGCACCTTGGTACAAGAGCTCGACATACACCCCTTGGGGTAGACCACGACCTCGACCGCCTCTCCTGCCTTGAAGTCCTTGCCGCCGTTCTTTGGTCGCACGCATACCTTCGACAGGTTCGCCGCGTTTCCCTTGTCGCAGCCGTCATCCCCGCCTGACTTGCAGCACGTCTCCCATTTCTCGGCCACGAACCCCTCGCCAAGACAGGTCGACATGAAGATCGACAGCTTGCCGTCCTTGCTAGCGCAGGTCAGCGCATCGCCGCAGCCCTGATCGCTCTTCATACAGCCCGCGAACGTCTTGGTAGCGCTGGGTTTGTTGGCGCAGACTGGGGCGGGGTCGTGAGCGAACAGCGGCGCACATGAAGGAGACGCGCCGCAGTCCGCCTCACTCAGTTTCGCGCAACCGACGACGAAAGCGGGATCTGCCTTGCCCTTGCAAACGCCGCTGTCACACACCGCGATGGCCTTACCGCAGCCCTTCTCCGTGCAAGCCGTTCCCTGGCAATCCGTCTTTTGGTGCTTGGCTTTGGCCAGGTCGACAAACTTCTTGCCCACGCTCATCAGCTTGCCGCCATTACAGTGGTCACAGCAGGCGGTCTCAAAAACGGCACAGTCCATGTGTTGGCTGCAAGTCGACCACTCCTTGGGGTCCGCCGCGCTCTTGCAGCATTGACTGATATCCATGCCCTTGGGCGTCCAACCTTCGGGTTGGCAGGTGCTAGGGAAGACGAGCCGCTTGCCGTCTTTTTCGCCGCAGGTTAGCGCCCCGCCGCAACCGCCCCCGATCGGCATGCAACCGGCGAATATCTTGTCTGCTCCGGCGCTGTCGTCACAAGCATCCTTCCCAAATATTGCCTGACAGTGCTTGTGGGCTTTGCATCCTGTTTCATTCAAACCAGGGCACTGCTCAGCTGCGATCACATCCAAGGTAGCGTCGGACTCATCTCCGCCATCGGAAGTAGCGACGTCACCCATGCCGGTGTCTGCGGTGTTTTGGGTGTCCCCAACCGTACCGACGGTGTCTTGTTCACCAACGGCGTCGACCGCAGCTGCTCCGCCATCGTTTGAGCAGGCAGCCGTGACTGCCATGGCAAAAACCAGCACCACAAAGCGGATGCCACGTACGTGCGTCCTGTTCATCTCAGCATCCTCCACCCAGCCCATGACAAGGTAGGTCTTGCTGTACGCAATTTCCACTTGAGACGTGGGTCGCTCCTGCTGCAACTGGCTCTCATCGCCACCTGACGCCCGGGCACACCACGGGAGTGTTTCATATGAAATCAATTGAAACATTCGCAAAAGACCTGCAGACTCCAGTGAAATAGCGCTGCATCCTCGGACAGAAGATGACTGCAGCACCCCATTTAGAAAGGAAACCTTGCCCATTCACACTCTTTTCTTGTAACAATGAAGACACGTGACGGCTCATAAGAACGCAGCGTGAATCACCCTCACGAAACACGACTGCTACACACACGATATGCAATGTTTCACGTGATACATTGCACAGCCAGACGAAGACCGGTCGCCACGGGCCTTGCCTACGGCATCGAGATTCTGGGCGGAACGACCGCCCGTCTGGACTGTTACCCCGGGCTGCGCTGCGCAATCGGGCGCTGAGCAGCTGACCGTTTCAGCATCGACGGATGTCGGTGATGGGAGCCACAATGAGTATTTCATCACATCGCTGGGCACTTTCTGTGCTCCCCTTGGCCTTGGCCGCGGCTGTGGCACTGACCGCCTGCGGAAAAAAAGAGGCGGCCCCGGCGCCGGCTGCAGACAAAGCCGCAGCCAAAACACCAACAGAGCCGGCCGCGAAGGAAGCCGCCAAACCAGCTGCAGACAAAGCTGCCAAGCCCAAAGCCAAGGCGGCCGCCGCAGCGCTGCCGGCGAAGGCAGGGCCACCGGCTAGCGATTTCGTCATCTCTGCAGAGGACGCCAAGGCCCTGCACGGCAAAGACGGCGTGGTCTTCGTGTTCGCAGGGTCGGGCAAGAACTTCGCCGCTGGTCACATCGCTGGCTCAGTGCACGCGTTCGCCCACGACATGCAGTACCTCGACGACGTGCAGAAGTGCGACGGACTGCCCATGTGCGCCGACAACGCTGCGTCCTACATCGGCGGATTGGGCATCGACAACAAGACCCAGGTCATCGCCTACGACGATGGTAAGGGTGTGAACGAGTCGGGCGTCTGGTTCTTTCTGCAGGTCTTTGGGCACACCAACGTCAAGATCCTGACCGGTGGCATGCCTGACTGGAAGGCCAAGGGCTTCCCGGTCGAAACCGGTGCCGCAAAGGCCCCGGCTGCCAAGACGTTCAACGTGAAGGTCAACAAGACCATGATCGCCACGCGCGCCGACGCCCAGGCGGCGACCAAGAGCGACGACGCTATGTTGCTCGACGCGCGACACACCCTGCCCGAGTACGCCGGACAGGACTTGAAAGAGTCGATGAAGAACGCCGCGGACCACGTCACAGTCAAGCGCGGTGGTCATCTGCCGACTGCCCTGTTTTCACCCTGGACGAAGTACGCGGGCAACAAGGGCGGCGTGGCTGGCAAGCCGGTGTTTCGCTCCGCCAAGAAGCTGCGCAAGCAGCTGAAGAAGCTGGTGAAGAAGGGCTACAGCAAAGACAAGACGCTGATCACCTACTGCCACGTCGGCTTGGGTCGCAGCACGTTTCAGTACCTGGGATTGCGCCTGGCGGGGCACGACAAGGCCAAGGTCTACGTCGGCTCGTGGGCGGATTGGGGCAGCACAGACCTACCCATCGAGACGGAATAGCCGAAGGAACAGCCGCAGCGGAACAGGAGGGAGGACTTTATGACAAGCGCACTATTGATGGGGCTGCTTACAGGCGTTGTGTTCGGCACGGCGCTCTACAAGGTAACAGCCATTCGCTACGACCGGGTCATCGGCATGCTGATGATGACCGATCTCAAGATCATGAAGTTCGCCTTCACGGCGATCGCCACCGCGTCCTGTGTCTACGGTATGGCGGATGTGCTCGGCGTCGCACAGAGCGCCGTGCTGGAGCCGCGCGTGATGTCTTACACCGGCTGGGCCCATGTGCTCGGCGGCGTGCTGTTCGGCGCGTCCATGGGCATCACCGGCATCTGTCCAGGAACGGCCGTGTGCAGAGCAGGCGCCAAC
>JAGSHB010000052.1 GCA_023954815.1 Myxococcales bacterium | reverse complement strand
AGGTCGGTGCCGTGGGGAACACCTAGCTCGGCGAACGGCACGAGGCCCTCACCGTCGGGCCAGCTGCAGAAGACGCCGAAGCGGGCGTGGCGGTCGATGCTGACGTTGAGGATGGTGCCGACCTTGGGGGGCGGAGCCAGCTTCTTCGCTTCGCGGGCGCCATCACTGGCCTCACCGCGGCCACCTTCGTCACCCAAGGCGACGCTCATCCCGACGATGTCGACGTTCAAAGACGTCTTTGGAATGACAAGTGTGGGGTCCAAGATCTCGGACAGCTTCTCTTCTTCGACCCACGCCAGGGCGATACGGCGTAGCGCCGGGTCGAGGGACTTGATACGAACGAGGATCTTGTCATCGACGGCGCACATATCTTTGGGCGAGCCGACGCGCTTGCCGAAGGCGCTGACGTGCAGCAGGCCCTCGATGCCGTTGGCCAGCTCGACGAATGCTCCGTAGGGCTGAATGCGTGTGACCACGCCGCGGCAGATGACGCCGGAGGACAGGTCGTCCATCGCGGTGTCGAAGGGGTCGACCGTTAGCGAACGCATGCTCAGGCCGATGCGCTCACGACGCTCACCTTGGGCGGGCTCGATGCGGAGCACCTCAACCTCGACAGTCTGATCGGGCTTGACCAACTCGTTCGCGCGGCGACGGCCGTAGCCCATCTCCGAGACGTGTACCAAGCCTTCCAACCCGCCGAGATCCACGAACGCGCCGAAGTCCGTCACGCGCGTGATGCGCCCTTTCATCGTCGCGCCGACGACGAGGGACTTGCGGGTCTCCTCAGCCTGGGCGGCGCGCTCAGCGAGCAAGACCGCCTTGCGTGACAGCACGGGATCGCGGCCCTCGCGCATCTCCAGCACCTTGAAGACCAGCTTGGAGCCGACGAGTTCGTTTGGATCTTCGATGCGACGGATGTCCATCTGGCCCAGCGGGCAGAAGCCGCGCACATCGCCGTTGAGCTCGACGACGTAGCCCCCCTTGTTCGTCTCTGTGACCTTGCCCTCGACAGGCATGCCGCTCTCGAGTGCCGTGTACAGCGCGCTCAGGTCGACCTTGCCGCGGGGCATGCCCGTAGCTACCTCGACAGTGCGGTTTCTGTACTTGACCACGTAGCCCTTGATTTCCTGGCCGATCTCGGGCTTGTCGCCGCTGAGAAAGCCCACATCGAGCAGGCCGTCGACACCGCTGCCGAGATCGAGTTGCACGAACTTCTCACCGACGTGCAGGACCTTGCCCACCACTTCGTCGCCAGGGCCAAAGAAGGGACGATCCGTCTCTGTCTCGGCAAACATGGCCTCAAAATCGGCCTCGTCCTGCATCCAATCGTTGCTGCTACTACTGCTCATGGTCCGGCTCCTTCGTGCTCGACACGGGCGCGGAGGCTAATGCAATTGAGTTGTATTGCAACGCCTGTGTCACAGCGGATTTCGGCTTTTGTCTTGAGGCGCCTAACGCTATCGTGCGCCCACCCTCGTCCCTTCACCCAGAGTTCACCATGTTCATCCGCCCTCATCACCAATCACGACAAGCGCGTCGTTTCTTTCATATGCTTGGCAGGTTGACACTGGCGTTAGCGCTCGCATTGGGCACATTTGCTTGCGAAGAGGGCGACTTCGATGATGGCCCCGGCGGCGGAACTGAAACCGATACCGTTGGTGGCTCGCAGGACAGCACTGCCGGTGGTGGGGATACGACTGCCGGTGGTGGGGACACGACGACCGGCGGAACGGACGCGGGAACGACGGACGGCAAGGCAGCCTGGACGATCTTTGTCTATGGCCACGCAGACCACAACCTCTCGCCCTCGTTGGTGCGTGACATGGTCGAGATGAACAAGGCCGTGTTCGGCGACCACATCCGAATGATCGTGATGGCCGACTGGGACGCCTCCGCGGACACCGGCACCGGCGAAAACTATGCGACGGGTACGGAGTGGTACCGCGTCCTGGGCTCCGACAAGGACCTGATCCCTTACGAGACGACGGCGGAGCAGAACCTGGATGATCCGAAGGTCTTGCGCGCTTCGATCGCCAAGGCGTTCAAGGCCAACCCCGCCAAGCACTATGGACTCATCCTGTGGGACCACGGTGGTGCCTGGAATGGCGGCTTTGGTCACGACGGCGCTGACGGCGGCAAGAGTGGTGAGGCAGGCCAGGGCATCGGGATCAACGACTTGGTGACGGCCATCGGCGGCGGCTTGGCGGACGCTGGTATCAGCGGCACGCGCCCGTTGGACTTTCTCTCTTTCGACACCTGCCTGATGGCTGGCGCTGAGGTGGCAGTACCGTTCCGCGACATCGCCAAGGTCTTCATCGCCAACGCAGAGATCGACTACGGCGACGGCTGGGACTACACCGCGGTGCTCAACTACCTCGACAAGAACCCGGGCGTGTCGGCCATCGAGTTTGCCAAGGCAGAGGTCGCCGCGTGGGATAAGCACCACCTCGCTGCGGGTTTGGACGATAAGCTCATCCGCAGTCACGTCGCGCTGGACATGAGCAAGACCGACGCGTTCCTCACTGCGGTGAAGGGCTTCGCGACGCTGTTTGCCACCAGTAAATCGGTGGACATGCTGGGCGTTGGGCTCGGCACAGTGATGAGTCTGCCGGTGTATTCAGCTGTGGTCGGCGACCCGACGGAGCCGTCACGTCTGCGTGACTTGGGCCAATTTCTCGACCAAGCCTGGGCAGTCGGCGGAGATGATGCCCTGGCTACGGAGGCCGACAAGGCGCGCAAGGCATTGGCGGCGATGATTATCGATACGTCTGTGGGGACGCTGCGGCAGGCGCAAAAGGGCGTGCACGTGCAGATCGGCCTCGCCAACGAGCTGGTTGCTGAGGAGATGACAGCCTACGGCAAGAAGGCGGATGCGTGGAACAAGGTCTCCGGCTGGAAAGGGCTGCTCGACACCATCGTCGCCGCCAACGACAACAAAGCTCCGACGCTGAGCGCCTCGGCGGAAGTTCCCGCTGCGCCAACGGAGAATAACCCGCCCAAAGTGAGCTTCAGTGTGGCCGACAAGGACGTCGCCATCGTCGACGGCACGCTACTCATGACGGACCCCAATCAAGCGAACCTCGTCTACGTCTTCGGCAGTCTCGGCATGGGCCCCATCGATCCGGGCACCTACACATTCGGTTGGGACATGGGAATTGCCGGTATCCGCGATGCTTCTGATGAGTTTCTGCCCATCACGCTCTTGCCATGGCTCGTGGTTGGCACCAAATCCGGCGAGTTTGATGCGGCTTTGCTGGCCTTCTCTGGGCAGATTTCCGATCCCGCCACCGGCGAGAAGATGGCGTGCACGTTCATCTTCGACGGCAACTCTGAGACCGTCTCGAAAGTTGCGATTGGCCAAGGCTCCAACGCATCGGTCATGACCCTCGCAGCGCTACGTAAAGCCGCTCCCAAGGCGACGGTGACCCCGACGCTGATGACGGTCAACGCCACGACGGGCCAGACGGGGCTCAAGGCGGCGTCCAAAGGTAGCCTGATCCCTGCTAGTGGCGCGTTCAAGCTCGACGTCATCGATGCACCAAGTGGCAACTACACCGTGATGATCAAGGTGACGGACGTCTTCGGCAACGCCGGCTACGCCAACGCCGCAATTACACTTCCAGATGTCGACTAAGCCATCTCGTCAGACGCTCATTGGCGCTGCGGCCGCAGTACTGCTCGCAGGCGGTGCGTTGTTTTGGGGCGTGTCACCCTGGGGGGCCGACTCCGCTCAACCGGGCGCATCGGTAGAGACGTGGCATGAGCTGCCGAGGCCCTCGAAAAACGTGAAGCCTCTTCCGACCAGCGTTGATTCGAGGGGCCACCGCCCTTTCGCCTCGGCGGACTCTGGGCGGCCGCCCAAATCGCTACCCAAATCGACCACAATCACCCGTGCGCCGTCACCGCAAAAAGCCCCGCGAGCCGACGACAAAGCGACGGTTGGGCTGCCGCGCGGCAAGCGTCTCCCGGCAGGCGGAATGGTCGGCGCGATCCGCGCGCAGGTCGCCGACAAAGACCTGGGGTTGCTGTCCCATCTTGGCAAGCGGCTGGGCAAGCCGGCTCCTCCGATCGTGTGGCAGCTGCTCAAGCGCAAACGCGCTGGCGCGACCGAGGAAGAGCTGTTGGCGTTTATTCGCACCCGGTTCCCCAAAGATCTGCGGCTCCGGGCGGAGACGGTCGCATGGCTGGAAAGGCAGGCTGGGGGCGGCGCGACGCCTGCCGACGTCCTGCCGAAAAATCGGCTGTCGCCCGAGCGTCGCGCGCGGTTGCGGCGCGTGCTCGAGCGAGTCGGCCGCGGCGTGCGGAAGCAGGCAGCCAACAAGACGCCGTAGTCGGACGGGGAGCGCATGATGGATTTGACGCGTGTAGCGACGGTGCTGGTGCTCGGCGTGATGGCATGCGCTTGTTCGACTGAGCCAGCCGCCCCCTCTGCGAAAGACGTGTCTGTGGATTCTGTCGGTGCAGATGGTGCTGAGGCCGCCCTTGATGCCGGCGCCAACCCCGCCGATGCAGGTCTGGACGCCGGCGGGGCGGATGCGGGCACCAGCGAAGACGCCGCGAGTGTCGCCGATGGCGGCATGAGCGCCGATAGCGGCGGCGGCAACGACGCCACGTCGCAGCCGACCTGCCCCATGGGTCAAATCTGTGTGTCGACCTTCCCCTTCACCCACAAAGGCGACACCAGCAAGCTACCGCCTAGCGCTATCGACACCTATAGCTGCAAGCCGTCCGCCAATGAGTCGGGCTCAGAGCAGGTCTATCGCGTGACGCTGACCGAGCCTGGCTTTCTCAGCGTGGCAGTGACCGATGGGGCTGGGGTCGACGTGGATGCGCACATCCTCAGTGCGGTCGATGGCAAGGCCTGCATCTCCCGGGGGCACCACGACGCCAACGCGGATCTCAAGGCGGGCACTTGGTACGTGGTGGTCGATACGTTCACGGATAGCAAAGGCAGCTTCAGCGGTGCGTATTCGGTCGATATTGGCTTCATGGTGCCAACCAAAGGGCCGTGTGGGATGAAGACTGGGACCATGAGTCGGGTCAAAGACGGCGGCAACACCCTGAAGATGCCGGCGACGGGGCCGATTGTGCTCGAAGCGCATCTGGTCACGGCAGAAGAGCCGCCGCCCTACCCTGCGACCAAGACAGACAAGCTCAAGGCCCACTACGCGCTGAGCCAGACCAAGACCGGCCTTGTGATGTACCGAAAACAGAACTGGGCGCCGCTTGAGGGGGGCAGCTTCTACGGCGCCGGAATCGGTTCGCCGAAGTTTCTACCCGTCATTGATGAGGGCTGGTACGTCAACATGTATTGGACCAAGGCCGACAGACCGCCGCGCGGCACTCGGATGATTGTGCGACTGCCTGGTACGAGCAGGGCGGTGGTGGTGAGCGCTGGACACGAGACTGGGCCAGGCAACCTCAAGCATATCGGCGGCACCCCCGAAGAGACGCACTTCTATCTGCGCACCGGGCACCTCTCCACCATGAAGCTGGGGATTGCGACCGACCAGACGCTGCCCTTTGGACCCCGAACGTGTACCGACTAGGGGACTGGTCCCGCGGCGCTCAAGTACGACGGCGCTGAGCCGAAGCTACTTGCGATACCAGACCTCGAGCTCGGTGATTTGCCATGAGCTGTAGTGGCCTGCGACCGACTTCTGGCAGGCGGTGCAGCTGCTGGAACACATCGGACACTTGTGTGAATACCCTGGGTTGGCGTAGCCGGTCGTCATGTTGCCGTTGACGTAGAGATCGTGGTTGCCGCCCCACGTCGGACCATAGTTGGACCGGTCGTACATCGCGTTGCCAGAGCTCTTGTAGTACGCGTACTTGTTGTTGCTCGTCACGGAGAACAGGAAGGACTGGGTCGTCGCCACGTAGCTGCCCTTGGACTTCCAGCTGACCGGTGCGTAGCCGCCGTAAATGTAGCCCAGGTTGTTCTTGATGATGGTCATGGTCGGGCCCTTGTTGTTGCACCTGCTGTGGAAGGTGCTCGAGCTCGCGCCATGGACGCTGCGGCGATAGCAGAGCACCCACTGTTGGGTCGATTTGCCGTACCAGTTGTTGATCTTCAGTGCGGAGGTGAAGTTGAGGATGGTGGAGCCCTGAAAGATGGGCGGTGTGGTGCACTTGCTCGTGTCAAAGCCCTTGCAGTCGGTCTTGCAGCCGAGCGTGCCGCCTGCGCCGGCGCCCAACACACTGGCGCAGGTCTTCTTGTTCAGATCGGCGGAGTCGCAGGTCTCGGTGCTCGCACGCACGCCATCGCCGCACATGGGCGAGGTCTGGAGCTCGCGCCACTCAGCCCCCTGCATCACGAAGGTCTTCTTCAGATCGGTGCGATACACAATCTGGCCCGGTGTGGCGACCGACTTCTGCGCCGTCCAGCTCGGTACGACCAGCGTCCACAGGGCAGGAAAGCCAGCGACCAACGCCGCCTGGTCGGCCTGTGCGCTCGTCAGCGCCGTCGCCTTTGTGTGCGGGCTGCCAGCGCTGCCCACAACGAGCGTGCCCTGAACGCCCACGAGCTTGCTGGACTGCACCCCAAAGCGGAGCGCCCAGTACAGCAGTTTGCCGTCCGTGCCGGCCTTGGTGTCGCAGTTGACCTTGTCGAGCTGCGGGATGCAGTAGGCCGTATCTTTGATCCGCAAGTTCCACGTTCCTTTGGGGCTCTTGCCCTTCCAAGCCGTCAAATCGCCGTTCTTCGGGGCCGATGGTTTCGGATAGGTCGTCTTGAGCACCTTCGCGTAGGTCTTGCCGCAAGGATCGCAGAGCAGCATGCCGGTCTTCTTGTCATTTGGCGGCAACAAGACCAGGGACACCTTGGACAGATCGGAGTTCACGAGGCTCACGTCGACCTCAATCGCACCCTCGGCCTGCCCCACGTCCCCGACCTTGATGGTCGACACCAGCTCGAGACCGGTGTTGTCGGGGATGGCCTTGTTCACGTCGCCCGATGGAATGGTGAACGTCTCGGCGAACTGCGTCGTCAGCAGCTTGTTACTCACCTCGTCGAGTCCGTCGCTTGGCAGGCTCCCTGCCGTCGATGCGCACTTGAGCTTGCCGTCCGCTGCGATGCCCACGACCACAGTGCCAGGCTTACAGTCGCCCGAAGCTTGGGACACGCCAGTGAGCTTGCTGCCATCACCAACGAACGAACTCGCAGTCACGGTCTGCGCCAGCACGGTCTGCGCGGCCACGCTCTTGGCCTTGAGGGCGTAGGCGCCCAGGTCGATGTTGTCGTTGATCTTCAGCGCCGACACGGGAACACATCCCGTGCAGGACAGGCCGGCGGCCGTCTGCGCGGACATCGCCCAAATCGCCGCATGGAGAGCTTGGCGGGGCAACTCCGGCTCCACGCCGACGCGAATCCCAACCCACATCTGACTCTTGCCAGCCAAAATAGCCGGCGCGATGGGGGTCACGCTACCGAGCGCATGCGCGAATTGGCCGCCGCTGATCTTGATGGTCGCCTTCTCCGTCCAGAGGGCCGTTTTTGCGCTGTTGGTCGCATAGAGCGCAAACGTCAGCCCGTACGTGCCATCGGTCGCAGGGGTGCCGCCGCTGGCACGCAGCACGCCCTCAAACAACATCGTATTGCTGGCTGCAAACGCCGGTGTGCTCGCCGCTACGGTCGCCGTCATGACCATCGCTGCCGCGGCAAATGCCATGCGCGATGAGATGCGTTGGGGCCGGCCGAGGGTCGTTGTTGCTGAGTATTGCCGCATGGTCGTGCTCCTTCGGGGACCGTGTTGGGACCGGGAGAGTAACGGTTTGTGTCGACTGTCTCAATTGAGGTGTTCAATGGCCCCAGCTTGAACGAGCGCCACCAACAGTACGAGTTCTTGAGAGTGCGAACTTGTGTAAGCCACACCACACTTATTCAAACACATCACGAGGCCCTGACGGGTATGCTCAACCGGTCGCGCCCCAGACATTGGAGAGACCCATGACTACCTATCGAGCAACTCAGTTGGTCGCCGTGCTGGCGTTTACTTTCATCGCAACGTCAGCGAGCGCACTTGCTACGTCAGCCAACGCCGCCCCGGACGCGTCGCCACCGCCACCTGCACCTACGGCTGTACGGACCTCGCCTGCCCAGGCGGTGCGCCCGATCGTCACGCCGGCCCGCACAAAGCCGACCGCTACGTCACGAAGGGCGGGTCGCATCATGAAGGCGATTAGCCAGATCAAAGACCGGGTCTGGCAGAGCAAGATGCGCCTGCGCAATCTCGACCGTGCCCTGTGCATGCCACCGCAGCGTGCGACCCGGGTCGTGCTCATGCGTAACGGGGACCTGCCGTCGCCATTCGTGCTGCTCACGGAACGCTACGAGCTCGACGGTGTCGTGCTCGCCAAGGGGCAGGCGACCAAGGGGCGCCATCGCGCGCTGCACAACGGCCCCATTTTAGCGGGCAACCACACACTGCGCGTGGTCCAGGTCTGGGGGATGCGCTCGTCGCTCTTCAGCTATGTGCGCGGGTATCAGGTGACCATGCGCGCCAGCTACAACTTCTACGCCGCGCGGTGCCAGGCGACCCGTATCACCACCGTAGGATTGAGCCGCGGTGGCGTGGGCACGGCGTTGGTCGACCGGCCAACGCTGAAGTTCAAGATGCTGGAGATTCGTTAGCGCGCCGTGGCCTACTTGCCGCCCATGCATAGTTTTTTGCACGCCGCTGCATCCTTCGACTTCTTGAAGCACTCGCCGAAGCAGGCCTTGAAGGCTTCACCTGCCGAAACTTGCCCCCAGGTGAGGTCGAAGCTGCCCGCAACAGCGCTATCAGGCTGCAACCCGACCTTCGATAGCGTTAGTGAGCCAACCCTTAGCTCAGCCGCTGGCGTGGCCTTGCCGGTCTTGGCATCCACGATGGCGATGGCGCCCGCGAGTCCCCCTCCGTCCTTGGACACCTGGATCGTGGCGCCCGGCGTGGCCTGCGTCTTCGGAACGACAATCCACAGGCGATAGCGCACAGCTGACTTGGTGGATGTCACTTCGGCGTTCAGTTCAACGACGAAGCGATCCGTGCGCTTGGTATCCTGGCCTGCCACGGCGCCCACGGTGCTCGCAGTCTGCGCTTTGCCGGCGGTGTCCATCACCAACGAGCCGCTGCCCACCGCAAACGGGTCCTTCGCTGTGGTCGTGCCGTACGTCGTGACGAATGTTCCGCTGGTCTTCGCTGTGAACGCTGTCTTGGGGTCGTCGCTGCAGTTTTTGGTCGAGAGCTTCCGCGTCCACTCCGGTGGGTTGTCGAGCAGCAACTTCGCCATGGCTCGGCGGCCCGCAATGAAGCTCTGAACCGTGGCCACTGCGGTCTTGAAATCGTAGGGCTTGCTAGTCGCTCCGCCTTTGCCTCCCTTGGCCGCAGGCAGGTACGGCGTCTTGAGCGCCGCGGCACCGATGAGCGCTTCGATGCGCGTCACCTCAGCGGACACCGCAGACTCATTCCATGGGCCAGCGAGCAGCTTGCTCATCGCAGCCAGAAACCGCTTCTGCCCCGCTGGCGACATGTACAGCCGCCGCGCCAGCATGGGTCTGGCCTGGGGCCCCATCACCTCGGCGCCCTTGTGGGCAGAGCCAAATGTGGCGTCTGCCCCCCACGGAATGAAGTGCCCGCGCCCCGCTTGCTCGGGGTCGAAGTAGATGAAGTAATTATTGCCCTTGGTGAAGTAACTATCGGCATTGCCAATCAGAATCGACGTCGCCCAGAAGGTGCAAAACGCGTCGATGTCGACCAACGGCTCCAGGGCGGCCATGAGCTTTTCGTCAGGCAGCTTGAGCGCTGCCGTGATGGCCTTGATGGGTCCCAGGGTCGGGTCGGTGTCCCCAGTCTTGGCCTCGAACGTGACCATCGAGTCGTCGCGAAAATCACTGAGCGTGCCTTCGTAGAGATGGCCCTTGTCATTGCCGAAGCTGCGACGAAGAAAAGGCTTCTTCATGGGCTCGATATTGGCGTAGATACCGAGCGCTTCGCCGTTGACCGTCACCTCGGCAAAATTGCAGCGCGGCGCGGGGAGACCGGACTTTCGGGTCAGGTCGTAGGTCAAGCACTGCACCATCAGGCTCGGATCTTGGACGCTGTTGTTAAGGGTCATCCGGGTGGTGCCAAAAAGTTGCTGGCCATCGACCGCAGCGTCGAACTTGAGCTTGATGGATGGCTTGACGCTGTTGACGGAGCCGATGAAGCCCTTCTTGCGAATGTGCACATTGCTGACACTGCGGCCGTTGATGGTCACGGTGCTGGCAGGACGCCACTGGTAGGTGTTCGGGAAGGGCGCCTTGGGGCAGCTCATGTTGACGCCGGTGAAGTCCCGCTTGTCTTGCCGAACGAAAGCCCAATCTTCCACGGCCATGGTGATGTCGACCTGCAGAAGCGTCGCCGGATCGTAGAGCGCCGCTGTCTCGTCGGGCGGGCTGTCCTCCGGTTCGGGCTCACTGCTACAGCTGGCCATCAGCGCGATGACGACACCGAGGAGCAGCGGTCTCAACACGTTGCGCAGAGCGGCATGTGGGTCGTTGGGACGTGTGGGTGCCATAAGTCACTCTCCAGGGGGCAGCGGCGTCTCGGTGCGCGTCGGCGACGAGAACGCCAAACAGCCGGCCTGTGACCGACTGATGGTCAGTGTAGCGCACAGCGGCAGACAGCGTGTGCCCGTATGTGTAATCGACGGGCACTTAAGTAGCGCAGACCGGTTTCGGCTCCTGTGATACCAATCGCACTTGCGGTCGCGATGTGCCAACCAGCACGGGCGTTGGTCGGAACCAGCAACCACGGGAGCAGCCTTGAACCTGGACGCCTATAACGAGTTCTGCGGCTCTCTCCCGGCGACTTCCTACGTCGTGCAGTGGGGCGAATCCCATGTGTGGAAGGTCGGGGGCAAGGTGTTCGCCATCGCTGGCAACGTCGCGGGCCAGCCAGCGTTTACGTTCAAGACCACACGCGGCGACTTTGAGGTGCTCTGCCAAATTCCTGGCCTGCGCCCTGCCCCGTACCTGGCCTCGCGCGGTTTTTCGTGGGTGCAGCACTACGCCGAGCCGGGCTTGCCCGACGCGCTGCTGAAGGAGCAGCTGCTGGCATCGCACAAGCTGGTCTCTTTGGGGCTGACAAAGAAGCTACAGCGACAGTTGGGGCTCAATCAGTAGGCGTCGCGGCGACGAACGATGAGCCAGAGCGTGGCCGATAGCAGCGCAAAAAGTGGCCACCCCGTGGACTCTTCTGTAGCTGTGCCCCAAGCAGCCACTGAACAACCACTCGAAGCCTGTTTCTTGCCGCCAACAGGGCCAGCTTCATCTGCGACATCTGGCTCGCTGTCCGCTCCGCTACCTGCGTCACCCGCGTTCGCGGCTGCATCCGAGCCAACTGCCATGTCTGTATCGGATCCAGTGCCTGCATCATCGGCTGAGGTATCTTCGATCACGCCAACGTCGCTCGTTCCAGTGTCAGCATCGGTACTGCCAGCATCCTCAGTTGCGCTGCCACCATCAGAGCCCCCGCCGTCCGTGCCACCTGCATCTGGGCTCCCGGTAGCGCCCTTCCAGGGGCCGTCCTGCACCACGCTCTGCGCCGCTGCGCGGAGTTTTTGGGCCACCGACTTTGCCATGCCCGGCGGCGCCCAGGACAGCTTCGTGAGGTCCGCGCCCGTCACCGTACGAACCACCGTCAGGGCAGCTAGGTAGCTCCCCTGCGGGCTGGGATGCGAGCCGTCGCCGTCATATAGCGCGACAAAATCACTGCCGGCAGCGAGCGGTTTGCCACCTGCACTGACGATGTCGTCGTGAATCTTCTGAAAGGCGAACCCAGCTGGTGCCACGTACACCTGCCGCGTGGGCGTGGAGGCCTGTTTCGCGTAGTGCGCATACCCTGCGGCGAGGTGCTTCTGCATGGTCTTGAAGGGTGACAGCCAGGCGTTTTGCTTGTCGCCGTCGCGCCTGCCCCAAGTCATCAGCGCGATGGTCACAGCGCCGCTCTTCTCGGCGAGGTCATCCAGGGCCACAAAGGCCTGTAAGGACTGAGCGTACATGGGTGACCCAGCCGCCTTGAATGCGGGGATCTGGCTCTGCTCCTGCAAGACCACAACCTGCCACGGCTTGGCCAGCGCTTGGTTGAGCTCTGTGCCGCCTTGCTTTGCGTCGGCGGCATGTTGGACCAGCTTGTAGCCGCCCGCTGTCACCCCATGAACCTCCACGCCGCCCGTCGTGCCGAGCTCAGTCATGAGCGCCTTGTAGCAAGCCTTCAGCTCGGATGGTGCGTTGTAGAACGTGTAGCTGTTGCCAACGAAGAGCGCCTTGTGGGGGCTGGCTGCATGGGCGGGGCTGGTGCCCATGGATGCTGCAAGGGTCGCGAGGACGGCTAGCACGGAGAGCCAGCGGGTCAGGCTGAGCGTCGGCCAGGGCCGTGCGCGGATGAACAGGCGGTGCATGGGCGGGCTCCAGTTGGCGACGGGCACGCCTTGCGACGCGGGGCCATGGTGACAAAGCCCTGAAACGTGACGCAAGTTGCCGCCACGAGCCGAAAAACGAGTCATTCCTACAGCCAAAATGCCCGCCTATGCCCCTGGAAGGCCCGTGGTGACGTTGTTGCGGGCCGAAGGCATATTAGTGGGGAGGCACCCTGAACGGCCGTCCTAGGCCCGCCTGGGCCCGCCGCGTAAAACCGTCTCCTGGGCTCGTTCGCCCGACTGAGCCTTCTTACGCGTCCTCACCGAGGTCAAATACCTGTGAGTCGGTGAAATCGTCGATGACCACGTCTGGCTCGGGGAGGTGGGTGACGGCCTTGAGTTCGTCCGTGCCGAAGGTGTCGATGTAGCGGCGCCACACGCCAGCGCACACCCGGTCGAAGTTGCAACCCGTACAGACCTCAGGTGGCTTGATCCGCTCAGCGTCGGCTGTGCCCCCGCCGCCATGGTCTCCGTAGAGGTCGTAGTGATCGAGGTAGTCCGGCATGACGCACGGCGGTACGCACGAGGTCTGAGAAGTTTCCACCCACATGCCGGTCTCGCGACCGATCTCGAAGGCCTCGGCAAAGGGGGCGATACAGTCGGAGAACTTCAAGCTCCACCGGGGGTTCAGCCACGCGTTGCCTCTTGGCATGGCATAGCTGAACTGCATCCGGTCGAGCCGCTCACCCCAACGCTCCCAGCACCAACGGGTAAACGCGGGCACCTGGGCGAGGTTGGGCTTCACAACGACGCAGGTGATTTTGACGCGAAAGCCCAGGGCAACGGCGCGGTCGATGGCCGTAATCTTGGCGTCGTACCGGCTCGGTTGTGTCGCAGGTGGGGAAGCTTGAACGGATGATTTGGCAGACTTTTCGAGTTCGATCGCGTCGACGTCCAGCCCGCGCCGAAAGCGCTCGGCCAGGGGCAATGACGGCACGTGAGCGATGCCGGTGAGCAGGTCAGACAGACCAACATCGGCCGCATGGAGCGAGAAGCCGATGCCCACCCGATCACGCCATGGCAGGTAGCGCTCCAACTCGCCCGGCGCGGCAAGGCCCACGCCATTGGTCTGCAGGATAATCTCTCTCGCGCCCGCTTCAGCCGCGAGAGCGACGTAGTCTGGCAGCGCCCGCACCAACGTCGGCTCCCCGCCGGAAAAGATGACCTGGCTCAGCCCCCCAGCCGGCAGGCCAGCCAAGATCTGCCGCAGCGCCATCTTGGAGTCGACGATGTTGGCGTTGCCCTCTGTCGCGTTACAGAACACGCAGTTCTCGTCGCAGTAGTCCGTGACCCGCAGGTAGAGCTTCTTGCCCGGGGTGATCTCCAGATACTCATCGCTTGTCGGCCGACGAAACCAGCGCTCGTGCAGCTCTTCAGCCGACCACTCGCGCGCCGCACAGACAGATTCTACGCGATGAGCCACCTCACGCAGCAACGCCTGCAGCACGTCATCGAAGCCCTCGCCGAGATAGCCCACGTTCCACCGCGGGGTGCGCAGGTAGGCGCCGTCGGCCTCATCCCGTGGCCGCAATGTGATCAGCGCAGTGCGCGGCTCGCCATCGTAGCTCCACGACATGTGGGCGTGGTCGCCGGAGTGCTCCCAATTCCCCACCGTCACCCGGCCAAGGCGCGAGCCAGGGTGCAGCTCTGCCGGCCGTAGGAGCTCGGAAACAAAGGTCTCAAACCGAGGCAGCGACTTGGAGGAGAGGGCGATGACTGCGCGGTCGAGGTAAGCCATGGGCGCAAGCTAGCACAATCTCTCAGGCGGCAAGGGTCACAGGAGCGCCTGCTGGTGACGACGCTTCGATTGAATTCGAGGGGCGCTTGAGGTCTGCTGCCCGCATCCGTGGCGCATCGCAGGCGCAGCATCTTGAGGAATCCACCATGCTCTCATCACCTTGGCGCTCTACACCCACGAGCAATGGCGCCGTGGCCTCGGCTGTGGCGCTGCTCTTTGCGGCTGCCGCGACCTTTGCGACCACGTCTGCGGCTGCGATGGTACCCAGCACCATGCCCTCAGAGGGGCCGGCCGATGCGCTGGTCACCATCATCGAGGTGTCGGACTTTCAGTGCCCCTTCTGCACCCGTGCTGGGCCCACCATGGCGCGGATTATGCGCACCTACCCGCAAGTGCGTCGGGTGTGGGCGAACAACCCGCTGTACTTTCACAAACGCGCGAGACCGGCGGCGATTGCGGCGCTGGCTGCCCATCGGCAGGGCAAGTTCTGGCAGATGCACAAGACCATCTTCGCGAATCAGCACGCCCTCACGGACGAGAACCTCCTGCTGTGGGCCGTACAGATTGGCTTGGACGTTGAGACGTTCGAGAAGGACCTCAACGATCCCAAGCTGAGCCAGCAAATCGACCGAGAGCAGCGGGCCGCGGTGGCGCTGGGTGCCCGGGGCACGCCTGGGTTCTTCATCAACGGCAAGCTGCTCAGTGGCGCGCACCCCTTTCCGAAGTTTCAGAAGGAGATCGATGCGGCGCTGGTACAGGCGAAGGCGCTGCGCAAGACGGGCAAACGCGGCGCGGCGCTGATGGCGGAGAGCTTTCGCCTGCGTGCGCCAAAGGTGGGCCCAAAGGTGCTGGCCTACTTCTTCGGTGGCGCCAAAATCCCGCCGCGCGCACCACCGGCTGGGCGTCTCCGCGGGGGCGTCATGCGTCGCCAGGACAGCGACACCGTATGGAAGGTGCCGGTTGACTCAAAAAAAGACACCATCGCCGGCAACAGCGCCAAGGCCGTGGTCACCATCGTTGCGTTTTCAGACTTCCAGTGCCCTTACTGTTCACGCGGCAACAACACCCTCAAGCAGGTGAAGGCCGCGTACGGCGACAAGGTGCGCATCGTGTTCAAGCACCACCCGCTGTCCTTTCACGTCAACGCGCGCGGCGCCCACAAAGCGGCGATTGCAGCGGGCAAGCAAGGCAAGTTCTGGCCGTACCATGACCTGCTCTTCGCCAACCAACGCAGGCTGAGCACCGGCAACCTCATCTCCTGGGCGAAGCAGCTCAAGCTGAACATGCCGCGCTTCAAGCGGGACATGACGAGCGCCGCTGCCGACCAACAGATCGATGAGGACATGAAGCTGGCCAAGGGCATCAGCGTGCGCGGCACACCGAATTTTTTCGTCAACGGTCGCAAGCTCATGGGCGCCCAGCCACTGGCCAAGTTCAAAGCGGTCATCGACGACGAGCTCGCGACCGCCAAGGGCAAGCATGGCCCCGCCTACTACGAAAGCCTCGTGGCCAAGGGCAAAGTATTCGAGCCCTTGCAGCAGCGCGTGCACAACTTTCCGGAGATTGGCCTGCCGATGTTGGGCCCGAAAGACGCCAAGATCACCGTGTGGGTGGCTGTGGACTACCAATGCCCCTTCTGCGTGCGCGCGCATCGTGCGCTTGGGCCTTTGGCGAAACAGTTTGGCGGCCAGGTTCGGGTGGTGATGGCCCACTATCCACTTCCTTTTCACAAGATGGCGAGGCCCGCAGCACATCTCGCGCAGCACGCGTACGAGCAGGGAGGGCAGGCGCTGTTCGCCAAGGTGCACGCCAAGCTCTTCGCGGCGAGTCGCCAGCTGTCCTTTGCGAAGCTGTCTGAAATTGCGCAGGAGTCTGGCTTGTCCATCAAGGACGTGGCGGCCAACCGGCCCAGGTATGAGGCGCTGATCGCCAAGAGTATGGCGCAGGCGAATAAGGCTGGCGTGCGCGGTACGCCGACTGTGTTTATCCAAGGGCGTCGCTACCGGCCGTCTGGTGGGTACCGGAACGATGCCCTGCAGCGGACGCTGCGCTCGCTCGTGAAGCGTGTTGGCAAGGGTGCTGCTGGCACGGCGGCCAAGCCCTGAGCGACCGGCCGACTACGGGGACAATGAAGCCCCGCGATCTGACTCAAAGGATGGGGCGGCTACCGCGCCCGATACGAGCGTCGATTTAACGGCGAAATCCTGACGAAATACGAATATTCGGGGTAGTGCACGGCCGTAGACAACGGTTCGTACTGACTAACGATATATCTCCGGGTCTGATCGCCTATGTGCTACCAAACCGGTCCAATTTCGTGAGGTGGCCAGACCGCGCACTCGTGTTGCGCTATCAGGCCGCGCCCAGTTCTGGAGAATCTCCATGGCGATGTTAACGCTGGAAACTCGAACTCGCTGGCGCGCTGCTCACGTCTTCCTTTCGGCCCTAGTCGCGCTGGCAGGTTGCGGGGACGGCGCGGGGCCGTCTACGAAGACAGACGCCGCGCACGCTGACGTGGAACCCAAAGACAGCGCCGCGCTCGTCGACACGCCTGCCAGCCAGGTGGACGCACAACCTGAGGACGCTGGGCCGGACGATGCGCACCAGATCGACACCCCGCTCGACGACAGCTTGGCGGCAGACGCGTCAGTGGCAGATACGGCGATCGATGAGGGCAAAGCCGACGCCGCCGAAGCTGGTGACGCCTCGGTGAGCGACGCTGTGGCGGCCGATGCTCCGCAAGGCGACAGCGGCGCATCGGCGGCCGTGCCAACCCTGCTCTGCGCGCCCTGCGCGACGTCTTCGGACTGCGATGCGGGCTCGGTCTGCCTGCGCTATGGACCCGTCGGTGCATTTTGTGCGGGGCCCTGTTCTGCGGGCTGCCCCAAGGGCTATGGCTGCCAGCCCCTGCCGGTCGAATCGCCGACGGCAGGCGCTGCGAACCAAGCCGCCGGCTGTGTGCGCCTGCAGGCTGATGGCGCTCTCGGGATCTGCGAGTGTTCGACCGCCGCGGTCCAGTCCGGCAACAAGACCGACTGCTGGCCTGCGAGTCTGGGCAACCAGCCAGCGAAGCTGTGCGTTGGAAAGCGCGGCTGTACGACACAAGGTCTCGCAGCGTGCTCGTCGTCCAGCAGCCCGGAGACGTGCAACGGCCAAGACGATGACTGCGACGGAGAGACGGATGAGTCTGGTGCCGACTGCGATGACGGCAACGTCTGCACCAAGGGCGACGCTTGTAGCGACGGAGCTTGCCAGCCTGGAGCGGCGGTGGCGTGCAAGGACAACGACCCCTGCACGATCGACGCTTGCGACATCAAACTGGGATGCGTTCACACACCGACCAAGGGCGTCACGACCATCGCATGCAGCGACGGAGACCCTTGCACGAAGAAGGACACATGCACCGACGGCAAGTGCAAAGGCGCGCAGCAGCTGGACTGCGACGACGACAATCCATGCACGAAGGACAGTTGCAACGCCAAGGCCGCGAAGAACACACCCGCCTGCGTTCACACCAAGCTGACGGACAGCAAGTCCACGCCGGCTCCCTGCGACGACGGCAGCGCGTGCACCGGCAAGGACAGCTGTAAGGCCGGGGTATGCACGGGCGGCAAGCAAGCGCCGTGCGGTGACGGCAACCCCTGCACGACTGCTCACTGTGACGCAAAGACAGGATGCACCAACAAGCCCAACGCAGGACCATGCGATGATGGAGACCCATGCACCCATCAGGACAAGTGTGGCGATAAAGGCTGCAAAGGGGGCCTGGCGGCGGACTGCAATGACGACAATCCGTGTACGGCTGACGGTTGCTCGGTGATCGGCGGCAAGGCGAGCTGCGTGCATGCAGCCAATGGGGCGGCCTGTGATGACGGCAATGGCTGCACGAAGGGCGATACCTGCAAGGGCACGGTCTGCCTGCCAGGCGCAGTGAGCGCGTGCGACGACAACAACGCGTGCTCCATCGACAGCTGCAAGCCAGGAGTGGGTTGTGTCAGCGTACCTGGAGGCAAATCCTGTGATGACGGCGACCTGTGCACCCAGGGCGAGAGCTGTAAGAGCGGTGCCTGTGTCGGCGGCGCGCAGGTCACCTGCGATGACAACAACCCCTGCACCGCGGACGCCTGCAGTCCAGGTGCAGGCTGCGTGTTTGCCCACAAGAGCGCTGCGTGTGACGACGGAAACGCGTGCACCCAGCCCGATGTGTGCAAGGGTGGCGGCTGTAAGAGCGGCGCGGCTGTCGACTGCTCCGACAAGTCGCCGTGCACGCTCGACAGCTGTGACACCAAAACCGGCAAGTGCGTGCACCAGTTCATCGTCGCATCCGACGGCAAGGCCATCGGCTGTGACGATGGGAACGCGTGTACGCAGTCCAGCGTCTGCAAGAGTGGCGTCTGTCTCTCTGGAAAACCGCTGGTCTGTCAGGACAACAACCCGTGCACGACCGATCTGTGCGACAAGGCGAGCGGATGCGTGTATGCGGCAAAGACCGCAAGCGGAGGTGGGAAGGTCAGCTGCAACGACAGCAACGCCTGTACGTTCACCGCCTGTAGCAAGGGAAAGTGTGTCATCAGCGGTCTGGTCGCCTGTGACGACGGAAAGCCATGCACCGCCGACACCTGCGACCCGACGAAGGGATGCACCTCGACCGCCACCGACGGTCCGTGCTCTGACAGCTCGGTCTGCACGGTCGGCGACACCTGTTCGAAGGGCGCCTGCGTCCCCGGCAAGGCGCAACTCTGCGACGACAAGAACCCGTGCACGAGCGACACCTGCGACAAGGCAAAGGGCTGCGTGCACCTGGCGTTGACCACAGGCGCCAACACCAAGATCACCTGCGACGACGGCAGTAAGTGCACGGGTGAAGACAGCTGCAAGAACGGCCAGTGCGTGCCAGGTGCCAAGACGGTCTGCGATGACAACAACCCCTGCACGACCGAGTTCTGCGACCCGAGCGGGGGGTGTAAACCGCAGCACAACACCGCCCCATGCAGTGACGGTGACGCGTGCACTGTGGGCGACACCTGCCAAAAGGGCAGTTGCAAGCCGGGCGTTGTCAACTCGTGCAGCGATGGCAACCCGTGCACAGCGGAGTCATGCGACAAGCTCAAGGGATGCATCGTCACGACAACGAGCGCCAAGTGCGACGACGGCAACGTCTGCACGCAGGGCGACACCTGCGCAAAGGGAAAGTGCTCCCCGGGCAAACCCGTGGTGTGCAACGACAACAACCCTTGCACCACCGATGCGTGCGACGCAAAGAAGGGGTGTGTAGCGCAGCCCAACGCCCTGCCCTGCGATGACGGAGACGCCTGCACCACGAAGGACACGTGCAACCAAGCTGCGTGCAAAGCAATGGCGGTCGTGTCGTGCGACGACAGCAACCCCTGTACAACCGACGGCTGTAAACCCAAGGCCAGCGGGAGCCTCAAGGCGGGGTGCCACCACGCGCACAACGCGTTGAAGTGTGATGACAGCAACCCGTGCACGCTCTCTGACACCTGCGCAAAGGGCGCCTGCGTGGCCGGGACCCCCAAGGGATGCGACGATGGCAACGCGTGCACGGTCGACAGCTGCGATCCCAAGGTCAAAGGCGGCTGTGTGGCGGTGCCAGGAACCATGGCGTGCTCGGACGGCGACGCATGTACGGTCGGAGATAAGTGCGCGAGCGGTAGCTGCAAGGGCGGCGGCGCCCTGAAATGCGACGACGGCAACCCCTGCACAACCGACGGATGCGCCAAGGCGAGCGGCTGCGTTCATGGCTTCGCAAAGAGCGGCGTGGTTTGCGCGGGCGCGAAGGCCTGCACACTGGCGGCGACCTGCGACGGCAAGGGCGCGTGCGCCGCGGCCGCAGCCAAGACATGCGACGACAACAACCCGTGCACAACCGACAGTTGCAATCCGAAGCCGTCCAGTGGGGCTGCGGGGTGCGTGTTCACGAACAACACCCTGCCCTGCTGCGACGACAGCCTCTGCACGACACGGGACATTTGCTCGGGAGGCAAGTGCATCGGCGCGGCCTTTGCCAGCGGATCCGGCGCGAATGGGTCGCTGCCAGTTGACCTCCTCGTCCGTATGGCGGGTGACGGCACCGGCGCCGAGACGGCTAGTAAGCTGAGTGCGACTGGCACGCCGGCCGGCTATGTCAGCGGCGTGATCGACAAGGCCATGGCGTTCGGCGGTAAGAGCCTCATCTCGTTCGAGGCCGACAAGTCGCTCCACCTCAAGACGTACACCATCAGCCTTTGGCTGAAGCTGCCCCCGGGGACCAGCCGATGGGAGGCGGCGGTAGCCAAAGAGGACCACGGTCGCAACGATCCGTGGAATAACCGCAACTTCTCGGTCTTCGTGCGCCCGGAGAACGGCGTCGTCCACATCGGCGGCACCGGGCTGTACCTCAATGGCTCCCGAGATGTACGAGACAACGCTTGGCACCACATCTCGGCGACCCACGATGGCGCCGCGCTACGCCTGCGTGTCGACGGAAAGTTGGAGGCGACAGGGTTTGGGCCAGCCCCAGTGGTCTCCGACAAACAGCGGCTGTGGGTCGGCGCCTATGGGCCGAGCGCGTCGCCCACCCGATCGACACTGCGTGTCGACGAACTCTTGGTGTTCAGTCGAGCGCTGCCGGCGTGCGAACTCGACGCCCTACGGATCGGCCAGCCGGGATGCGATGACGGGGACGTCTGCACCGATGACAGCTGCGACCCGACCAAGGGATGCCAACACAAGGCCAACACCGCCGCCTGCACGGACGGCGATGTCTGCACGACGAAGGACGCTTGCAAGGCGGGTAGCTGCCAGGGAGGGCCCGCCAAGGTCTGTGACGACGGCAACGTCTGCACCGACGACAACTGTGACAGCCAGAAGGGGTGTGCGCCCAAGCCCAACAGCAAGAGCTGCCCTCTCGGCGGGTCGGCGGTCGGTGCGTGCAGCGCCGGGACATGTGCGGTCAAGACCTGCGCGGCTGGCAGCTACGACATCGACGGCAAGAGCGACAACGGCTGCGAATACCTGTGCAAGGGCGACCCGAACGCGCTCGAGATCTGCAATGGGATCGACGACGACTGCGACGCCCAGACAGACGAAATCGCAGACAAGGTCTGCGAGGGCACGTTCAACGGCTTGATGGCGGAAGCCGTGTGGACCGCGTCGGTCCTGGCGCCCAACCTCAGCACCGACGTTGCGGGCACCTTTGATTTTGGCGTGCTCGGCAAGCACAAGGCGACAGCCAAGGTCACACGCGTGACCTCGGGACCGGTGATCTGGTGTGTCGACAAGACGGTGGCGAGCTTGCCGCTGCTGCACCTCACGCTGACCAACGCCAAGTTGCGGGTCTGCAAGGACAAGGACGGGGCGCTCACCGGCACCGTCCTGTCGGCAGCCCTGGCCTTGTACAAGCAGAGTCTAGCGGTCAGCGGCACGCTCACCCTCGGCGCCAAGTCGGTGGTCACGCTCAAGATCGCGACCCAGTTGAAGCTGGGCCATGGGACGGAGCTCTCGGGGCTGGACCTCAAGCTGGGTGTGGGCCACACGGCGTTGACCGTCGGAAGCGCGGGGGCCGCGAAGGGGTCGTTCAAGATGGGGTCGACGACCTTCGACCCGGTATGGAAGGGGACCCTGAGCAAGGCGAACACGCTCGACCTCAGTGGGAGCGTCCCGGGCAAGGTCAAGCCCATGCCCAAGACGAGCGGCGCCGCGTCCTTTGTGCTCGACCAGACCAGCGTCAATTTGATGACCTCTGCCAGCGGGGTTGAGCGGTTCACCTCAAGCCATCGGGCCAACATCTGCCTGCACAGCAACTGCGCGGCGAACTACTTCACAGTCAACGGCGTGCTGAACTTCGTGAGCCCCAAGGGAGCCTATTGGGTCGGCGATATGCCCGACATCAAGGTACCCTTCTTTGGCGTCCTGAAGGCGTTCAGCCTGGCGGTCGCGTCCGTGCCGATGTCTGGCAAGACGCTCGCGGCCGCGGGCGGCGATAAGTGGAACAAGTTGCACTCGGTCAGCAAGGGCGTGACGATGATCGGGCTGCACGGTCTGCCCATCGACTTCGGCATCGGAGACAAGCTCCTGCTCTTCGTCAACATGCGCAGCCTGCTGTCCTACGACATTGGACTAGTCGACGTGCTGCCGTCGTCGTGGGTCTTCGTCAAGCCTGAACAAAAGGTCCCAGGCATCTCCAGCATGAAGATGGAGCAGCTGAAGCTGGTCGGGACCATCAGCCCGCCGAACACCGTGAAGTTAGGGATCAAAGGAGTCGCAAAAATCCTGCCGGCCGACGCCACGAACCCGCTGGCGCTGCAGGCCTCGCTCACCGGCACGTTCATCTACAAGGCGGACAAGAAGTCAACCTTTGACCTGCTCGGCGAGTTGGCGCTCACAGGGCGCTGGATGGAGCCCTTTGGCCTGAAGAACCTAGCCATCGAGGACCTCGGTCTCGCCCTGGGCCTCCACGCGCAGAAGGAGTCGGCAGCAGCCGGCGCCAAGACGTTGCTGAGCTTTGGTGGCTGGGGCATGAACGGCAATATCTTCATCAAAAAGTCGGGGGCCTGGCCCGCGCCGACCTTGAAGCTATCGGACCCAAAGATCACCAACGTGCTGATGCTCGGGGCGACGTACTTCACGTCTCCGACGCCACTGCCGCTCGGCTATTGCATCACGCTGAAGGTCAAGACCAAGCACCTGTGCCCGCCCACACCGCCGTTCCTACTACGTCTTGCAGCGAAGAACGTCGACTCGGACGACCTTCTCACCGTGCTCCGCAATGTGCAGTCGAACAGCGTCGCTCGCTTCGACTCTGCCTTGCCGACCGAGACGGTCCAGCTACCGGACTTCAAGCCGTTCGACCTCAAAGTGAAGAACTTTGAGGTGTACTCGTCGACCCACAGCGCCGAGCGCTTCGGCCGCTGGTTCCCGCGCGGATATCGGGTCGACATCGACGCGACCGCTGCAGGCAAGGAGCTGCGCTTGAAGGGCGAGATGATGGGCGGCGGCATCAAGCTGCATGGCCACATGAGCCCCATCGACCTGTTCAACCTGAAGGAGTTTGGTGTCTACATCGTCGGCGATCCCTACAGCCAATACGTCGAGAACAAGGATGGCTGGCTCATCGTCTCCGATGACCCGCGCCTCGGGGTGAGCCAGGGCAGCCTGGAGCTGAGGGCCAAGCCACCCAAGGTGCCGCCAGCCGGCTGGCAGGCGACGCTGCTCTCCCATATTGACACCAACAATGGCTATGCGTTGCGGCTCGGCTCGGCAAACGCGCTCGGCAAGACGCGGGTCACGCTCGAGCTCCGCAGCAGCGGCAAGGTCTACAAGCTGACGACGACCAAAGCGGTGGTGCCGCCGGGGACCTGGAGTCATCTCGCCGTGAGCTTCGGCGACGGCCGCGCCGGCATCTACGTCAACGGCGAGCTCCAGGAGTCGACGGCTGTGGGCACGTTCGTGGCGCCAGGCGACGCCAGCGCCGCGTTGTGGGCTGGCAAGGGGCTGCAGGCGTTCGACGACGTGCGCATCTGGAAGAGCCAGCGCACGCCGGCCGATATCGCCAGTTGGCAGACGCAGCTGCCTCAGGACATCCACGGCCACCCGGATCTTGTCGGTCGTTGGTCATTCGACTGGGATCAGGCCAACAAGCCAGGTGCCACGGCCTACAACACGCGGGTGTACCCACCAATCAAGGACGTCGCGGTCAGCCAGATGCACGGCGTTCTCAATGGTCAGGCGACCCCACGGGTGACGGTGGAGGACAACGGCATCGAGGTGCACATGACTTTGCCCATGCCGAAGAAGCTCGAGGTGCCCAAACTCGGGCTACAGCTTCGGATGGGCGCCAAGATGGTGATCCCGGTCATCGGAGAAGAGTGGGGCATGCGTGTCTGGGCGTCGGTCGGCGATGGCAAGGCGGCGGGGAATTACTTCTCGCGACCCCGGCCCCTGTTGACCGTGCCCTTTTGGGGTAAGTTCAGCAGCACAGGTAACGGGCCCAACCTACGGCCCAGCGATGCGGATGACGGGGTCTATGGCGCCATCGATCTCATCGACTTCAAGCTGTCTGGGTCAAGCGTGCTGCGCTTTACGCCAAAGGACGCCAAGAACCAGGACGTGCTCGACCCCGAAAAGCGAATCGACTTCGCGGGCGCAGACTTGCTCATCGGCTGCCCGCCCGGCAAGACCTGCAAGACCTTCGCTGACTACCGGATCTATGTCAGCGCTGTCCTGGCCCTGGCCGCTCCCCTGGGCGGCTTTGGCAACGTCGGCCTGTTCGGGAAGGTGGTCTACGACTCGCTGATCCCCGGCATGATCATCGACGGCAAGCTCGCGGCCCACGGCTGGGACCTGCTCGCCAACAAGGTGAAGCTGACCAGCAAGGAGGTCTCTCTCACCGCGAGCGTTAACCTCGGTGAGTGGACCTTCCTGGACCTCGTAAAGATCACACTCGGGAGCATCAGCCTGCAGCTCAAGCTCGACTTCGCCGAAAAGAGCCTCTGCGGCACAGGCAACTACAAGCAGCAAAAGAGCGACGAGTTCGCCGAAACCTTCGACTGCGCCATCGGCGTGTGCTTTCACGCGGGCGGATTCACGCCTAAGTTCGGTTGCGGCACGCACTGCTTAGCGGACGAGATGTGCGCCAGCGACAAGACCTGCTACCTGGGCGTCTGCGCGGACAAGAAGGGTATCGACGCGGTGTGCACCAAGGACACCAACTGCGCCTCGGGCAACTGCTGGGGTGGCTTCTGCCGCGCGTGCTCCCCGGCCAAGAAAAACGGCTGCAAGAATGGCGAGTTCTGCAACAATACCGGGGCCTGCGAGACCAAGCTCCCGTTCGGCGCTGCGTGTGTCGGGGTCAACAAGGGAATGGAGCACGCATGGTGTGCATCGGGCAAGTGCGACACCACCTGTGTGGCGTGCTTTCCGCCCGGCCACCCTGGCTTCAAGGCAAGCGGGGACACCTGCACAGCCGATAAATTCTGTGCGGACAACGGCGCCTGTCAGGCGCGACTCGGGGGCGGGGAAAGTTGCTTCTCGACGGAGATCTCCACCGGGATCCACCGCCGCTGCAAGAGCTCCGACTGCGGCGACCCGACATGGACCTGCCGTGACTGCAATGTCAACGGCAAGACCTGTCCCACAACGAGCTGGTGCTACAAGGCGGGCAACTACTGCAAGCCCAAACTGGCCGACGGCGCCGGCTGCGGGGCGCCCATCGAGTGCGTCAGTGGACTGTGCGACCTGTACTGCTACACAAAGGGCGCGACGGCTTACGGTGGCGCATGCAAGGTCCACGCGGCGTGCACGACCGGGCAGTGCCTCGCCGCCGGTACGTGCGGGTGTAACGGCAAGGACACAAACTGCTCGACCGGCCAGTTCTGCGACGCGCTCGGCAAGTGCGTCGTAAAGTTGGGCGACGGTGTGTCCTGTTCCTCGCCGAGCCACTGCAAGAGCGGGCTCTGTGACTTGTACTGCTACACCAAGGCCGCAAAGAGCTACGGCGAGAGCTGTAAGGTCCACGCGGAGTGCAACACTAAGCAGTGTCTTGCGTCCAACAAGTGCGGATGCAATGGCACCCACGCCAACTGCCCCAGCGGGCAGTTCTGCGACAAGTTGGGGAGCTGTGTCGCCAAGCTCAAGGACGGCACGCTCTGCTCCGAGGCGGCTGTGTGTGCGAGCGGGGTGTGCGACGGGTATTGCTACACCAAGGCGTCGAAGAACTACGGCCAAAGCTGCAAGGTGCACGCCGAGTGCAAGACGCTGCAGTGCTTGGCCACGAACACCTGCGGCTGCAACGGCACCGACGCCAACTGCGGCGCGGGGCAGTTCTGCAACCTGTTGGGGGGCTGCGCAACCACGCTCGGCAACGGGTTGCTGTGCAAAAAGCCCAACCAATGCACCAGTGGGCACTGCAGCACAGTGTGCGTGGCGTGCACCGCCGACAGCCACTGCGGCGACGGCAACTACTGCTATGGCGGCGCGTGCTACGCGAAGGTGGGGCTTAAGTCATTCTGCGCAGTCGACAACGCCTGTAAGAGCGGGCACTGCGCCGGGATCTGTGTCAGCTGCAAGGAAGATAGCCACTGCGGCGCGGGCAACTACTGCTACAAGAACACCTGCTACACCAAAGTTGGGTTGGGTCAGTACTGCGCAGTAGATAACGCCTGCACGAGTGGCCAGTGCGCTGGCACGTGCGTGGAGTGCAAGTCGTCGAGCAAGTGCACCGGCGGCAACCTGTGCCTGAGCTACAAGTGTCAGAAGCTGCCCGACGGGGCCGCTTGCACAAAGGCGGAGAACTGTGCCGGCGGCGCGTGCAACCTGTACTGCTACAAGCCGAAATCGAAGAGCTATGGTCAGTCGTGCAAGGTGCACGCTGAGTGCAACACCCTCCAGTGTTTGTCCGACAACACATGCGGGTGCAATGGCACCCACGCCAACTGTGGCAAGACCCAATACTGCGGCGGCCTCGGCTGGTGCTTGCCCAAGGTGGCGGACGGCGTCGGCTGCGGCGTCCCTGAGCACTGCCAGAGCGGCACCTGCAGCCAGTACTGCTACACGGCGAACTCGAAAATCTACGGCAAGACCTGCAAAGTCCACGCGGAGTGCACCACGGGCCAATGTCTAGCGCTCGGCACCTGCGGCTGCAACGGCAGCGATGCGCCCTGTGGCCCGACGCTGTTCTGCAACGCCTTGGGGAGCTGCGTGAGCAAGCTGGGCAACGGGGTTCCGTGCGGAAAGGGGAGTCAGTGTATCGGCGGGCATTGCAGCACGGTGTGCGCCTCGTGCCTCAACGACGGCCACTGTGGCAGTGGCAACTACTGCTACGCAGGAACCTGCTACGGCAAGGTCGACCTGGGCGTGTTCTGCGCAGTCGACAACGCCTGCAAGAGCGGGCACTGCTTCGTGACCTGCGTCGAGTGCAAGGAGAACAAGCACTGCAGCAGCAACCTGTGCGTGTTCAACAAGTGTGTGAAGTAGCGGATCGACTCCCGCAGCTTGCGCAAGATGGCCGGGACACGAGCGAGCAATGATCAGCGCCCGGGTGCTGCCTACTGTGCTGGGCGGCGCGAAGTCACCAGCGAGACAATCAAATTGGCGAAGGCACTGGCCGGATCGATCCCGACCTCGGCATAGAGCGCCGGGTAATTCCCCGGCGAGGTGTTTTCATCGATGATGAGCGGTGCGTTGTCGACCCAGATCATGTCAAAGCCGATGATGGGGCAACGGAGGGCGGCCGCCGCTGCCTTGGCGAGTTGAACGTGAGCCTCGGTGAGATCACAACGCACCACAGCGCCCCCCTGCTCGTCGGGGTCGTAGACCTTCTGACGGCCGCCCGGCAGCGACGCGCGGCGACTGGCCTGTTTTCGGTAGCCGTACATGACCTCACCACCGAGCACCGTGACGCTGCTCCACCGTGAGATGTCGTTGTTGTAGTAGCGCTCGAGAAGCAGGCCGCCATCCGGTGAGCCACCTGTGGTCGAGCGGATGTAGCCCGCGAGATCTCGCAAGGTCGAAGGGTGTTCGATGAATGTGACCCCCTTGCCCCAGGCACCCCGGCGCGGCTTAAGCATCGCGCCTCCCCACCGCGAGAGAGCCGTCTCCGCTGGGGCGAGGTTATTGAGGTCGACGAGCATGAACTCTGGCACCGGCAGCCCCGCTCGTGCCAGCGCCACGTGGGCCGTGAACTTGTCGACAGCGATCTCCCAGCTGTTCGGATCTGGATAGACCGGAATGTCGGCCGCAAGGATCTTCAGGATGGTCAGCGCAAACGCCCCTGGCTGCCTGTCGACCTCGCAATACCAAAAGAGCGCATCCAGCTCATTCAAGCAGCGACCAGCGAGCCAGACCTTGCCCCCGTCCACCCACGCCAGACGAAAGTCGGCTGGCTCAATGGTCAGGTGTTCGACCCGCTCGAGTTCGGACACCAAGGACGCCTGGATATCGGGTTTGAGACAGCCCCAGGTCCAGGGTTTGTCGAAGCCAGGGTCATGGGGACGCGGACGAGGCGGGACGCAGACTCCCACGCGAAGCGGCTCACTCATCGATCCTCCAACAGCGCGGTAAGCAGCATCGCCGCGACATCATGTGTTTGGCCCTGCGAGAACGTGTGATGAAGCCACTGAGGTCGGGCGTTGACCTCGAGAATTACCGCGCCCCCTTGGGCAGGGTCTGCCATC
Organism: Myxococcales bacterium; assembly: GCA_023954815.1. Classification (GTDB taxonomy): domain Bacteria; phylum Myxococcota_A; class UBA9042; order UBA9042; family UBA9042; genus UBA9042. Next base: position 7,299 of record JAGSHB010000052.1, on the reverse strand, counting down.
GGATCTAGCGCGAGGACGTCTAGGGCGAAGATATCCAGCGACAGCGATGCCCCGATACGCGCCACCCATGCCTGATAGCGAGGATGCAGCAGGTGGGTGATGTCCACAGGGGTTGCCCCCTGAGCGATATTTGCGACGGTCTTCAGTGGCAGCACGCGCCCCTTGGCCAACACGTCACTGAGCGTGCAGCCGGCCGCCGCCAAGAGCGCATGGGAGGCCGCGTCCAGCTGCAGCCGATTCTGCGGGTTGTGCGCCTGCACTTCGGCGTCTCGGGCGGCAACTAGCTCGGCCACAGTGGAGCGACCGTCTCCCGTGACCGCCGCCGGACGACGTTCACAGGCAGCGACCACACGGCGACCGATGACGTGAATACGAAGGTCGGCTCCCGGGATCTGTGCCTCCACCAGCGCGGGGCCCCGACGCCAACACGCTTCGACGGCCTCCACAATCGCGGCGTCGTCAACCAGCCCCATCACTACGCCTTCGCCGTTGGTCCCTTCAAGGGGTTTGCACACCAGGGGACGGTCGCTGGGGAGGTCGCGGAGGATCGCCGCGCGGCTCTGTCCGGGCTCGACGACGACCGCGTTCGGCACAGGCAATGCGAGCTCACTCAGGAGCGCGCAGGTCGCCCGCTTGTTGGCGCAGATCACCTCAGCTACGTGCCCGAGCGCGGTGGTGGTACAGCCATCCAGGACCAGCGCGCTGCGACCGGCCTTCGAGTAGCGAACGACGTCGACCCCCCAACTCTCGAGCAGATCTTCGCAGCGCACACCCAAGCGCCCGGCGGCCTCTATGAGGGCGCGTTGGTGAGGGTCTCGTTCGGGAGCCTTGTCGCGCCGTGCATCTGCACCCTCCCCTACCGAGTCGGGATCTGGGCGGGATTGAGGGACCCACGTTGCCGGCGAGCGCGCCGCAGAACTGTGCGACGACGCTGGTGCCTGACTGGCTTCATCCCGAGGATGCGGCGCGCCCTCGGGACGCAAGCGACGCGCTCGTGTGGTGCCCGATCGCCCCTCGCTGAGTCGATTTCTCGCCCGCTCACACATCGCGCGCTACCCGAAACCCGGCGTGTTGGAAGAAGTGGCGGCGAAACCACAGTCGGTACAATCGGCTCGCGCTCGCGCCCGTGGAGGCCCAAGCGCCACCACCGAGCGCCGCATGGTCCCTATCGAAGTAAGGCTGTGAAAACTCCGGGTAATAGGGGTGCGGCACAAAACCTGGAAGCGGTTGAAAATCATCGCCAAACCACTGCCATACATTGCCGAACACGTCGTTAAACCCCAACGGCGTACGACCGGATGGGAGGCTAGCGACTGGGCACGGCGATCCATAGCGTAAGTTGAGGTTGTAGCCGGGGTGCGCGATCGAATCGCCGGTGCTGTCTCGGGGGGCGTCCAGGGCAAGGGCAGCATGTTCGACCTCTCGCAGGAGCCGGGCACCTCCACCCAGCCAGCGACAGAAGGCCTCGGCCTCATGTGCGCAGACCTCCACCGGCCACGACCAAGGCATCTCCAGCTCATCGAACATCGCCCGATAGCGTGGGTTTGACACCGATCCCGTCCAGAAACGCGGCCGTTCGACGGCCTGTCTCGACCGCCAGCGCCAGCCAGCCTCACTCCACAGATCACGCCGCGCGTAGCCCTCGTCAGAGACGAACCCAAAGTAGTCGCGATTGGAGATCAGATTCTGAGTTGCGACGAAGGCAGACACGTCGGCGGCGAGTTGGCCGTACTCATTGTCCCAGCCAAAGGTGGCCCCAGACGCGGGACGCCCCAACTCAACGCTGCGTGGCGGAACAGCGATCCAGGCGAGCGGCGGTGGCTCGCCGGCGGTGTCAGCATAGACCCAGCCAGGAGGACGCGTGACCACATCTAACGGCAGCTGTCGAATGAGAACGGAGCTGGTTTCAAAGTGAATGCGGTCGTGCTCTAAACTCATCGCGAGAGACCAGAGCGGATCAGATGGGGTGATGGCACCACAAACATCTAAGCCTTCGATGAACAGCCGGACCCTGTCAAAGACCGTCCCGCGATAGCGCAGTGCCTCAGCTAGCGTTGGCCACGCTAGGGTCTGCAGGTCGTTGGCCGTTGCGGGATCAACCCCACGAGCGAAGAGTTGGTCGAGATGGGCGTCGACGCCATCCTGCCAGAGCCCTGCGAGACGCAGCTTGTTGACGTAAAATGCAGCGGTGTGACCGACATAGAACACCAACGGATGCCGCAGCGGGTCGGGCTGCATGGCGATGGCCTCAGGCGCCACGCCGCTGAAGAGCCAATCGTAGAGGTGCCAAGTCTCGCCGAAGTATGCGAGCAACTCGGCACTCGTGGGCGACTGCAACTGGGGCGGAGGGTGGGGCGGCTGAGCGCTGGCACTCCCGTGAGGAGCGAGGCCGCGACCGCCTGTAGACTTCGTAGCGCGGGTCAAAGCTGTCATCTCTTTGTCGACTCCGGAGCGCGTTGGCCAGACCGCATCGTCGGGGGCTCAATCCAAGGCCGCACCAGTACAATAGCCGCTCGGATCATTCCTGTGGTTGTTTTTTGTCGGTGCGCGACGCGGGTCCAAAGCGGCCGTCAGGCCGCATGACCGCACTTTGGAACTCCGCTGAGGGTGATAGTGACGCTCTTGGTTAATCAGACCCTGGAGCGACGTGCCTGTGCGACCAATCGCTGGGTCAATCGCCGTCCTGCCCCCCCAAACTCGCCCGAGTCTCGATTGTGGTCTCTATTTCTTGGCGCCGGCCCCCCTGCCCTTCGTCGCGGATCTGCGTTTCACGGTGCCGTCGGCCCTTTTGACCTTTCCGTGCTTGGCGGATCGGCCGTACTTGCCTTTTGCGGTCGCACCGTGTTTCACGGCGCCGCCGGCGGTCTTGACCTTGCCATGTTTGAGAGACCGCCCATCCTTACCTTTGACCGCCACGCCGCGTTTTGTGGTGCCGTCGGCGTCCTGAACCTTGCGACGCTTGATCGCTCGACCGTGTTTGCCCTCGATGACGGCGCCACGCTTGACGGCACCGCCAGCCTTCTCGACCTTGCCACGTTTGACGGTCTTGCCGCTCGGAGTCGTGTGTTTGGTACCCTTCTTTACGGTTCGGTCAGGACTTCGCACCTTCTTCTTTGTGTTCTTCGAACGCTTGCTCGGCCCGGCGAGTGCGGACGTCGCCCCGCCGGCGACGAGGGAGATTGCGAGGAGCGCTGTAACTAGATTCCTGGATGTCATATCTTTGTCGTCTCCTCGATGAGCGCGGGAGGGTTACTGTACCTCCGACCGACCATCGATGGACTCAAACGAGTCACTGAGAATATCGGTCAGCCTTTTCTATCACGGTTCAGACGGTCGCGTAGCCGAACTAGCGATTGCCGATTCAGTCCGATTGCCTATTGGCCGTCTGACCTCCAACGAATGAGGAGAAGTAGAGGCGTCGGTCCTCCCTTCTGGCTCCGGTCGTGGTCGCCGTGTGCGGGGGGCCGCGAGCAATCTTCCGGTGTTTGAGCCTTCTGTCTGGGGATCTCTTGTTGACTCTAGCGCCCACAATGCGGCTCCCCAAGATCCGGAGCGCTTGATGAGACCGGCAGGGGGAGGGGGGGGCACAGACAGGTCGCGTAGCCCTTGGCGCAGGGCGCGATGTCGAGGAGTCGCACCGCAGACCGCGCATAGGGGATGCACGAGCTCCGCTGGCCGGTGCGCCGTCGATCTCCGCGCGGCACGCTACCTCTTTTGCGCCTGAACACCTTGGTGTCGACGGCAGAGATCGCCTGACAATGTCGTGCGTCCATCTGATAGGGTTACCGTGCCTGGGAGGTTCTGATGCCAGCGTTCCATGTCCGCCATTTGCACCCACGAGTCGCTCGATCCGGGCTGACGAGTTTGGTCTTGTCCCTCATGCTCGTGCTGCCGTCGATGGCTAGCGCCAAGTGTGGAGATGGCACCAGCGTGTGGACGGCGCCGAAGAGTGGGGCGACAGCGCTCCCCCGCAACCTCGTCGTGTGGGTCGGCGTCGGGGGGGCGGCGAGTGAGCCCATCGCCGCCGCCTTGCGTGGCGCGCGATTTGTTGCGCCGGGGCATCGCGTGGCTGCCACGGTGAAGCCTGGCCTCGGCCAGAAGGTGTCATCTGGCGTTCAACTCTGGGTGCTCTCGCCCAAAGGAAGGCTGCGCTCGAATACGCGCTATACCCTCAAACTCGACACCCCCCGCGTGCAGAAAGCCGCCAAGGCGATCGCGACCGCGCATTATCGCAAGGACTTCATGCGCGCAGTCCAGCAGCTTGAAGAGCTTGAGTTCACGACGGGAAAGCGAGACCTCCGACCTTCGACACGCGTCGCCCCACGGATCAAGCAAGCGACCTTCACCTCGCGGGCGATGGGCTGCGGTCCATCCCGCCATTTGACGCTCTCGCTGCCTGGCAAAGATCCAGCCCACATGCGCTACCTCGTTACCTTGACCCACACCAAGACGGGCAAGCGTCATCAGACCATGAGCCCCGGGCTGTCCATCGGTCACGGTATGTGTCGGGGACTGTTTCGTGGATGGGAGCCGGGCATGAACCGGGTGACCCTGCAGCGCATTGACCTCGCCGGTCGCGCCGGGCCCGCCTCCAAACCCGTTCTGGTCGACATCGCCATCAGCAGCCGGAACGCTAAGCGTTGAGCAATCCAGCTTCCGGCTAGCATTGGAACTCGCGCGTAGCGGCAGCCTGGCCCTTCGGCGCGCCCCATAGGAGCTTTGGGTGACGATGGCTGTGCCACTGGCGGTCATCGAGCCTCTTCAGGCCGGCAGACTGTCCACTCCCCTACTCCGAAACCAATCGAACCCGCTGCTTCGTCACACCCGGCAAGCTAAACGTCAGCCGCCAATCCTGCGACAGCGCCGTAAACTCAGCCTGCCAGTGATCATTGCCGTGCACGGCGGGATCGTAGGTAACCCAGGTCCCATTCAGCAAGCGTTGCAGACGCCAGCCGCCATGGCGCGGCAGTCCGGCGATGGTCACGGGCACAAAGCCCAGCCCGCCGCTCATCGTCAGGTCGGCGACCACAGCCCCGGGCCCGATCATCCCCATTTTTGCTTGGGTCGCCTCCGCATCCACCACCACTGGCTGCGCTCGCAGCACCTTGCCCACGGTCGCCTGCACCACCAGCTGGTTGTTGGCCGCGACCTGCCGGATCTGCTCGGGATGGTCGAAGAGCGAGGGGGCCAGCGCTTTCAACCAAGCGCTCTCGCCGTAGTAGCGACTCTTGTTGGCCGGCAGCACGAGGTACTCCACCGTCGCGCGCACACGACTGCCCTTGGGCACAAACCGCTGCTTGCCCAGGCACGGCGCACCACACCAGGTCGATCCCGGGGTGTGCGGCAGCCCGAGCTGGAAGGCCATCTGGCTCATCTTGCCGTTGTAGGTGCGCGTCAGGTTGATGTGGGGGGTGGTCAGCGTCGCCTGGCCAATCTTTGCCTCGAACGAACGCACAACAAAGCCGACGTTGGCAAAGCGCTCAGGCAGCGAATCTCCCGTGCGCTGGTTGTTGTAGAGCAGCACCCAGGGCGACTTGCCCGGCAGCGCAATCCCACGATGGGCGTTCGACGCGTACCCCTTGCTCTTGTGGTTGGTCGACTGCGCAACTTTGATGGCACCGGACGCATTGCCATAGGCGTACTTGGCAAAGAGGTTGTCGGCATAGTTGTCAGCAGCGACTTGGAAGAAGGCGAGCCGGCTGTAGTCGACGTCTTTGAGGAACTCGTAGTCGAGGTGATAGTAGGCGCGCACCACGTCATCGGTGCCGACCAGCTGCGTACGAATCGTCGCGCGGATAGCCCCGTCAGACGAGACGCCAGCGTAGACCACATCCGTGAGATTTGGCCCAGGCGCGGCGTAGTGCGAGCGAACCCGACCGAGACGTCGCTCCCAATAGGGCTTGGCGGTCGTAGCGTAGCGGAGGAAGTCGGCGCCACCGACGTTGCCGGTCCAGCTCCACTTGGTCTTCGACAGCACCTGGAAGGGGCGCACATCATCGACCATGGCGCGATTGAGGGTGACATCGGGGTCGTAGGTGATGCTCTCGCCGAAGCAGCCCAGCGCCGATTCGTCCCAATGCCCGCCCGCCTGCGACCAGCCGACGAGGCTTAACTGCGCGTGGGAGGCCGCAAATACGGGGCCCCAGCGCGATGAAGCCATGGTCAACTCCAGCGTATCGGCGCCCGGGCCGCGGAACGTGGGTTGGCTGTAGAGGTGGTACCAGACCTGCCCGTGCCAGTTCTTGGAGACCTGGATGGGCGTGCCCGTCGGGCGCCCTTTGCTGTCCCGCCACAGGGGCGCGCCGCCGGTGATGTACCAAGACAGACCGCCGCTGCCGAACAGGGCCAGCGGAACAGCCATTGGGGCCTTGCTGACACGGGTGACCGTCAAGCGATGCCGGCCATACCAGTTGTGATAGACCGCCTGCTCCCAGTTCGGCTTGCCGGGCGCACCCGCGCTCTTGAGCGTGCCGAGGGGGACCTTGTAGGCCCCAAGCTCCGCATTCCACGGCGCGACCACAGGGGCACCCACTGGTTTGCCGGCCAGGTTCAGCAGCTGATACGACACCTGCACCGCCTTGTTGGGTGTCATGAACATGCTCAGCTCGGCGGCACTTACGGCCTGCGCGGCGAGGACCGTCAGCGCCACTGTCGTGCCCGCTTTGGCCAGCTGACTCACGCTGCGTTGCGCCACCACCTCGCCGCTCACGTTGGTCGCGAGGGATTGCCCTGGCACGTCTGCGACCAAGAAGACCCACCCCTTGCCCGCACCATTGGTGCGACGGAGGACTCGACCCGGCACCAGCCACTCGCTCTTGGGCAGCGCCGCCAAAGCAGCGCCGCCGATCCGAATGCGCGCGACCTTGGCAGCGGCGTGCCCTGTCAGGGTCTGCGTCAGGGTGAAGTGGCGCGGCATGGCAGCCAACGTCACGCGGCCCTTGAGCTTGCTGTTACTTGCGAAACCGACCGTCTCAAACTGCAGCCGATTCATGATGCGGCCGCCATCGAGCATCTGCGCCCGATCCACCGTCGCGCCCTTGGTGCCAAGGAAGCTCGTAGCGACGGCGCTGCCCGTGCCGGCGCCGCCTTCAAAGGAGAGCTTCGCCGTGGGAAAGCCCGCAATCACCGCGTTTGAGCGCTTCAGCGCCGCCTCCACATCGAGCGCGTCGTCGAGCCAGCCCAGGCGCTCCAGCGCCCCGGTCGCCTCGTTCATGGCGAGGCCGTAGTGGCCGGTGAGCACATGCATGGCGCGCTCTACCTTGGGCCAAGTTTCGGTCGGTCGATGGTTGGTGGGCCAGT